>JBEPVY010000279.1:0-2505 GCA_041690835.1 Vulcanimicrobiota bacterium | reverse complement strand
GCCACGGCAAGGGCAAGAAGATCCTGGTCTTCCGCTACAAGTCGAAGAAGCGCATTCGCAAGTTGAACGGCCATCGCCAGCCCTTCGCCCAGGTCAAGATCACCAAGATCAGCCTCTGATCCGCAAGCCCGATGCTTGAGGTGACGTTTCACAGGGACAGCCGTAACCGGCTGTCCTCTGTTTTTGCCGACGGGCACGCCGACACGGCCGTGTACGGCGAGGACGTGGTCTGCGCCGCCGTCTCGGGCATTCTCCAGGCCGCCCGGCTCGGACTCGAAGCCCACGCCAAGGTCGCGCTCGAGGTCGAGCAGCGCTCCGGCCGGCTCGCCCTCCGTTGGCCCGAAGACCGCCGCGACGACCCGGCCGTCGTCGCGATCGTAGCGACGGCCGAGCTCGCCATCGCACAGATCGCCGCACAGTGCCCCAAACACGTTCGCATCCGGACCGAACGCGAAGCGTAACAAGAGCGCCCCTTTCGGGGTATCATGGTCAAGCAACCAGTAGGAGGAAGCATGTCTGAGAGTTTCCGGGCGACCCCGCCCGAGCAACGTTGGTCGGGTAACAATGGGGGCGGAAGCAACTTCCAGGGCCAAGGTGGTTCGAATCAGCCGGAGGGCGACGACGCGACCGGCGATGTCGGCAAGGCTTTACTCGTCGGGATTCTCGGCGGGCTCGTTTCGGCCGCCGGTTACATGATCTATCGGCGCCTGCCGGACGAGCAGAAAGAAGCGCTCCACAACCAGGTCAAGAGCCAAGTGGCTCAGCGCATCAACGAGATCCGCTCCAACTTCAACATCTAGCCCGATCCGGGATCCGCAAAGGGCCACGCCGTGCACCGTCGCACGGCGCGGCCTTCGTGCGTTACCGGGGCATGCTGGCAGCCGTCGCCCTAGCCGCCGTCCTGACCCACACACGCGACGCGTATGTCGCGAACCTCGCCTCGCTCGAATCCGTCACCGGGCGCGACGTCGCGTACGATTACGTCTTCCGCTTGGACGCGGATATCGAGGCGCTCGCCAAGCCGAGTGCCGACGCGACCAGCGTCGCAACGCTCGACAACGACATCGTCGCCCAGTACGTAGCCCGAAGTCCGCACCGGCTCGCCGGAATCCGCGGCCTCGGCACCACCCTCGTGCGTGCGAGCGGCGACGGCACGCTCCAGCCGATCGCGGTCTACGTGCCGAGCGTCTACGATTCCAAGCATCCCGCGCCGCTGGTCGTCTTTCTGCACGGCAGCGGGCAGACCGAATCCCAGTTGCTCTCGTGGTCGGAGATCACGCGCCTGGCGGAGACGACCGGCTCGATCGTGATCGCCCCGTACGGTCGCGGCTACCAAGGCTTTCGCCACGCGGCAACCTCGGATATCTATGACGCGCTGGCCGCTGCGAAGAACGCATTCTCGATCGATACCCGCAGACAATATCTCGCGGGCTACTCGATGGGCGGCTTCTCCGTCTTCGAAGTCGGACCCGTGCATACGGCGGATTGGGCCGCACTGATGTGCATCTCGGGCGGCCTCAACAATAGAGCGGACGCGATCGCGGCCGCGCGGGAGTTGCGTGGGGTTCCGCTCTACGCGCTCACCGGCAAGAACGATACGGTCGTCCCGACGTCGTACACGACCCTGTCCGCCGGATACCTCGCATTCTGGGGAGAGCCCGTTTCGTACTATCAGCAGTCGGACGGAACGCATTGGCTCCAGACGCTCGCGCCGATCGTCGATCTTGCCTGGAACGATATGCATCACGATGTCGTACGCCAAGCCCTACCCGATTCGGCGCTGATCGCCGAGCCGCCGCAGCTGACGACCAGCATCAAGCCATAGCTACTCCGCATGATCGCTTTTTATTGCGGCGTCGGCTCGTGTTCGCCCGTCGGCTCGACGGGGGCGGCGGCGTCCGCAAGCTCCTCGACCGGCTCGCCGACCGGGTCATCGGTCGGGGCGATCAGCGACTCCACCACCCGGGGCTCCGCGCGAGGCGCCGTGGTGACATCGGCCGCGCGCTCCATCTCGGCCACGAAGGAGTGGGACGTGTTCTGAACGTCCCGCATGAACTTGCCGGCCTGGCGCATGAGGCCGGGTAGCTTGTCGGGGCCGAAGAGCAAGAGGGCTAGGACGCCGATGACGGCGATATCGGGTACCGAGAACATCGCGCGGCCACTTTCGGCAGGGCAGGCTTCCGGCCCCGTGCAAGTCCGCTAATCCGCCGTGAAGATCATCTACACGAGGGGTAATCGCACCGAGACTCTCGCCTCGCTCGCGACGCTCCGGAAAATTCTGAACCGTTTCGTCCGGCACCGGGTCTTCTACGAAGTCTCAAGCCGGAGCAAGCGCGGGCATGAGTTTTTCTCGGCCAAGAACGTCTTCGTGGTCGAGTCGGTCGAGATCACCAACCGCGATTATCTGACGATCCTGATCTTCGATGCCAACAACCGCTCGCACTCGATCGAGATCCTCAACCCGCAGACCATGCGCATCTACGACGAGATGCCGGGCAAGGGCTT
>JBEPVY010000278.1:0-2530 GCA_041690835.1 Vulcanimicrobiota bacterium | reverse complement strand
AGCCGCTTCTCGGCCGAGGCGACGCGCGCGAGGTCGGCGCGCGCGAACGCGATCGCGTTGAGCTGCTCGCCGATCAACACGTCGATGGCTTCGGCCGGATCGTCCATCACTCGCGCGCGCGCTGCGAACTTCTGTCGCACGACGCGCACGAGGCGATCGAGGAACGACTCCGGCTCGCGCATCAGTTGCCGTCCTTCTTCTTCGCGATGGCGTCGCGGACCATGTTCAGACCGAACGAGCCGGCCCCGATGATCTGGCCGAGCGTCTTGCTCACGCCCTCGGATCCGTCGAGCACCGTCATGTTCTTGATGTTGCCGAACGCCTTGGCGGCCTGTTCCACGATCTGCGGCCAGTTCTCGGCGAGTCGCAGGCCGATGACGGCATCCTGGTTCTGCGCGAGCGCATCGGCGCGCGCTTTGGTGGCGTCCGCTTCCGCGAGACCCTTAGCCCGGATCGCTTCGCCTTCGCCGATACCGCGCGACTTGTTCGCATCGCCGTCGGCCTGGCCGGTGACGCGGGTGGCGTTGGCCTTCGCTTCGGCTTCGAGTTGCACGCGTTGGGCTTCGCCTTGGGCTTGCGCGATCGCCGCGTCGCGGCTGGCCTCCGCGCGGACCTTGACGGCGTAGGCTTCGGCATCGGCCGGTTTGCGCACGTCGACCTGGAGCTGCTTCTCTTTGCGATCGGCCTCGAGCAAGACCATCTTGGTCTGTTCGACCACGACCTGCTGTTGCGCGATCGCGGACGCGAGCGGACCGGCCTGATCGGCTTCGGACTTGGCCTTGTCCATGTCGGCCTGATACGACGCCTGTTTGATCTGGCTGTCGCGCGTGGCTTCGGCCTTGAGCGCGACGGCCTGCTGCTCGGCGACGGTCGCTTCGCGATCGGCCGAGGCCTGCGCGATGCGCGCGAGCTTCTGCACTTCCGCGGTGTGCGGCTTGGCGAGATTCTCGATGTAGCCGGTCGGATCGTCGATCTCTTGGATCTGCAACGAGTCGATGACCAGGCCGAGCTTCTCCATCTCCGCGCCCGCGGCTTGGCGCGTCGTCGACGTCACCTTATCGCGATCGCGGATCAGATCTTCGACCGTCAGGCTGCCGACGATGGCGCGCAGGTGGCCGGTGAAGACGCTCTGGATCCGTCCGTCCATCTGGGCTTGCTGATCCAAGAAGCGGCGAGCGGCGTTGGCGATCGACGCGTAGTCGTCGCCGACCTTGTAGATCACGACGCCGCGGATCGAGACCGGAATGCCCTGTTGGGTGACGCAGTCGGTCGTGAGTTCGGACTCGCGCAGATCGAGCGAGAGACGACGGACCACTTGCACGCCGGGCAGCACGAGCGTCCCGTGACCGGTGATGATCTTGAAGCCGAGCTGATCGCCGCCGCCCTGGCGGACGCCCGAGATGACGAGCGCTTCGTTCGGCTCGGCGACGCGCCACATGGCTTTGAAGAGCACCACGAAGAGCACGATGGCGACCACGACGATGATGGCGATGGTAAGGACTGACCCTTCGATGACACCCATGGTGTGCGACCCCTTACTTCGAGTTATGCGACGGCGGTGACGATGACGGTGCGCGGGGGGAGATACTCGAGCACGACGACGCGCGTTCCGACCGGGATCGCCGTCCCGTCATCGGTGCGCGCTAAAAACGATTCGCTCGAACCGCGAACCGGCAACGAGATCTCGCCGACCTTGCCGGGCTCGATCGTCCCGGTCACGCGGCCTAACTTTCCGACGACCTGTTGGTCGCTCATCGTCCCTCCGACTGCTCACTACCCGGGCTCCGCGCCGGAGTTACGGGCAAGATTGAAAGAATGGGCACTAAGCCCCAAAGAGCGGCGGCTCGCAATAGGAATCGTAGCCGTCGCGATACCGCACACCGGCCAGGTAGAGTCCGTGCGGAGGCGCCGTCAGACCTGCCGCCGGGCGCGTCCGCTCGGCAAGAATCGTCGGGATGGTGGCCGCGTCGCGCTTGCCGGTCGCGCATTCGAGCAACGTCCCGACCGCGATCCGGACCATGTT
This sequence comes from Vulcanimicrobiota bacterium, assembly GCA_041690835.1. GTDB lineage: Bacteria > Vulcanimicrobiota > Vulcanimicrobiia > Vulcanimicrobiales > Vulcanimicrobiaceae > JALYSX01. The sequence continues at coordinate 507 of JBEPVY010000278.1, read as the reverse complement.
GTGCAAGAACCCGTCGGCCGCGATCCCGACCCGGATCAAGTTGCCGTAGCGCCGGACGGTGAGCGAATTGACGGTCCGCACGGTGTTGCCGTTCTCCGGCGGAGTCCCGCAAAACGACCGGAAGTCATGCTTTCCGATCAGGTGGGCGGCCGCGTCGCCGAACGCGTCGAGATCGAGCGCGGCGTAGACGTGGTAGGCGCTGGTCGTCAAAAGCGCCGAAGGTTCGCGCCGGTTGAAGATGGCGTAGACGTAGGAGCGCGCGACCGCCGAGAAGCGCGCCGAGAAGCCGTCGTCGACGATCGCCGCGTCGCGAACGCTGAGGTCGTTCGGAAGCGCGCTGTTGAGCGCGAGGTGGAGGCGCTCGAACGGAAACGAAGAGCGGGCGGTCGTGAAGCTCACGACCTGCCCGCTGGCATGAACGCCCGAATCGGTCCGGCCTGCGGCCGTCAACCGGATCGGTTCTTCGAAGATCCGCGAGAGCGCCGTTTCGAGCACTCCCTGGACCGA
>JBEPVY010000277.1:0-2531 GCA_041690835.1 Vulcanimicrobiota bacterium | reverse complement strand
CTAGAACGGGAAGTCGTTCTGCGTGAGACCGACGTTGGTCTTGACGTTGTTGAACGATTGGTCGAGCATCGCGCTCGAACCGGTATAGCAGATGTTGCGGACCGGCAGGTGGGTCGCGGTCGAGAAGTAGATCGTGCAGCGGGTCGCGCCGTTGAGCGATGCCGGGTTCGACGGCACCAGTTCGACCATGTCGGTCGAGACGCCGTCGACTTTGCCGCCGGCGTGCTGGGAGAGCTGGCCCGGCGTGTTGCGATAGAGGCCGACCACGTTCTGCAGAAGACCGTCCGGAATCGTGTAGCCGAGCAGCGAAGTCGCCCGGCCGTCGTGGATGCTGACCTTGAGGTGGATGCCGGAGAGGAAGCCGCCCTGATGGCCGCTGACCTGATCGCCGCCGGCCCAGACGCCGCCCGAACCGCTGCCGTCGCCCGAGTTGATGAGCGTCTTCGCGAAGTGCGGTTTCATGAACCAATACTGATAGACGCGGTCCTGTACGGAACTGCCTTTGACTTCGTGCGAACGCAGGTTGAACGTGTAGTCGTTGATCGAGGCGAAGGCGTTCTCGAATGCGGCGATGGCCGGCGTCGAAGCGGCGTGCGCGGGAGCCGAGAGCCCGGCGGCCGCGACCAGCGCGGCGAGAGCTAGGGTGGCGAGACGTTTGGCGATCATGGGTTCCTCCGGGCGAGTTCTACGATGTCGTAACGTTTGAAACGGGGTTGGCGTTCGTTCCGTCGGCCGCCTGCGGGGGGTCCTCGCCAAGCAAGCTGCCGTGTTTGCCTTCGACCCCGATGAGGACGTCGCACTTGGCGCTGGCGGCGATCGCCTCGATCGTGCGGCCGAGCGGCGCGCCCGTATAGCCTCCCTCGCGGAACGAGCCGATCACGATCAGGTCGGCGTTCTCGCGCTTGGCGAGTTCGAGGACGGCCTGGGTGGTGAACCGGTGGTGAAGGATCTCGGTGCGTACGTCGACGCCGTGGTTCTTCGCGATCTGTTCGGCGGCGGCGAGCGTATCGAGGGCGTTCCGGTCCTCTTCGTCCATCGGTGCCTGGGTCGGCAGCGTGAACGGGACCTCGATCACGTAGACCGCCATCAATTCCGTCTTGGAACCACGCGCCAGCCGGGCCGCGAGGACCATCATGTGCTCGGACCGGATCTCCGACGAGAACACGACGATGGTGGTGGCCATGGTGCGCTGCAGCTGCGACTCTGCAGCCTTCGCGGCGATGTCGGCTTTCGTCTGAGGCGGATGCAACATCCAGTAGAGCACCGCGATCGTGCTGAGGACGGTCGCGAACGCGCAGACCGCACCGATCCAGGTGACCGTGTAGCCGCCGACGATCACGTGCGTCCCCGACGGAGCAACGGCCAGATGCGCCACGCGCCGAGTCCGGCGAGCGCGAGCCCGAACGCGTAACCGGGGATCGCTTCGAAGCGCAGTGCGACGGTGGACGTCACGAACCGGAAGATGACGAACGCGCCGAGGATCACGAAGAGCGCCCCGGTGACGATCTTCGCGCGTGCGTAGCCGGAGGACTGGGTGAACGATTTCACGGCGAGCCACCGGTCGAGCGGCCGCGCGCCTTGAGCTTCTGCACCAGCTCGTCCATCAGTTCTAGTTCGCCCGCGTTGCGCAGGATCTTGATCTGATCCGCGCTCCAATCGCGCTTCTGCGAACCGAACACGGGCAAGCCCTTCTTGCTCCGGTAGATCGCGTAGATGATGAAGCCGAGTATCAGCCAGGACGGCCCGGCGATCCGGCCGATATGGTGCGTGAGCAGCACGAAGATGAGGATCATGAAGATGCCGATGAATCCGACGATCCCGAGCAGCGGGATCTCGCAGTCTTCGCCGCGATACTTGATCTTGAAGTTGCCGGGAATTTTGAACGCACGCGGCGTGAGCGGGTCGCGCAGCCGTAACGCGATCAGCGCGATGAAGACCAGCGTGTAGCTGGCGGCCGCACCGAAGGCATAGAGATCGCCCAGGAACTCATAGCCCCTGTCGCCCTGAAACGCGGCGAAGATCAGCTCGATCACCGCTAGACCGCAGAACGTGAGGATCGAGAGCATGGGCGTCTTGAACTTCTTGTGCACCCGCTGGAAGACGCTCGGCAAGAGCTGGAACTGGCTCATCGAGTAGGCGATGCGAGAACTGCCGAAGACGCCCGAGTTGGACGAGATCAACAGGAGGATGGCGCCCAGCACCGGGACGTAGAGCGCCGCGAGCGAGCCGAAGAACGGGATATTCGAAGCGAGCACGGCGACGGCCTTATCCTGGTTCTGCACCGTCCCCAGGAACTGCCAGAACATCTGCACGTGTCCGTGCGCGTCGAGCGGCACCGGATGCGAGGGCTGCATGCCGAGCGCCAAGTTCGAGTACGCCAGCGCGAAGATCAGGATCGTGAGGATCAGCGCGACCGAGGTGCGCGGCACGATCGAGGCCGGTCGGTTCGTCTCTTCGGCGGCGTGCGAGATCGATTCCAGCCCGACGAACGAGATGATCGCAAGCGAGATGCCGTTCATGAACGCGAACGA
>JBEPVY010000276.1:0-2564 GCA_041690835.1 Vulcanimicrobiota bacterium | reverse complement strand
AGTTCACCGAGACGTACGACATCGCGCTCGGCGGGATGGCGATGCTCACCAACGCCGAGCTTGGCAAAGACGCACCTGTCTCGGTCCAGCTCGAACTGCGCGGCGATACTCAGCCGGTCCTCCGACTGCGCGGCACGGTCCGCTGGTCGCGCTACGATCCGCTGATGCAACGACATCGCACCGGCGTCGCGTTCTTGGACGTCGACAAAGAGATGGGCGAACATCTCCAGCGCTACATCGACACGCTCCATCTCCTGCGCGACATGGGCGTCCTCTAAGCCGGGATGCCCTGAAGGGGTTTCCGTGATCGATCCTCGAGCCGGTTTTTTGTGAAATCGAGGAGCGATGAGGGAGCAACGTCGTAGCGTTGTGACCGAAGAGCGACGAAGAGTTCGCGAAAAAGCGGCCGAGGGCGGTCATGGAAACCCCTTCAGGACATCCCCACCCTACCAGGCGACCCATTTGGCCGCGAACGTATAGTCTGCGGCGATCGCTTTGCAGGCTTTGTAGGCCGGTACGTACTGCGCGCCCTTGGCCATCGTGAGCGCGACCAGATCGAGCGAGCCGTTCCCCGACGAGCCCGCGACCGCAGCCGAGGCGACCGTGCCGTCGGCGTTGAGGTGCACGAGCACGCTCGTCGTTCCGTTGGTCGCCGCGGCACGCGTTGCGGCCGGGATATCGCCGGGCGCGGGCGTCGCGCTCAAGCCGGCGGGCGCATTCGGCGACTTGCACGGCTGCGCGGCCGTCGGCAGCGCGACGGGCGGCGTGGGCGTGGGCGGCGCGGGCGTCGCCGAACTTGTCGTGGGGTGGCCGTTCGTCGCGACCGGACGGGGCGGCCCGCTCGCGCGCGCGCTCGGACTCGGCTGGGGCGCGGGCGTATGCGGCGGCGGCGTCGCCTGCGAGATGCGGGTCACGCGCAGGTGCGAGATGGTGACGACCTGCTTTGCGTCTTGGGGCAGGGCGAACGGCAACTGCAACCAGCCGGCCACGATCAGATGCACCAACAGCGAGACGGCGATCGCGATAAAGAGAAGGCGGCGCGAGGCTTTCGGTGTCACCGATGGAGCCTCGCGCCGCCTCTTAACCGGTCCGTGCGACGACTATGAGTCGGGCTGGAAGTCGGCGCGGAACGTATAGGCGCCCTCGACCGGCGCGCAGTTGACGATCTTCGGAGAATACGACGACTGACGTGCGGCGCGGAGCGCGGCGTTGTCGATCATCGAGTTCCCGGAGCTCTTCGCGACGGCTGCATTCGAGAGCGAACCCGAGGTGCCGACGGTCACCGTCACGAGAACGGTCACCTCGCCGAGGTTGAGTTCCTTGGCGGAGTCGGGGTAGTCCGGCTGCACCGCGTTGGTCGCAGTCGCGTCCTTGTACGGAACCGCGCACTTCGCAGGTTCGGGCGTACCCGGAACCGGCGATGCCGTACCCAGACCGGCGGGAACGCCGTTCTCGGTGCCGCTCTTGGGCGCGACGTAGGTGTTCTCCGACGACGTCGAACTCTTGGTGTTGGTCGTCTTCACGACGTTCATCTTGAGCTGCGGCTGGACCGGCGCCTGTTTCGGCGGCGGGGTCGCGTGCGGCGGCGGAGTCGGGGTCGGAGGCGGAGTCGGGGTCGGGGGCGGCGGGGTCGGAACCCTGATCTTGGCCTTCTTGGCAAGCGTGACTTGCTCGGTCTTTTGATCTTCCGCCTGATTGCCTTTGGGGACCCACGGCAAGATCAGGAAGTGCAACAGTATGGAGATGACGAGTCCCCACCAGACGAAGTTGCGGACGGTTTCGCCCGTCGTAATGAAGGGTGATTTCTTTGCCATCGGTTAGCTGTTCTGCCCCTGCGGCGTGCCTTCGATGTGGTTCGCCAAGCCGAAGTCCGTCAGATTCGCCTGTTTCGCCGCGTCCATCACCTGGAGGACCGTTCCGTAGTTCGCCTGCGGATCGGCCTTGATGATGATGCTCTTGAACGTATTGCCCGTCTGGTTCTGAAGCGCTTGGAAGGCGTCTTTGGCGCTTGCGATCGGGACGGTATTCGAACCGATCTGGATCTGGCTCTTCGCGTCGATCAGAACGACGATCTGAGACGGCTGCACGCGCTCTTTGTTGTGCGCTTCCGGCATCTTGGGCTCGTGTGTCACCGATGCGAGGATGATGAAGATGATCAGGAGGACCAGCAGCACGTCCGTGAAGGGCGTGATGTTGATGGTCGACATGACTTCGTCTTCTTGTCCAACTGATACGGCCATTTATTGCACCTCCACGTTATGCCGTCACGAAGCCGACGTCTTCGAGACCGGCCTCCTTGGCGGCATCGAGGATACGGATGATGATCCCGTACGGGGCCTTGGCATCGGCCGTGATCGAGACGTGCTTGTGCGGCTTCTTGACCGAAGCATCGTACATGACGCGATAGATCGTCGATTCGTCGGCGGGCGTGCCGTCGACGAAGATCTTACCCTTGTTGTTGACATCGACTTCGATGTCTTTATGCTGGTCCTGTTTCGTATTGTTCGAGTTGTCGTTCTTGTTGGGCAGCTCTTTTTCAAATCCGGGCGGCGTAACGATCGCAG
>JBEPVY010000275.1:0-2572 GCA_041690835.1 Vulcanimicrobiota bacterium | reverse complement strand
CCATACCGGGCAGGACGTTCTGGACTTTTCCTTTGTAGATCGAACCGATGACTTTTTCTTCGCGTTCGATGTAGAGTTCGGCGAGCGCGCCGTCTTCGAGAATGGCGACCCGGTTCTCCCAGGGGTCGCTCGAGATCAGGATCTCGGTAGACAAATTGTAACCTTACTACTAGCGCGAGCGCGAGCGGCGTTCAGTCGAACTCCTCCGCGAGCGACCCTGCCGGCAGTACTCCCTCACCAGGGGTAGCCTTGCGATCGCCTTCGAGCGGGTACGCTTCTGCGCACCGGCGCGCTCGTTATGAAACCTTGTTCGGCTGCCCGGGACCCTATACTCGACGTCTTCGAGGAGGATCGACCGTGCGGCCAGTGCCCCCTGTTCGGGGGGAGGGAGTCGGGACCTGCCCGGCGCCATCGAGCCGGGCCGGCTCAATTAGTCTCTTCATTGGACTAGCCTAGCTAAACGTGGTAAACTAGGACGATGAAGACGGTGAATATGCACGATGCCAAAAGCTCGCTCTCGCGCCTCGTCCGCGAAGTCTCGACCGGGGTCGAACCTGAGGTGGTCATCGCCATCGACGGGATGCCAGCCGTGCGGATCGTCCCGCTCGCGCGCGGAGCGCGCCGAATTCTGGGCGTGGATCGCGGCCTGGTCACCATCGGCGAGAACTTCGACGCCCGCAACGACGAGATCGCCGCGCTCTTCGAGGGGCGCGAGGGATGAGGTTGTTGCTCGATACGCACGTCTTCTTGTGGTCCGCCGCCAACCCCGAGAAGCTCTCGACGGACGCGCGTGCGGCGATCGAAGACGCCGCGAACGAGGTGTTCGTGTCGGCCGCGGTCGCATGGGAGATCGCGATCAAGTATCCCGGCGACCTCGATCTTCCCTCGCACCCGTCGAGCTACGTCCCGGCTCGCGTCGCGAGCCTCGGGTTCAAACCGTTGCCGATCTCGCATGCACACGCGCTCGCGGTGAGCGACCTGCCGGCGCACCATAAGGATCCGTTCGATCGGATCATGATCGCACAAGCGCTGGTCGAAGGCTTTACGCTCGTGACGGCCGACGCCGAGTCGCTTCGCTATCCGGTCGCGTTGCTTCGGGCTTAGAGGGAGCCGAGCGCCCGTTCGAACGGCTCCGGGTACGGCGATGCGAAGGTGCGGTGGATCTCGGTGTTCTTGCGCCGGCTGCCGAGATCGATGGTGACGCCGTCGAGCCGCCCGAAGGCGGCCTTCCAATCCATCGCGGTCAGATGGAACTGCCAGGCGCCCCGCACGTCCAGATGCCGGAGCGCCGCCATCCGCGCCAACGGCTCTAGGCTCGCGGCACGATAGGCGCGGTGCAGGTAGAGATGCGTGATCGCCGTCGCGGCCAGCCACTCGAGATCGTCGCCGGCGCGCACGTCGACGAGCCGCAACACGCGCACGTTCGTCTGCGCGATCGCGTCGGGATGCGCGAGCGTCACGCCCGCCAGATCGAGCGCGGTCACGCCGACCTGGTCGATCAGAGCGCGCGCGTCGAACCTCGTGCTACGCCGGCCGACGACCCGAAGCAGCTGCGGATCGGGTGCGGGTTCGAGCAGAACGCCGTTGCGCACGACGACGCGCGGCCGCACCCAGACCTCGCCGTCGAGCAAGGCACGCGCCCGATCCGCGAACGTCTCGGGCGACTCCACGTAGCGCGATTCCGCCGCCGGCCAGCTCGCCCGATCGAAACCGGGTTCGCGCCCCGTCACCCGCCAGCGCAACGTATGCAACGCCCGGTCGTGCACGCGCGCGACCAGATCGCGACCGAGGCCGAGCACCGCGACTTCGCCGCCGGCTTCGATCACCACGCCGTTCGCAACGCGTCCGCCCACGATCGGGATCGCGAATGTGTCCCCAGCCTTGTACGGGCGCTTCATGTTAGACTCGTACCATGGGCATACGACCGGCAGGCCGGCGGTTCGATGCGACGCACGGCGTCGTGACCGAGGCGTTGCTGTTCTTGGGCGAACTCGACGCCGAGTATCTGGGCGAAGCGGCCGCGCACGCCACCCACTACGAAGCCGTCCCGGTCGAAGACTTCGACGCGCTGATGGCGCACGTTCCGGAGACGTTCGTCCGGGGCGCCACCTTCGTCGACATCGGCAGCGGTCTCGGCCGGGCCGTCTTTCTCGCGATGCGTCTGCCCTTTGCGAAGATCGTCGGCGTCGAGGTCTCGGCCGCGCTCAACGAGACCGCGAAAGAGAACTTCCACAACCTGCGGGCGTTCCCGGTGCAGACGCGCGAGGCGCGCTTCGTCAACAAGGACGCGCGCACGTTCGACTTCCCGAGCGGCGATCTGGTCGTCTTCCTGTTCAATCCGTTCGACGCCGAAGCGTTGCGCGCGACCTTCGCCAAGATGATGGCCCGCGAGAATGCCGGCCGGGTCTGCGTGCTCTACCATACGCCCGAGCATCTCGACGTCGCGGCCGAGTTCGGCTTCGACTTCCTACGCGTTGCCGAGTACGCCGCGGTCGCGTTGCCCGTAGATGTTCAGGAGCACGCCGACGGCCATGAAGTTGGTCAGGATGGCGGAGCCGCCGTAGGACATGAA
>JBEPVY010000274.1:0-2584 GCA_041690835.1 Vulcanimicrobiota bacterium | reverse complement strand
AGTTGAAGACCTTGACGAAGTTGCCGACTTTGGTCGCGCCGAACTTCTTGGTCAGCGAGGCGACTTCCGGGCCCGCCTTGGGGCCGGCCAGGACGCCGACCAGGGTGGTCGTCTCGAAGTGGCTCGGACCGCCGCCGGCGATCACCATCGAGAGCGTGACGGGCAAGGCCGGTGCGCCCGTGTAGACGCCGGGGCCGGAGAAGCGCGACGGAGCGTTGGTGACGCCCGGCAGCCAACCGGCGGCCAGAGCGGCGAGCGGCGCGAGGATCGCGAGTCCTGCGATGACTCCAATAGAACGGAACTTCATAAATCTAGGTCCTTCCCCGAGATCGGGAACGAGTGCGTTGTCCGTTTGATTGAACGGAGCGACACGGACCTTGGATTGCTCTTTCCTAATGGATCGTGATCGTATCCGCTTCGAGGGTGCCGTCCGGATCCGAATGGCCCCAGACGTCGACCGTCTGACCCTGCTGGATGGTCGCCCCGCGCGGATTGATCACGGTCCCTTGATGGAGCTTGACCTGACGATACTTGTTCAACTGGAGCGCGACTTGCATGTCGAAGCGCTTGAAGAATGTCACCGTGCCGTGGGCCTCGTTCGGATTATAGCCGAACGCGCCGGTCGCCTGACCGGCGATCGTCCGGAGCACGTCGTTGATGATCTGGTTGGTCGACGGCAGTCCCGGAACGGAGATCGCGGGCGTCGCCGTCGGGGCGGGACTGGGGGTGCTCTGCGCTTGCGTCGATCCCGTGCCCAAGGCGAACAGGACGGCTACGGCTAGAGCGACAACTCGCGTTTTCATACTCCCACAACGTACCCGCGAATCCTGAGGTTCCTAATCGATCCGAGAAGCGCTGCGACCGTCATGCTCGTCCGTTCCAAGCGGGCGCCCGCCGGTATCGAGGTCTTCATGGTGCGCCGGAGCGCGCGCAGCCCGTTCGTCCCGGACGCCGTCGTCTTTCCCGGCGGAGCGCTCGACCCGGGCGACGCCGATCTGACCGCCGCCGCGCTGCGCGAACTCGAAGAGGAAGCCGGCGTTCGCCTGGAGCGCGGCGCGCTCGTCCGCTTCTCGCGTTGGATCACGCCGCCGAACGAAGGCCGGCGTTACGATACGCACTTCTTCCTCGCGATCGCACCGGACGATCAGACTCCGGTCGCCGACGAACACGAGACCCACGACGGCCGCTGGATCGATCCGCGCGACGCGCTCCGCGAGCATCGCGAGGGGGCGCTGCATCTCGTCTATCCGACGATCAAACACCTCGAGCGGCTCGCGCCGTTCGACGACGTCGATGCGCTCGTCGCCTACGCGCGCACGAAAGCGATCGTCACCGTGGCGCCGCCGATCTCGCCGGACGAGGGCTACGTGATGCCGGCCGAGCTGGAGGGTGCGTGGTGACCAACGTCACGCGCGTGCTCGCTCCCAATCCGTCGGCGCTCACGCTCGACGGGACGAACAGCTGGCTGGTCGACGACGGCCGCGGGCATGCCATCTGCATCGATCCCGGCCCGCCCGTTCCGCGCCACATCGACGCGATCGTGGCGGCGGCTCGCGAACGCGGTGCGCGCATCGATGCGATCCTGGTCACGCACGGCCATCCCGATCATTGGCCCGGCGCGCCTTTGCTCGCCGAGGCGACCGGCGCGCCGATCTACGCGCATCACCGCGCCGAGTTCTTCCACGACCGGCCGATGCACGAAGGCGACTGCGCGCGCTACGGCGATCTCGTCTTACGCGCGATCGATGCGCCCGGCCACACGTTCGACTCGTTGGTCTTCTACGACGAGCGCGATCCGGCGCTCTTCACCGGCGACGTCGTGCTCGGGCAGGGAACGGTCGCGATCGCGCCGCCGAGCGGCTCGATGCGCGACTATCAGCGCACGCTGCAGCGGCTTGCGAACACGTTCGCCGATGCGCGGACGATCTACGGCGGCCACGGACCGCGCGTCGACGATGCGCAGGCGAAACTCCGCGAGTACATCCAGCATCGGCGCACGCGCGAAGCGGAGTTGTTGCTGGCGCTCTCGCTGCAAGCGCAGACCATTCCCGATCTGGTGCGGCGGATCTATGCGGGCGTGCGTCCGATCCTGTGGCCGGCGGCCGCGCGCCAGATGCTGGCCTATCTTCTGCCGCTCGAACGCGAAGGACGCGTCCGCTCGCGCGACCTCGACCGCGCGCCGGACGCCGCCGAGAACGCGATCCTCAACCCGGCGTGGTCGAGCATCGTCGGCGAGGAGCATGCCGCGCTCGTCGAGGCCGAACTCGGTACGATGCTCTACATCGACACGCTACGCGAGTACGCGCTTACCCGATAGAGATGACGATCTTGCCGAACTGTTGCGCTTCGTCTAGGCGCTGCGCCGCGGCGACGATCTCGGCCAGCGGGTAGACGCGATCGATCGCGGGCCGTATCCGCTCGCGCTCGACGAACGCCAGCATGGCCTCGAAATCGCGCGGGCTGCCCATCGACGTACCGAGCACGTCGATATGATTCCAGAAGATCGAGAACGGGCGCAAGCTCGCATCCCCGTTGGATCCGCCGTAGAGCACCACCCGTCCGCCGGGCCGGATCGCCTCGACGC
>JBEPVY010000273.1:0-2621 GCA_041690835.1 Vulcanimicrobiota bacterium | reverse complement strand
TCGACGCGGTCGGCGCCGCCGAGTTCGACGATCGCCAACGCATCGCCGACACCGAAGTCGACCGCAAGCTCAAAGAGCTTCACGGCTAGCCTTTCACCGCAGGCGCAAGAAGAAGCGCTAGCCGAGGAGCTTCGGCATCGCCTTGGCGATGCGATGATCCAGGATCGATCGCAGATCGTGGTCTTCGACCTGGCCGCGCGCGTGGGGCCATTGCTCCGCCAGCCGTTCGGCCATCTCCGCGCATACACTGCGGACGATCCGCGGCGATAGCGCCGCACCGACGGCGAAGTCGCGGAGGGCGTCGGAATCGAGATCGTTGAAGGCCGTTCTGCCGCCGATCGAGAGGGCCGGCCGGTCGTCGTGCGCGTTGCGCAACGTGCAGAGGAGGTCGTAGACGGGCGATAGCTGCGGGTTCCGCCCGTCGGGGTAGACGACCGCGTGGTTCTTGAGATGCGCATCACCATTTCCGATCGCGATCGAGAAGAACAAACGGCGGACCCATTCGCGTACCGCGTCGGGCCCGCACAGTTCTCGCACGATCGATGCGACGCGTTCGGCGGTCGCCTGCGGGACGTCTTCGATATACTTGAGTTCGGGCCGGAGTCCGAGTATTTGGCAGAAATCCTCTTGGTGGATGCGACTGCCGCTCGCGCGATCGAAGCGGCGTATCGCATATGCATGAACGCCGACCCGGAGGCGCTCGTCGAGGCCCTCGATCGCGTCGATGCGCGCGAGTTCGATCTCGGGTACGTCTAGACCGCACGCCCTTGCGAACGACATCATGGCGAACTCGTTCTCGACGATCGCGGGGCGTTCGTCCGTTCCAAGCTTGACGATCCAATCACCCGGCTCGTCGAGCGTTGCGATCGACCATCTCCCGTTCGCCTTCGTTCCGCTGAATTTCATCTGGACGCCGGCAAGCGAGAATCGCCAGGAGGGCGCGAGTCGCGGTGCTCGCTCGCGAACGGCTCGGGCTTCGTCCGTCTCGTAGGCGATTTCGGCCGTGACGTTGCCGGGAAGATTCTTACCGAGCAGATCGAGGAGCGCCAAGTCATCGTTCGGATTCGCGCCGTTGCGAGATGCGAGGAACCGTCGCAACGGACCGGCTTCGGGTAGCACGTTCTCGAAGAACGGAACGATACCGTCGTCGTAGGTACGGTCGATGGGCCGGCCGGCGGAATCGATGAGGGACTGGGAGAGCATCGGTCGATCCGGGTCGTTTCGGAATCCGTCGTCGAAGATGAAGAGCGATCCCGAACCCGCTTCGCTCAGCGTCCCGACCGCTCGACCGCCGAGTGCGATGCGAAAGACCCTCATTCGAATCGCGCGCGCCCTTGAGGCTCTTCGAGTACCCGGGCCGCTCGAATCGTCAGCGGGTCTCCTACGGCGAGTTCGTAGCCCAAGCTCTGGAGCAAAGCGACCAAGGTGGAGAGGCGGACGTCGCTGGAGCCCGCCTCGATCTTGTGGATATGACTCTGCGACATACCCACGCGCGACCCTAACTCGGACTGAGTCAGCCCCCGCTCGCCCCGAAGCGACTTGAGAAGCGGGCCGATCTCACCTGATATCTGCTTTAACATATATTGGAACTTCCAATACGTATTATAGCATATTTCTAAGCGATGTCCTCAAGCAGCCGTTGGAGCTGGCGGGTCTGGCCGACGCTCAGGCGGGAGAAGAGGCCCGCCGCGGTCAGTTCGGCGGTTACACGGGCTTCGTTCACGACCCGGCGGCCGGCTTCGGTGAGCGAGGCGTAGCTGATCCGGGCATCCCGGTCGTCCTTGAGCCGCACGACGATGCCGATCTTTTCGAGTGGTAAGAGCGCGCGGGTCACCCCCGAGGGAGTCAGGGAGAGCAGCCGGGCGAGGTCGGCCGGCTTGGCCCGGCCCTGGGGCGCCCCCGCCAGGGCCGTGAGCAGGGCGTAGTCGTTGGCCCCGATGCCGTGATGGGAACCGAGGGCGAAGTCGAGGGCTTTCGCGGCCCGACCGTGGGCCCGGGCGAGCTGGAGGGTGGCCTCGAGAGACGGGTGATCCATGCCAGGCAGAATACTTGATTGGTCAAGTAGTTGTCAACTATATTCAAACGGGAAATAACGCTTGACGGGGCCTCGCCTTTCGCGTTAGGATGCCTGAGTTGTCGCGGGCCTACCCCGCGAAATCCTTTGCATTTCAAGTAGTTCAAGGACATCATGCGGACGCAGCAGACGTATCAACAGAAGACAGCGGAGACCCAACACGATTGGTATATCGTGGACGCGGCCGGGCAGCGCCTCGGCACGCTGGCGGTCCGCATCGCCAAGGCCCTCTCGGGCAAGCACAAGCCCACCTGGACGCGCCACATCGACGACGGCGATCACGTGATCGTGATCAACGCCGAGAAGGTCGAACTGGGCGGCGACAAGTGGGACCAGAAGGTGTACTACCGCCACTCGGGTTACCCGGGCGGACTTTCGAGCGAGACCGCTCGCGAAGTGCTCGACAAGCACCCGGAACGTCTGATCGAGCGCGCCGTCCGCGGCATGCTCCCGACGAACCGCATGCGCGACGTCCAACTCACGCGTCTCAATGTCTACGCCGGATCGGCGCACCCCCACGAGCCGCAGAAGCCTGCAGAGCTGTTCT
>JBEPVY010000272.1:0-2644 GCA_041690835.1 Vulcanimicrobiota bacterium | reverse complement strand
TGCGCGAGCGCGGCATCGAGAACGTGGTCGCCGTCAACTCGACGCTCTCCGAAGATCAGGAGATCGCGACGCGCGCGCGGATCGCGACCGGTACCGTCAAGATCGTCTACACGACCCCCGAAAAGCTCGAAGACGAAGGCTTCCAGACGATTCTCCGAAGCCTGAAGATCCCGCTCTTCGTCGTCGACGAAGCGCACTGCATCAGCCAGTGGGGCCACGATTTCCGGCCGGCCTATCTGGCCCTCGGCCACGCGATCGAACGGCTCGGGAACCCGACCGTCCTGGCGGTCACGGCGACCGCCACGCCGGCGGTGCGCGAAGACATCCTCCATCAGCTCGGGATCGAGACCGTCAAACCGATCGTCAAGGGCTTCGACCGTCCGAATCTCGTCTACGAAGCGCGCCGCGCCGACAAGGACGCCGACAAGCTCAAGGCGCTCGCGACGCTGTTCACCGGCGAGAAGGCCTTACAGGGCACCGGCATCATCTATACCGCGACGATCAAGAACGCGCTGGACGTGCAGAAACATCTCAACGAGAAGCTGGGCGTCCCGGCCGCCGTCTATCACTCGAAACTGCAGAAGCACGATCGAACGACCGTCCACAACCTCTTCATGGACGAGAACATCCGAGCGGTCGTCGCGACCAATGCCTTCGGCCTGGGCATCGACAAGCCGAACATCCGTTTCGTCGTGCACTACGATCTGCCGGGCTCGGTCGAGGCCTACACCCAAGAGGCCGGCCGCGCCGGCCGCGACGGCGCTCCCTCGCGCTGCATCCTGATCTACCGCATGAGCGATACGCGCGTGCAGAACTACTTCCTCACCGGCAAGTATCCGGACGTCGAAGAAGTCCAGCGGGTCTTCGGCACGATCGAGGTCTTCGGCGATCAGGAGCGCGGCGTCTCGGTGACGGATCTGCGCAAGATCCTCCAGCTGCCGCTCACCAAACTCAAAGTGATCCTGGCGCTGCTCAAGAAATCCGGCTACATCCAGCCGAGCGGCAAGTCGGCCTACGCGTTGACCGAAGCGGTCCGCAAGCATCGCGAACTGGTCCTCAACCTGGCCTCGTACGACACCAAGAAGTCCTACGACCAGAGCAAGCTCGCGATGATGCTCCAGTACGCCGAGTCGCCGTCCTGCCGGCGCCGCTTCATCCTCAACTATTTCGGCGAAGACTTCTCGGAGGCGAACTGCGGCGCGTGCGACAGTTGCCTGCGGGCGGCCGCTCTCGGCCCGGTACCGCTCTCGTTCGATCGCGGCGAGGACAACTTCCGCATCGCCGACGTGGTCGTACATCCGAAGTTCGGAGGGGGCACCGTCGAGCGGGTTGAGAAAGACCTGGTCACCGTGCTCTTCCCATCCGTCGGCTACAAGACGCTCCTGGCCTCGGCCGTCCGCCGCGAAGGCGTCGCGACCAAAATTGCTTGATCGTCGATCGGCTCCAATTCTGGCCGCGGCGCTCGCCACGGTTCTGGCCGTAGCGGCCTTCGGTACGCGGACGTTCGCACAAGAGACGCCCGGGCCGTTGCCGACCCCGTCCGCGACTCCCTCGCCCACGCCGACCGCATCGCCGACGTCATCGCCGACGCCGCCGCCGATCGTCGTCCAGCCGCAGGCCGCCGCCGTTCCGGTCGGCCAACGGCAGGTGTTGCAGATCTCCTCGGTGATGGGCGACATCACGATCGCGATCGCAGACCCGTCGCTCGTCGACGCGACGATCGATCAGGGAACGCGCACGCTGACGTTGACCGGCAAGGCGCCGGGCGCCACCACCGTGACGGTCAAAGACGCGCGCGGCCTCACCCAAGACGTGCCGGTCCGGGTCGCCTTTCTCGCCGGCACCATCGCCAAGGACGCCTCGCTACGTCTGACCGGCGAACCGGCCACCTCCGACTACGTGAAGATGCAAGCGGTCGCGCTCGCCAAAAGACTTGCAAGCGCGCGGACCGGCGCGCAGATCGTCGCGACCGTCGATCAGGTGACGTACGCATCCTCGCTCGCGCCCGACAACGTGGTCGACATCGACGTCCCCATGCTGGTGCAAGGCTCGGGCTATTTCGAAGCCGACGGGACGACCCGCGTGCGCGTCGAGAACGTGGCCGCCCCGCGCATCGCACCGGATACGCTGATGGTCAGCGACTATCCCGAGCGCCTCGAAGAGAACGGCGTCCTGTTCACCGCCGATCTGGCCCGCGAGACGCCCTCGCGTTTTCTCTACTTCCACTACAACCCGGCCGGCCAGCCGGATCGCCGGATCGTGCTGCGCGCCGAGAACGCTTCACCGGAACCGGCGGTCGTGCAGTTCATCAGCGGCGCGGGCGGACCGGGCGCCAACGAGATGGAGGTCGGTCACGACGCGACCAAACGTTTCCTCGTGCGGGTCGTCCAGAACGAAGGCAGCCTGGTCTCGATCCCCGGCAACGGCAGCGTGAACCTGATCGAGCACGACGCGCCCGCCAACGCCGTCGTCGCCAACCTCTTGCAGTTACGCGTGCTGAGCGGCGGCAACGTGCATCTCACGCTCTTCGCGCAGGACGCGACCTCGGATCCGAACGAGTCGCTCGCGAGCACCGAGCTGCTCGAAGGTACGCACAAGCACGCGCGCGGCATCTACGACATCCCGGAGTTCCACGACGCGCGCG
>JBEPVY010000271.1:0-2654 GCA_041690835.1 Vulcanimicrobiota bacterium | reverse complement strand
AAGATCCGCTCGTCGCTCCCCGAGGAAGTCGGCCGCGCCAAGATCATCGCCGACGGTCACGATCGGATGATCCGCGCCGCCCAAGAGCAGGCCGAATCGATCGTCAACGACGCGTCGACGAAGCAGGACGAACTGGTCGATCAGAACGAGATCGTCCAGCGCGCCCGCACCACCGCCGAAGTCGTTCTGCGCGAAGCCGAAGAACGCGCCCGAAAAGTGCGCGAGGGCGCCGATCAGTACGCCCTGCAAGTGCTCGGCGAGATGGAGGCGCGCCTCTCCGCCGCCGTCGGTTCGATCCGCAAGGGTCGCGACTCGCTCAACAAGACCCAGGCACCGCCGGCCTCCCAACCGCTCGCGGATGCGGCGGCCAAAGCCAAGCGCGCCGCGTTCGATCTTCAGACGGCCGAGACGGCCGCCGTCGACGAGACGATGGCGATGCAGTCCGTCGAAGCTTAACGGACTGGATCGGTTGCGCTTCGGGTTCGGCCGTACGCGCCTCGCAGTCTACCTGACGGCCGCCCTCGTGGCGGCCGTCGGCACGTTTCTGCCGACGCCGTACTCGCTCTTGATGCCCGGTACGGCGCTCGATCTTGCGACGATCGTCTCGGTGCCCGGGCATCCCTCGCCCGGCGTCCACCTCTACATGACCGACGTCTCGCTGCTGCCGAACGCCGCGCCGTTCACCTTGCTGGATGCGTTCTTCCCGGGCGTGCGCGTGCTCAAGACGGCCGACGTGATTCCCGCCAGCATCTCGCCCGCGCGCTACGAGTCCATCATGAAGGATGCGATGCGCGATAGTCAGGACGTTTCGGTCTACGTCGCCGAACGCGCGGCCGGGTACGCGATGCCGCCGGTCCGCACGCAAGTGGTCGTGGGCGGGATCGCGCCGTCGTCGCACGCCGCGCTGCGGGCCGACGACGTGCTGCTGACGGTCGACGGCGCGGCGATCACGAGCGTCGAGAGGTTGCGCGGCGTGCTCGCGGGCGTGAAGCCGGGCGCGGTCGCGCAGGTCGTCTACTCGCGCCTCGGCAAGCGCGGCGCGACCGCAGTCACGACGATCGCCATGGACGGTAGGGCCAAGCTCGGTGTATTCATCGGTGAACTGCAGAAAATCCCGTCCGCACCGGTGCCGGTGCGCTTCGCCTTGCCCAACGTCTCGGGGAGTTCGGGCGGACTGATGTTCGCGCTCGAGATCTATCGCACTCTCCGTCCTTCGAAGGCACACGCCGACGAGCGGATCGCCGGTACGGGGACGCTCGATAGCGACGGCAGGGTCGGGGCGATCGCCGGCACGATGCAGAAGCTGGTCGCCGCGCGTCGCGCCGGCGCGACCGTCTTTCTCGTGCCGGTGCAGAACTACGACGAGATCAAGGATCAGCACGACGTGCGCATCGTGAAGATCAAAACATTCGACCAGGCCGTGAAGGCGCTCGCTTCCTAGGCCTGGATCCACTCCATCCGCATGGGTATACCGACGGACGGCGAACGGGGCGACCAACTGCTTGCTTAAGAAACTGGAGCCCCCTAGATGCGCAGATTGACCGCCCTTTTCGCACTCGTCGCGCTCGTCGCGCTACCGCTGGTGACGCGCGCCGGAACGGAGTCGCTCGCCGATCGTCAGGCGACCCAGGCAAAGGTCAAGGCGACCCTGGATTCCTACGGGCAGAACGATTCCGGCATCACGTTCCATCAGGTCGCGAAGAACCCGTTCAACTTCGCAGGCACGCTCTCGAGCGGCCTGAAGAACGCGTCGATGCTCGAGGCGGTCGTCTCGGTGACCGACGACAACACCATCAACGTGGTCGTGTATCCGCACCTGGACGGCAAGTACGTCAATATCGTCAAGTCGAAGCATGGGGCCGCGCTCGCGCGCAAACTGCTCGAGCTGAACTATCGGACGTTCTTCACCTGGGGAGCGGACGACACCGACGACGTCTATGCCGCATATAAATTCACGCTCGAATCGGGCTACCCCGAGGATTCGCTACGCACGGCACTCACGAGCATCCCGTTGCTCGATCAGTTCGTCGCGGAGTACCGGCCGTACGCGTTCTAGCGCGTACGGCATACCGTATCGCCTAGACCGGCGGCGCCTGGACGTTGTGGGCGAAGGCCTCTAGGCGAGAGCGATCGATCGCTTTGACGCGGCCGCGGTCGAGTTCGACCGCGGCCGCGTTCTTCAAGCGGAGGAGCGCGCGGGCCGCCATATCGCGGACGGTTCCGGCGGCTGCGGCGATCTGCGCCTGCGAAAGGTTCTCCACGCCCGGCAGACCTTTGGTCATGCCGACCGACGTGCGGGCGTAGCCGAGCAAGAACTTGGCGACCCGCTGCAAGACGTGGGCGAACGCGAGGTCGGCGATCGTGTCGATCGAACGACGGCGCGCCTGCGAGGACGCGATCAGGAATCCGAGGGCGAGCTCCGCGTCGTTCTTGCAGGCATGCATGAACGCTTCGCTCGGGAGGGTGACGATCGAGACATCCGTCAGCGCTTCGGCGCGCGTGGTCGCACCGCCGCCGTCGAACGAGCCGCTTTCGTTGAGCGTATCGTGGGTCAGGCGCTCGCCGATGGTGTGGGTCTTGCCGTCGGGCGAGAGCAGGGTGAGGATCGCTTTGCCGGCCTTCACGATGCCGATGTACGGCCACATCTCGCCTTC
>JBEPVY010000270.1:0-2656 GCA_041690835.1 Vulcanimicrobiota bacterium | reverse complement strand
AGCATCGGCGAGAGCTTAACGGGGGCGTCAGACACTAGGCGACCATAATGCCGCAAGACCAACCAACAACCCTGTCGCGCCGAACGCGGGGCTGAGCGCCGGAGTCGAAGGCCGCCCCCCCTTTGTGGATGGCGGGATGCAGCTTAGGCGCGGCGATCGGCTAGGAGCAACGGATTGGCGAAGTCGTTATTGTCGACGAGCAGGTGGGCGCGGTCGCGCGGCCGGGCTTCCGCCAGGTAGAGCTTCTGGCCCGGGGCGTAGCGCGCCCAAAACCGGCGCTCCACCTCGGACTGCGGGTTCGTGGCGCTACTATCTCGCACCAACGACCGCCGCAGCGTTTCCTCGAATGCGGCATCGAGAAAGACGCGCAAATCCCAGACGTCGAACAGCTCGGGCCGTTCGCTGAAGATGCCGTCGAAGAGCGAGACGCTGCTTTCCGAAGCGTTTGTCGGTTCGCTGATCGCAGGCGCATAGGTGCGCCAGTCAAAGGCTACCGTTCAATAGCCACAAGTTCTTCGCGGTCCTCGACCGCTTCATATCGATCTAAAGGTGGACACATCCGTCGGACCGATCGCCGCTACCGCGAACGCGCGCTATGGATTCATGCACGTCGTCGATCATTCGAGAGAAATATTCATCGTGACTGAGCTTGCCTTCATCGAAGAAGTTGTAGGCCTGGTCGTTTGAGAGCCACGACAGCTCGAAGTGCTCTGCGATCCTCGGATGAATCGGAATTTCTATATTTCCGAGGAGATCTCGAGTCCCGAACGACCGAAGGGCCTCCTCGGCCTGCCGCGACGTGACGTGCTCGCTTGGTCTGAATGCGGCGTGGATGACTCCCGCGACCAGTTCGCCTATCAACCGGTTGCTCGGATGATTGATCGTGAAAAAAAGGCGCTCCCGGCGGAAATTGTCCAGCGTATACGAGGCGACCTTGACGTCGCAGGCACCATCGTCTTCCAAAAAGTCGATTCGGTCGGCGACGAGGAGGTCGTCAAATCTTAGCCAAGCGTCGGGCCACTCGGCAGCCGCGTGAGCTGCTAAGATCTCAGCTTTCGTACGACCCTGCTCGATGCAACTGATGATAAAGCGATTCCCATATGGGAATCGGGTTCCGTCGAACGGATTGACCACGTTGTCGAGCGGCCAAAGAGCTCCCAATCTGAGGTACGGGAAGCTGATCCGGCGACAGTCTGTCGGAAGCCGATCCGAGTGTGGAAATGGCGATCTTCGTTGTTCGAAGAAATACCGGCATCGCGACAACTGCTCCGTCGTCAGTTCCATAGGCCCTACGTCGCTCTGATAGACGACGTCGAACTGCAGCGCGAAGGAGCCAATGCGCTGCAACGCGTGAGTCACCGCATTTGCTTGACAGCTGCCATATACGATCAGGGTGTCAAGCATCTGAAAGTGGAGGCGTCCGGTCAGGCCGACAGGAGGCTGAGCACCGGTCGCGCTACTGCTTCGCCCGCATCGGGGAAGCGTTCGGCGCGGCGGTTGATGGTGCCGGTGCAGCCCCAGACATGAGCGCTCTCGATCGCGATATCGAGCCAGGGTTCGCGGCCGTAGAGCGCTTCGTCGTAATCTGCCGGCATCGGCGCGATAACGGTGACGTTGTCGAGCGTCTTGGCGGCGAGCTTGCTCGCGTCTTTCCGGGACGGGCCGACGATCAGCGCGCGAACGGTCGTACCGATCTTGCGATCGTGATATGCCTCGACCGCGAGGTTCTCGGCGTCGAAGAGTTCGCGGAAGCGGGCACTCGCGACGTCTGGATCGACTTGCTCCCAGCGCGCGGCCGGCGTGCCCCGCCGGATCGAGTAGATGAACGAGAAAGCGTTCGCGAACACGCCGGTCTTCACGTATTCGAGCGTATCGTTGAAATCCGCGTCGGTCTCGCCGGGGAAGCCGACGATGATGTCGGTCGTGATCGCCCAGTTCGGAAGATGCTCGTGGATCAATCCCACGACGTTGCGGAACTGCTCCATCGTGTACTTGCGGTTCATCCGGCGTAGCAGCGAATCGCTGCCCGATTGCAACGGCAGATGGATGCGCGGGTTGCAGGCCGGCACTGCGGCCAGATCCTGGATGATCTTCTCGGTGAAATCTTTCGGGTGCGGCGAGATGAACGTCAGTCGCTCCAACCCCGGCAATGCGGCGACCGCGCGGCACAGATCGCCGAAGTCGGTGCCGTCGGCCGGATCTTTATACGCGTTCACGGTCTGACCGACCAGCATCACCTCGCGCGCGCCCGACGCGATCTTCTCGCGGACTTCCGCCAGGATCTCGCCCATCGGACGCATGTCGAAGCGACCGCGCACGTGTGGCACGATGCAGAACGTGCAATAGTACGAACAGCCGCGCTGGACCGTCACGAATCCGCGCAGATGACTGAACCCGTCGGTCACGCAGTCCGCGCTGCCGCCGAGCGGCATCACCAGCGCGCGCTCTTCGGCCAGTTCCGTCTCTTCGAAATCCGGCCGCCACTTGAGCAGGGTATCGCCGAGTTGCACCAGTTCGCTCGTGCCGAAGACGCCGTCCAGGTGCGGCACCTTGGCCTGCATCGTCGCGCGGTCTTGCTCGGCCAGGCAGCCGGTCACCACTACCCGCAGGCCGGGATCGGCCTCTTTGAGCTGTTTGAAATGTCCCATCCGGCCGT
>JBEPVY010000269.1:0-2702 GCA_041690835.1 Vulcanimicrobiota bacterium | reverse complement strand
TGGATCGCGTTCGTCTCGACCGACGAAGGCAATCCCGAGATCTTCGTGATGCCGGCGAGCGGCGGGCGGCCCGAGCGCTTGACGCACATGGGCGGCACGATCGTCGCGGTGAACGGCTGGAGCGACGACTCCGAGACGGTCTACGCGACCGCGAATCCGGCCGCGTGGTACGACCGCTCGACCGAAGGCTTCGCCATTCCG
Source organism: Vulcanimicrobiota bacterium (assembly GCA_041690835.1). Classification (GTDB taxonomy): domain Bacteria; phylum Vulcanimicrobiota; class Vulcanimicrobiia; order Vulcanimicrobiales; family Vulcanimicrobiaceae; genus JALYSX01. Next base: position 2,501 of record JBEPVY010000269.1, on the reverse strand, counting down.
CGCGCGGGCGGTTCCCCCGCGCCGCTCCGCTACGGCCCGATCAAGCGCGTGACGTTCGGACCGAACGGCGCGGTCGCGGTCGGACGGAACAGCGACGACCCCGCCCGCTGGAAGCGCTATCGCGGCGGAACGAGCGGCGAGATCTGGGTCGACGCACGCGGTAGCGGCGAGTTCGAACATCTACGCCTGCCCGACGGGAACCCGACCTGGCCCATGTGGATCGCCGGGCGCGTCTTCTTCGTCGCCGACCACGAAGGCATCGGCAACCTGTATTCGTGCGCGCCGGACGGAACCGACGTGCGCCGCCATTCGCACGAAGGCGAATATTACGTCCGTTATCCCTCGACCGACGGCACCCGCGTCGTCTATGGCGCGGGCGGCGCGATCTCGCTCTACGACGCCAGCGACGACTCCGTCCGCGAAGTCGCGATCGACGCGCCCTCGGCGCAACCGCAGACCAATCGCCGGTTCGAGAGCGCTTCGGGCGAACTCGACGACATCGCACCGCATCCGGATGGCACGCGTCTCGCGCTGATCGCGCGCGGCCAGCCGTATACGATGCCGTTCTTCGAAGGCGCCGTGTTGCACCGCGGTAGCGATAGCAAGGCACGCTATCGCCTGGCCCGTTGGATGCACGACGGCAAACGCTTCGCCTGCGTCACGGATCTGGCCGGCTACGAACAGATCGCGCTCTTCAGCGAAGATTCGGACGAACCGGTCTTCGTGACGACCGGCGACGTCGGCCGTATCACCGACCTCGCGTGTTCTCCGACCAACGACACGATCGTCTTCGCGAACCACCGCCACGAACTCTGCGTGGTCGACGTCGCGGACTCTCGCGTTCGCACGCTCGATTCGAGTCCGGCCGACCGGATCGCGGACCTGGCGTTCTCGCCGGACGGACGCTTCGTCGCGTACGTGTGGTGGCCGACGCAGGGCACCTCGATCATCCGGGTCGCCAAGGTGAAGTCCGGCAAGGTCCGCGATCTCACGTCGGCGCTCCGCGTGGATCGTTCGCCGTCGTGGGATCCGGAAGGAAGATATCTCTACTTCCTGTCGACCCGCGACTTCAATCCCGTCTACGACGCCCTGCAGTTCGACCTCTCGTTCCCGCAGGCGGAACGTCCGTTCTTGGTGACGTTGCGTGCCGACGTGCCGTCCCCGTTCGTGCCGAAATCGCGGCCGCTCCATCGCGACCACGATCATCACGATCACCACGAGGCCGACGACGATGCGAAGAAGGACGCCAAAGACGGCAAGGATGCCAAGAAGATCGACGACGTCAAGATCGACTTCGACGGCATCACCGGACGCATTCTCGGCTTCCCGGTCGACGAAGGCAACTACGGCGAACTGATCGCGCTCAAGGAGCGCGTCGTCTTCACCAAGTTCGAGGTCCGCGGCATCAAGCCCGAAGGCCGCAACTGGGATGAAGACGACGACGCGGGCGTCCTGCTCGCATACGACTTCGAAGGCCAGCGCCTGGCGACGCTCGCGACCGACGTCGCGGACATCAGCCTCTCCGCCGACGGCCGGACGTTGCTCTACACCTCGGCCGAGAAGCTGCGTGCGATCGACGCGCTCGGCGACCTGCCCGAGGATGGCGACGATCCCAAGCCCTCGACCGATCCCGGTCGCAAGAGCGGTTTCATCGATCTGGACCGCGTCCAGATCGAGATCGTACCGCGCGACGAGTGGGCCCAGATGTATCGCGAAGCCTGGCGCTTGCAGACCGAGCAGTTCTGGGTCGAAGACATGAGCGACATCGACTGGGATCGCGTCTACGATCGTTACGAGGCCGTGCTCCCGCGCGTCCGCACGCGCGGCGAACTCTCGGATCTGATCTGGGAGATGCAAGGCGAACTCGGCACCTCGCACGCCTACGAATACGGCGGCGACTACCGCATCCCGCCGCAGTATCAACGCGGCTTCCTCGGCGCCGACCTCGCGTGGGATAAGGATCGCGGCGGCTACCGCATCGAGAAGATCCTGCGCGGCGATAGCTGGAACCGCAGCTCGGATTCACCGCTCGCGGAGCCCGGCCTGGACGTGCGCGAAGGCGATGTCATCACCGCCATCGGCGGCAAGAAGCTCTCGCGTAAGGCCACGCCGGATGCGTTGCTGATCAATACTGCCGATCGCGACGTCACGCTGACGATCGCGTCGGGCAAGAGCGATCCACGCACCATTCTGGTGAAAGCGCTCCGGAGCGAGAGCGATCTGCGCTACCGCGCGTGGGTCGAACGCAATCGCGCACTCGTTCACGAGAAGACCGACGGCGCGGTCGGCTACGTGCACATCCCCGACATGGGGCCCTGGGGATTCTCCGAGTTCCATCGCGGCTACTTGAGCGAGTTCGACCGGCGCGGTCTGATCGTCGACGTCCGCTACAACCGCGGTGGCCACGTCTCGCCGTTGCTGCTCGAGAAGTTGGCGCGCAAGCGCGTCGGCTACGACGTGCCGCGCTACGGCAAGGCCGTTCCGTATCCGCCCGAGTCGGT
>JBEPVY010000268.1:0-2704 GCA_041690835.1 Vulcanimicrobiota bacterium | reverse complement strand
GTCGCGAGCGCCGGATGGAGCGGCGAGAGCAGCGGGTTGAGAAATCGGAGTTCGAGCATGACGACCGGAAAGAGCGTCAGCAGCACCAGCGCCGCCGTCTTCCAGATGCTCGGCGATTTCCCGGTGACCGGATCGGCCGGTACCCAGCCGGGGAAGGACGTGTCGAGCCGCTTCGCCTCGAAGCCCAGCACCAGGTGGGCGCTCTCTTTCAGGAGCGCCGCCCGCTGCGGCGAGTCCATCCAAGCGTCGAGGTGTTCGCCCGTATCGAATCGGAGCACCGTCGTCCAGCCCGCATCCGGCGTGATCGGCGGTTGAACGAACGAGCCGAGATAACCCGGAAACGCCGCCTGGGCCTTGATGAAGCGGTCTGCGACCTCACGATAGACGGCTTCGTAGCCGGGCTTTATCTGGGTGACGACCACTTCCGTTCCGCTTTTTTGCGCGTTGCTCGATTCCATCATCGCTAGTTTCCCCCGATCGGGCCAGGTACGGATCCGCTTGTCGAAGCGACGCCGTGAAGCTGCTTCGCTTCGAGCATCGTCGCCTTGGTTCCGGGGCGCGAGAGGCCGTACTTGACGACCCGAACGGTCGCGCCATCGACCGACCTGCCGCCCACCAGGAGGTCGGCTCCCGACGTGGTCGCACTGGTGCCGACCTGCACGCCGGAGGCGTTGCCGAACGGTCTGAAACTCAGGATCGCGTCGAAACCGACGCCGAAGTCGTGCGTCTGCGGGTCTCGTAGATACAACATCGGCGCGCCTCGCAACGCATTGCCGTTCGAGAACACCTTGACGGTCCCGCCGGCGAGTTGACCGGCTACGATGCTCTGCGCGCCACCGAGCGAACCCGCAAGCCATCCGACGGCAAGCGAGATGCCGCCCGTATATGTTTTGCCGAAGGGGGCGAAAGATGCGGTGGTCACGGGCGTGCGCGGTCCGGTGTGCACGCTCATCTCCATCGTATGACCGGGCATCGCCGGGATCTGCGTCAGGAGCCATATCTTGAAGACCTTTACGATCGCGGGGCTGCCGGGGCCGGGAGCCGTGACGATGCTGTAACGACCCGACATGACGTCGACCATTCCGGCGGCCACGCTCACCCCGGTGCGCTCGTTCGGATACGGATCGAACGACGTAAAGACGGCGGGCGCGGCGCCGAGCATCGGGGGCAGCTCCGAACTGTAGACGTCGATACGATCCGCCGCGCCTGCACCGGAGCCGACGATGATGTTATCCGCGCTGCTCCCGTCGATCTGGGCGGCCGCCACCGAGACCCCGCCACGCTCGCCTGGGGCGAACGGCGCGAAGCGCACGACCTGGCTGTGGAAGGCTGGCGAACCGTTACGGGCTTTGCCGGAATACACGGCGACGAGCGGGCTCGCGCCCTTCCCCGTTCCGACGATCAGGTCGAGGACGCCGTCGCCTTCGATGTCGCCCATGGCGACGCTCGGCGTCCCGTAGTAGTCCGGAAACGGCGTAACCGTGTTCACAAGCCGATCGCCGTCCCCATCGTAGATCTTCACCTGCGCCGGGTGGCCCGGCGATCCCGGCACGACGACGCCGTACGTCGATGCCGCAGGGATGACGTTGATGAGTGCCATCAGGCCGTTATCTTCGTGGTTGAGGCGGTGGCAGTGCAACACGAACAGACCGGTGTAGTCGGCGAACTTGGTCCGCATCGTCAGCAATCCCGGCGAAACGACGGCCTCTTCCGCTCCCATCGTCGGAGCCGGTACGTTGACGTTATCGTCGCCCCACATCTCCGGCCCGGTCGTGAGACCGGTGGTGGGATCGTGATACTTGATGACCTGGAAATCGTTCACGTGGACGTGGATCGGGTGTTCGTCGTTGTTGTGATTGACGAACGTCCACTCTTCGACCGAACCGAGGCGCGGTTGGATGAGCGGAATATACGGAAACGCATTCCCGTCGAACGCGTAGACGAAGGCTTTCGGATCGTTCGGATTCGCGTGGTCGTTCAAGAAGCCGCCGTTGATGACGAGCGTCCGCTTCACGTCCGGCTTGACGTGCGAGAGATCCACAAACGAGGTATAGGCATGCAACGGCTGTCCCTCGGCGAACGCCGTCGTTTCACCCCGGCCGCCGGATGACTCGGCCCGCAGCAGTTCTTGGGTCGGGAAGACGAAAAATCCATCGGCATAGCTCATCGCGCTCGGTAGAACGCTGACGTTTCCCAGCACCGCAGGTGGGTGGGTGGTTCCGTTGCTCGTGTAGAGGATGCCCGGCGCGGTCTTCGTCTTGGCGCCGCGCCCCATCGGCGGCAGTTCCAACACCAGGTCGCCGCTGGCGGGCATCGTCACCGCGATCGCATCGCGACTCGCCGGCGGAATGAGCAGTTCGGTTCCGCCGTGGGTCGGCGGGTAGTGGACGGCCGGGAACGGATTCCCGTCTTCTCCCACGATCGCGATCTTCGGATGGCGACCGGTCGCGGTCTCCGTCAGCCGGACGTTCATGTACGCGAAGTCGCTGATGTTCTCAAGCACCCAGATCTCGGTCTGACCGGCCTTGCTCTTGACGACCGGTTGGAACTGGCCGTTGACCGTGAACTGCAGATCGCGCTGCGCGTCCGGAAGCGAGGGATTCGCCGGGACGTCGTCGGCCGTTCGGCCGCCGGACGCCGTAAAGCTCTGCAGGTTGCTCGGGATGAACTGGAACATCCCGCGCATGTTCCCGATCGAGAGCGG
>JBEPVY010000267.1:0-2709 GCA_041690835.1 Vulcanimicrobiota bacterium | reverse complement strand
TCGCGATCGTCGACGTCGCGGATGCGCGCGCCGTTGCCGCTCTTCATGAAGATCGGCGACCCTCCGACGGCACGGAACGCGCGGACCGGCGAGTTGACGCCGCCGGCGATCACGTTGCGCGCGCGGACGAATGCGGAGATCGAGCGTTCGATGCTCACGATGTGCGAGGGCTCCTTAGCGGTGTGGGGGCGTGGTCATGTAGTAACTGCGCCGAGGAGGGTGGAACCTCCCACCAACACTTCGGCATTGCGGCGCGTCTTAAGGAGCGATGGACCTTAACAACGACCTGATCGAAGGCGCGAAATCCGGCCGAGCCGGACTCGAGGCCCTGATCGCGGCCGCCTGGCCCGAGGCGTACAAGATCGCCTGGAGCGTCCTGCGTGACCCCGGTCTTGCCGAAGACGCGGCACAAGAGGCCTGCGTCTCGATGGCGCGCTCGCTCGATACCCTAAAAGAACCCGGCGCGTTTCGCGGCTGGTTCGCGCATATCGTGGTCAATCGGGCGATATCCGTCGCCCGGAAGATCCTACGAACGCAACCGCTCGAGACGACGACCGAGTACGCGGTAGAGTTCGATACGAGCGGATCGCTGGATCTGCACGACGCGCTTGCCGGGCTCTCCGTCATCCAGCGCAGTGCCGTGATCCTGCACTACTACGCCGGTTTGAGCAGTGCCGAGATCGCATCCGCGGCGGGAATCCCTCGCTCGACGGTGCGCTTCCATCTGATGCTGGCGCGACGGGCGCTCCATCGGAAACTCTCGCCCGATCGGCCCAACCCCTCCGAAGGAGTTCCCTATGCTCTCTGATGCACGCATTCGCGAGAATATCGCGACGATGTTCGACGGAGTCGTTCCCCCGGCCGTGCCGATGGCCTCGATCCTCCGCGCTATCGATCGCCCTCCGATTCCCGCGCTCTCTCCGCGCTCTTCCTGGCCCCTGGCCGTGACGGCGGCTGCCACGATCGCTTGTGTCTTGGCGCTGCCCGTCGTGTCTCGCGCGTTGGTGGCGTCCTACGAAGCGTCGCTGCATGCGATCGGCTTCGGCACGCCCCCTGCGGTGCCGCGCGCGCTTTTCCTCGCTCCGACGGCGACATCGCTCGCTCAGGCCCAGTCCAAGGTCGCATTCAAGATCGTTTCGCCGTCGGGGCTCCCATCGGATGTCGTATCATCGGCGATCTACGCGACCACTGCCAGTACGTACGATTCGAGGAAGCACGTCTGGTCCAAAGGAGCGACGTTCGTGCAGTTCGCGTACAAACGCGCGGAAGGGCGATCGTTCTTCGTGATGGGTGAACGGTACGACCCGAAGCACATGGATCTCTCGTTGTATTCGTTCGATCCGATCGTCGATGCTTCGGGGATCGCCCACATCGCGAAACGTCGGAGCTACGTCTGGCGCAACGGCGATCAGGCGATAACGGCGATCGTCGGCCCCGATCTCTCGGCAGCGGAGATCATCGCGATGCGGACGGCGATGGGAGGCACGCCGGTCGCGCTCACCGATCGGCCGTTCCGTCCGGAACTCCATCCGTCCGGATATCGGGTCCTGCGGCTCGCCCCTTGAACTCGCGATTCCAATCGTCCGGGGTGTTGACGTTCGCAAAGCGCTCGGGTTCCATGCCGACGTAGCGGACGTTCATGCCGGCCAAGACATCGCGTACTGCGCCGCTCGTCCGAAGGATGGGTGGCGCGACCCGTAGGACCGCCGCGCGATCGTAGAGCGCACACAGTGGCTCGACGCCGTATCGGTGCTCGGGGACGACGGCGTCGTCGAGCGCGAGGTACACCGCGAGAAGTTCGCGCGCGACTTCCGCGCCGACGTTCGGCATATCGGCGGCGACGACGAATGCGAGCGTCGTATCGACGACCGCAAGTGCGGATAGCAGGCCGGCGAGCGGCCCGCGCTTGGTCCAGCGGTCGATGGCGATCGGGCAGGCGAGGCGTGCGTCGACCTCGGGAGCGAAGGCCGCGGAGGCCGAGATGACGACCGGAAAGTGCGGTGCGAAGCGCTCGTAGGCCTGGACGATCAACGGATCGCCATGGTCGGTGCGTTCGAGTTTGCGTGGGAGCCGAGTGGCTTCGCCGCCTGCGAGCAGGACGACGGTCAGATCACTTGTGCCGACGGGCATAGTCTTTCGCGAAGTAGGTGATCACGATGTCGGCACCGGCGCGTACGAAGCAGGCCAGGGTCTCGTCGATCGCACGCTCGCCGTCCATCCAGCCGTTCGCGATGGCGGCCATCAGCATCGAATACTCGCCGCTCACGTTGTAGACCGCGATCGGCACGTCGAACGCATCGCGGGCTTGGCGCACGATGTCCAGATACGGCAGGCCCGGCTTGACCATCACGATGTCGGCGCCCTCTTCGATATCGAGCGCGATCTCGCGGAGCGCCTCGCGCGCGTTGGCCGGATCCATCTGATAGGTGCGGCGATCGCCGAACGTGGGCGTCGAGCCGGCCGCTTCGCGGAACGGTCCGTAGTAGGCGGAAGCGTACTTGGCGCTGTACGCCATCAAGGTCACGTGTTCGTAGCCGTGCGCGTCGAGCGCGCTGCGGAGCGCTTCGATCCGGCCGTCCATCATATCCGAAGGCGCGATGACGTCGACGCCGCAGGCCGCATAGGTGAGCGCGGTCCTCACCAGCAGCGCGACGGTCTCGTCGTTCTTCACGTCGCCGGCATCGTCGAGGATGCCGCAGTGGCCGTGGT
>JBEPVY010000266.1:0-2712 GCA_041690835.1 Vulcanimicrobiota bacterium | reverse complement strand
CGATCTTCATGAAGAGCGGCAACGGCGCGCGCATCCGCGACGTCGACGATCGCGAGTATCTCGACTACGTGCTTTCGTGGGGGCCGTTGCTCCTCGGCCACGCGCATCCGAACGTCGTCAAGGCGATCACCGCCGCCGCCGTACGCGGCAGCTCGTTCGGCGCGCCGACCGAAGCCGAGAGCGAACTGGCCGAGTTGATCGTCGCGATGGTCCCGTCGATCGAGCGCGTCAGGTTCACGTCGAGCGGCACCGAAGCGACCATGAGCGCGGTCCGGCTCGCGCGCGGCTTCACCAAGCGCGACGCCATCATCAAGTTCGCCGGCTGCTACCACGGCCACGGGGACGCCTTCCTGATCGCGGCCGGCAGCGGCGCGCTCACCAATGGCGTGCCGAACTCGCCGGGCGTCACCGAAGGTGTCGCGCGCGATACCATCGTGCTTCCATATAACGATGCCGAGGCCGTACGCTGTGCCTTCGAAGCGAACCCCGACAAGATCGCGGCCGTGATCGTCGAGCCGTACGCCGGCAACATGGGGCTGGTGCTTCCGGACGCCGGCTATCTGCAAGCGCTGCGCGAGATCTGTACGAAGTACGGCGCCCTACTGATCTTCGATGAAGTCATGACCGGCTTCCGGGTGGCGCGCGGCGGCGTGCAAGAGCGCGATGGCGTGCTCCCCGACCTGACCACCCTCGGCAAGGTGATCGGCGGCGGCCTTCCGGTCGGCGCCTTCGGCGGCCGGGCCGACGTGATGGCTCTGCTCTCGCCCGACGGCCCGGTCTACCAGGCCGGCACCCTCTCCGGGAATCCGCTCGCAATGGCGGCCGGGATCTCGACCCTGAAGACCGTCCGGGACGATACGACCCTGTTCGAGCGCCTCGAGGTGCTGACCGCGCTGCTGACCGCCGGCCTCTCGGCGGTCTTCGACAAGCACGGAATCCCCCACGCGACCGCCTATGCCGGCTCCATGTTCGGCCTGTTCTTCACGGCCGGCCCGGTCCGAGACCTGACCAGCGCCATGACGGCCGATACGGAGCGCTATGGAAAGTACTTCCACGGAATGCTGGACCGGGGGATCTACCTCGCACCGGCCCAGTTCGAGGCCGGATTCGTCTCGACGGCCCACACGACCAAGGACATCGAGCAGACAATTGGAGCCGCCGACGAAGTACTAGCGGAGATATGATAGGACCCACGTGCCGCTAGTCTGCCTCGGGCTCTCCCACCACACCGCGCCGGTTGACGTTCGCGAGCGCCACGCGTTCCCGGCCTCCCGTATGGCCGAGACGTTGGCCGCCCTACGCGACTACCCGACCGTGCGCGAAGCCGCGATGCTCGCGACCTGCGGCCGCCTGGAGATCTACGCCGAACTGGAAGACTACGAGAGCGGCGTCGCCCAGCTCAAGACGTTCCTCGGCGTCTACCGACATTCGTCGGTCGACTACAAACTTGAGGATTATCTCTATACGTTGCTCGGCAATCAGGCGATCGAGCATCTCTTCCGCGTCAGCACCGGACTCGATTCGATGTTGATCGGCGAAGCAGAGATCCTCGGCCAGGTCAAAGAGGCCTACGTGCAAGCGCAGAAGGCGCATTCGATCGGCAAGACGTTGCACCGTCTCTTCCGCGAAGCGCTCAATGCGGGCAAGGCCGCGCGATCGCAGACCGCGATCGGCGATGAGTCCACGTCCATCTCTACCGCCGCCATCGAGATGGGCAAGGCCCGCCTCGGTTCGCTCGACGGAAAATCGGTCGTCGTCATCGGCGCCGGCAAGATGGGGCGTACGGCCGTGAAGCGGTTGCGTAGCGAAGGCGCGAGCCATCTGGTCGTCACCAACCGCACGATGGCGCACGCACAAGAACTGATCGCCGAAGTCGGCTTCGGTCAGGCCATCGACATGCCCGGATTGACCGAGGCGCTCGCAGATGCGGATATCGCGATCACCTCGACCGGCGCGTCGCACTTCATCTTGAATCCGCAAAACGTCGGCGAAGCGATGCGCGCCCGCCCGAACCGGCCGCTCTTCGTGGTCGACATCGCCGTCCCGCGCGACGCCGATCCGGCGATCGCCGAGATCCCGAACGTCTCGCTGATCGACATCGACGGCCTGCGCGACGTGGTCGACGAGAAGCTCGAAGCCCGACGCGCCGCGATTCCGCAAGTCGAAGAGATCGTGGCGGAGTTCGTCGAGCGCTTCGGTCATTGGTACCGTTCGCGTCTCGCCGTTCCGGTGATCGCGTCGCTCACGCAGAAGGCCGAAGCGATCCGGACCGCCGAGATCGAACGTCTGCTCGGCCGTTGCCCCGACCTCACCGAACGCGAGAAGATGCTCGTGGTCGGCATGTCGATGACGATCGTCTCGCGATTGCTCCACTCGACCGTCACCCGGATCCGCGAGAAAGCGGTTCACAACCATGCAGAAGCGCTTTCGCACGCGCGCGTGCTCGACGAACTCTTCGAACTCAACATCGCAGATGCGGTGGCCGGCCTCGTGCCGCAGCTAGCCGGCCTCGACGTTGAAGAGTAAAGCACCCGCCATCCTCCCGCTCACCGGCAAGGCGGTCCTGATAACGCGCCCGCGACACCTCGCGCGCGCTCTTGCCGACGCATTGATCGCTCGCGGCGCCGAAGCGATCGTCGTGCCGACCATCGAGATCGTTCCGGTGATCGACGCCTCGATCTCGAAGGACTTGACCCGCAACGCCTGGATCGC
>JBEPVY010000265.1:0-2734 GCA_041690835.1 Vulcanimicrobiota bacterium | reverse complement strand
CGGCTACTCGGGCTTCCATGTCTTCTCCAGGATCGCGATGATCCAGATCGAGGCTTCGTAGAGCACGTACATCGGCACCGCGAGGAGCGCCATCGTCATCGGATTACCGTCGGGCGCGGCGATCCCGCCGAGCACGAAGAACCCGAAGATCGCGTGCCGGCGATAGGTGATCAGCATCTTCCGGTTGACGATCCCGATCCGCGCGAGCGCGACCATCACGACCGGCAGTTGGAAGATCAGCGCGAAGAGCGCGAGCAGGATCATCACGAAGTTGAGCGTGTCGGCCACGCCGAAGGTCGGGATCGCGACTTCGTTGGTGATGCCGATCAGCGCCGCGACCACGCGCGGGATCACGATGAAGTGCGCGAACGCCAGGCCCGCAAGTGCGAGCAATAGCGACGGCAGCATGAACAGGTAGACCATCCGGCGCGTCTTGGGGTGGAACGCCGGCACGACGAACATCCAGATCTGATAGAGCAGGATCGGCAGGCCGATCACGATGCCGCCGATGATCGAGAACTTGAACTCGGTGAAGATCACGTCGGCCGGGCCGAACGCGTGAAGCTGGATCCCGTGGAAGTAGGCGTTGACCATCCACTTGATCACGTACTGCGACGGCCAGAACAGCAAGACCGCGATCGCAACGACGGTTCCGATCGAGATCAACAGGCGCGTACGAAGCTCGCGGAGATGCTCGGTGAACGGCATCTCTTTCTGGTCCCACCCCTCGGGCATGGTTAGGCCGATGGCGTTCCTTCGTCGCTCGGCGGCGGCACGGCTTGTCCGAAGGACTGACCGGCTTCGACGCTGTCCATGGGATCCGCGGCGGCGGTTTGGGCGCGTCGGCGTGCGTCTTCGCGAGCCTTCTCGGCGGCGACGTCGGCGTCGGCTTGGCCTTGGATGAACTCTTTTTTCGCCTGACCGGCGCTGCGCGCGAGCTTCGGCAGCTTGTCGGCGCCGAACAGCAGGGCGGCCAGGGCCACGATGCCGATGATGATCGGGGCGTCGATGAAGGCGAGGGTCGGATGGAATAGCATGAGGTGTTGTCGTCTCCTAGTCGGCCACGAGCGCGTCGGCCAGCCGTTCGAGTTCGGTTTTTGCACCCGATGCTCCCATCGGGGCGAGAGCGGCTTTGGCGCGGGCCGCAAAATCGGCGATCTGCCGCCGGGTCAGGTCGAGCGCCCCGACGCGGGCGATCTCGGCCAGGATGGCGGGCACGTCGGCGTCGCTGCCGCCGCCCTCATAGTACTTCTCGACCCGGGTCCGCAGTTCGGCATCGCCCGTTCCGAGCGCCAGAATTAACGGAATCGTCATCTTCCGCTCGTGGAGGTCGTTGCCGACCGGCTTCCCGAGGGCGGCGGCTTCGGCGGTCACGTCGAGCAGATCGTCCTTCATCTGGAACGCGATGCCGTACAGGTCCCCGAAGGAGCGGAGCGCTTCGATCTGCTCCGGCGAGGCGCCCGCCGCGATCGCGCCGCACTCGGCCGAGGCGGCGAACAGGCTGGCGGTCTTCTTGCGCGCGACCTCGACATAGGTCTCGAGCGGAAGGTCGAGCGCGCCGAGCGAGCGGAGTTGGAGCACCTCGCCGTCGCAGATCGTGGCCAGGGTCGCGCTCAGGATGTGCGGGATGGGGGCGGCGTAGGCTGCGGTGACGTTCTTGAAGATCCACGCGAAGAGATAGTCGCCGGCAAGGACGCTCACGCGATTGCCGTAGTCGATCGCGGTCGCGTTGACGCCGCGGCGCGTGCTCGCGTTGTCGACCACGTCGTCGTGGATCAAGGTCGCGACGTGGATCAGTTCCATGTACGCCGCGAGATGCAGGTGCTCGTCCGATCCGTCGCCGCAAGCGCTCGCCGCGAGGAGCGTCATGCGCGGACGCAGGCGTTTGCCGCCGGCCGCGAGCATCCGCTTCACGGCTTCGGTGATCAGCGCGTTGTCGGTCGAGAACGTCGAGCGGAAGAAGTTCTCGACGCGCGCGTAGAGATCGGCGTCGTCGCGTACGGCTTCCATCAGATGGCCGTCCCGTAATGGATCGCGATCGCGCCGCCCATCAGGCGCACGAATCCGGCGCCCGCAAAGCCGGCGCTTGCGAAACGCTCGCGCAGCGCTTCGGCGTTCGGATGATGGGTGAGCGATTGCGGCAGATAGGTGTAGGCGGCCTTCGAGCTGCCCACGATGCCGCCGATCAGCGGGACCATCTTATAGAAGTAGAGGTCGAAGCAACGCTTCCAGATCGCGTTCGGGGCTTTGCTCACGTCGAGATTCACGAACCGCGCGCCGGGCTTGAGGACGCGACGGACCTCGCGCAGGACCGCGTCGATGTCGACCACGTTGCGCAGCGAGAAGCCCATGGTCGCGCCGTCGAACGACTCGTCGGCGAACGGGAGCGACATCACGTCGCCCTCGATGAAGGTGGTCTCGCCGCGCGCCTCTTTGGGTGCGCGGGCGCGAGCGCCGTCGAGCATCGGCGCGCAGAAGTCGATGCCGGTCACGTGCAGGCTCGGATCGGTGCGCAGGAGATGAAAGACCACGTCGCCCGTGCCGCAGCACAGGTCCAGGACGGCCCCGCCCTTGGGCGCGGCCAGAAGCGCGATGGCACGCTGGCGCCAGCGTTCGTCCATGCCCGCGGTCATCACGCGGTTGGTCGCGTCGTAGCGTGGCGCGATCCGCGCGAACATCTCGCGGACGAAGGCGCCTTTATCGCTCTGCGGCGGGCGGTCGGGTGTGGAAGTGG
>JBEPVY010000264.1:0-2740 GCA_041690835.1 Vulcanimicrobiota bacterium | reverse complement strand
CGGACGGATGTGCCGATGATCGGGATCATCAAGCGCGCCTACGATGGGTTCGAGCCGTATATCACGCCGACGCTCGCCGAGGTCGAGGCCCTGCTCGCGACCGGCGTAGAGATCGTCGCCTTCGACGGGACCGCCCGCCCCCGGCCGGGAGGGCTGACAGTCGAGCGGTTGGTCGCGGCGATTCGGGCCGGCGGAGCGATCGCGATGGCCGACTGCGCCGAGGCGGCCGACGCGGAACGGGCGGCCGCGGCCGGCGCCGAAATCGTCGGCTCGACCCTGTGTGGCTATACAAAGGAAACGGCCGGGGCCGATCTGCCCGCCCTCGATCTGGTCCGGTCGATGCTCGAGACCCGGGCGTTCGTCATCTGCGAAGGTGGTGTCCACACCCCCGCCCAGGCCGCCGCGGCCCTGGCGGCCGGGGCCCATGCGGCGGTCGTCGGGACGGCCATCACGGACCTTGGCTGGCTCGTCGGGGAGTTTTCCGACGCTCTGGCAAAAAGACCCCGGACTAGCCTAGGCTAAAGTAGGTGCGGGCCCTTCGGCCCACCCCTATCATCAGATAAAGCAGACTCGGCACAGCTCAGGAGACGTACGTTGGTGGAGAATAGAGATCCGGTCGTGCACCTCGACCGGAACTTTTGGATTGTTACGGCGATCTTCGCCGTGCTTTCCGCGATTTCGGTCTGGTACTTCGGGACCTTGGATTTCACCAAGTTCCAGGCCGAGTCGGTGACGCAGGCCGTCCAGATCGATTCGCTCACGCGCTTCTTGCTGATGTCGTCGGGACCGCTCTTCGTCTTCGTGATCGGCTACCTGGTCTATTTCAGCATCCGCTACCGCGTCCGCAAGTCGGATCCGCCGGACGCGATCGGCACGCAGATCCACGACAACCACTCGCTCGAGCTGTGGTGGACCGTGATCCCGACCATCTTCGTCGTGATCATGGCGATCTTCAGCGTCAAGATCTGGTACGGTATCGAGATCGAGCAGCCCGCCAACAGCATGGTCATCGAATCGATCGGGCACCAGTGGTTCTATACGTTCCGCTATCCCAACGTGCACGGCGAGATCCCGGACGCGATGCACCTCGAAGTCAACGTGCCGGTCACCCTCCACGTCACCTCGAGCGACGTCATCCACTCGTTCTGGGTGCCGACCATGCGCATCAAGGCCGATATGGTGCCGGGCTTGATCAATACGCTGCACTTCACGCCGATCAACCCGGGTACGTACAAGATCATCTGCACCGAGTTCTGCGGCACGCTCCACAGCGAGATGGAGAAGCAGACGGTCGTGATCGAGGATCACGCGCATTTCGTCGCCTGGTATAACGGCTGGGTGAACAAGACCAAGAACCTGAGCGACGCATTGCCCAAGGCCGGCGCGGGCGCACCGGTCGCGCTGGCGGGCGGCGATGCCGCGGCCGGACAGGTGCTCTTCGGGACGAAGTGCAGCGCCTGTCACAAGGTCGCGCCGTTCGACCAGAAGATCGTCGGACCGGGCCTCAAAGGGCTGCTCGACGATCCCAAACACCCGAACCTGGTCGACGGGCAGAAGGCGACGCCCGAGAACATCGCGGGGATCATCCAGCACGGTTACACGGGCGATATGGGACACATGCCCGACATGACGGCGAACCAGTTGACCGATAAGGATATCGCCAACCTCGTCGAGTTCCTGAAGAACCAGAAGTAAGCGGAGTTACGAATGGCAGTAGAGACAGTTCACGCCGGCGGGATCGCCGACCACGTTCATCCGGAACCGCAAGGCTTCGTCCGTAAATACATCTTCTCGATCGATCACAAGATCATCGGCGCCCAGTATATGATCACGGGCTTCGTGTTCTTGGTGCTGGCCGGCTTGCTCGCCGAAGTGATCCGCGTCCAGCTGATGCACGCCAACGGCGGCTTCGTCAGCGCGGATACGTACAACGAGGTCTACTCGATCCACGGTTCGGCGATGGTCTGGCTCGTGGTCATTCCGCTCGCGACCGGCGCCTTCGGCAACTTCGTGTTCCCGTTGCAGATCGGCGCGCGCGACGTCGCCTTCCCATGGCTGAACATGATCTCGTTCTGGCTCTTCCCGCCGGCCGGGCTATTGCTCTTCGGATCGTTCTTGCTCGGAGCTCCGGCCGCCGGTTGGACCGAGTATCCGCCGATGTCGCTCCAAGGCGCGCCCGGAACGTCGATGTGGTGTGCCGCGATCTTCTTGGTCGGCATCTCCTCGACGATGACCGGCCTGAACTTCTTGGTCACGCTGATCAAGATGCGCGCGCCCGGCATGACCTTCACCCGGATGCCGCTCTTCTGTTGGGCCCAGTTCGCGACCGCACCGATGTCGATGATCGCGACGACCGCGCTCGCGGCGGCGCTCGCGGCGCTCTTCATGGAGCGCCAGTTCGGGGTGCCGTTCTTCGATCCGACCAAGGGCGGGTCGCCGATCCTGTGGCAGCACATGTTCTGGTTCTACTCGCATCCGGCCGTCTATATCATGATCCTGCCGGTCTTCGGCATCATCTCCGAGATCTTCCCGACGTTCGCGCGCAAGCCGATCTTCGGCTACAAGATGATCGCGTTCTCGTCGGTCTCGATCGCCCTGCTCAGCTTCATGGTCTGGGCCCACCACATGTTCACCTCGGGCATGGCGCCCGCGCTGCAACTTCCGTTCATGATCCTGACGATGCTGATCGCGATCCCGACCGGCATCAAGATCTTCTCGTGGGTCGCGACCCTCTGGGAAG
>JBEPVY010000263.1:0-2758 GCA_041690835.1 Vulcanimicrobiota bacterium | reverse complement strand
TCACCAGCATCTACTCGCGCACCGACACTCGCACGTACGGCAAAGCGGTCGAAAGCTATCGCCCGCTCGCCAACGCATCGGATGAAGAACTCCGTGCGATCGCGTCGGCTCGCGGATGAAGACGGCGGACCATTCAAACTTGAGAGAACGCTACTACATCAAAATCGTGCCGCATCGCGGCGACAAGGTCCACAAGCTGGAGCTGACGCGTCGTCACATCATGACGGCCGCGATCGTACTCGGCGCCGCGACCTTCGGATCGCTCGGATTCGCCGGCATCCAGACCCTGCGCGCGCATGCCGAAGTGGCCTCGCTGCAGTCGCAGACCCAGACCCAGGGCGCGGCCATCCAGCAGATCGACAAGAAGGCGGACTCGCTTCGTTCCCAACTCCAGTCGGTCCAGAAGCAGAACACCGAGATCCAACAGTTGATCGGCGTGCATCCTAAAGCCGCGCCGGCTCCCAAGATCCAGAAGACCTCGTGGACCCGCGCCGGCGGCATGAACGACGTCACGCGCCACATGGACCAGTTGAGCGTCGACTCGCAGGCCGTGGCGGCGCTCTCGGACGCCAACCGCAGCTTGACGATGCGCATCCTCAATATGCGGCATATCCAAGCGCTCGGCCGCGCGCGCTTGCTGGCCTCGATCCCGTCGATCAACCCGGTTCCGGGTTCGACCATCGTCGGGTGCTTCTGCTACCGGACTTCGCCCGACGTGGAGTTCCACAAGGGCGTCGATCTGAACGCCGACTATCAAGCCGTTCGCGCAAGCGCCGCCGGTACGGTCACCGCGGCGAGCTACGACGGCTCGTACGGCGAGAAGATCGTGATCGATCATGGCAACGGATATCAGACCTGGTACGCGCATCTCTCGCGCATCGACGTCGCGGTCGGCCAGACCGTCTATAAAGGCGAGCATATCGCCACCTCGGGTAGCACCGGATTCTCGACCGGCCCGCATCTGCACTATCAGTTGATGCACGATGGCGTACCGATCGACCCCGGGCCGTTTCTGGACGGTGTCCCCGCGAATGTCTTAGCATCGCTTCCATAGAACGGCAACCCTCGTGAACGGCCTCTCTTGCGAACTCGCGCGTCTCCTCGTGACGATCGCGCAGATCTACACGTGGGTGTTGATCGCTTATGCGATCACCTCGTGGATCCCCGATCTGCAGCGGTACGGTCGCTATCTCGATCCGATCGTGATGCCTCTGCTCAACCCGTTGCGCCGCATCATCCCGCCGGTCGGCGGCTTGGATCTTTCGTTTCTCGTCTTGATCCTGGTCATCCAGCTGGTCGTGATCCCGTTGCTCGGACGCCTGTTCCTCACCGTCTGCTACGGCGCGTAGGGCGATCGTGAAGCCCGAGAACCCGCACCGCACGCTGACATCCGACCTGACGCGCAATTTCTGCATCATCGCGCACATCGATCACGGCAAGACGACCCTCTCGGATCGGCTCCTCGAGATCACGCGCACCATCGCCAAACGCGATCTGGAAGAGCAAGCGCTCGACGAGATGGACCTGGAGCGGGAGCGCGGGATCACGATCCGCATGCATCCGGTCACCCTCGAGTACCCGGCCCTCGACGGGCAGAAATACTCGCTCAACCTGATCGACACGCCCGGGCACGTCGACTTCTCGTACGAAGTCTCGCGCTCGCTGGCCGCCTGCGAGGGCGCCCTGCTGATCATCGACGCGGCCCAGGGCATCGAAGCGCAGACGCTCGCGAACTATCACCTCGCGCTCGAACACGATCTGACGATCATCCCGGTCATCAACAAGATCGACTTGCCCGCCGCCGACCCGGAGCGCGTGATGCGCGAGGTCGAAGAACTGCTGGTAATCGAGAAGAGCGAGTGCATCCTGGCGAGCGCCAAGAGCGGCATCGGCGTCGAGGATATCCTCGAAGCGATCGTCAAGCGGATCCCGCCGCCCAAGGGCCACGACGACCATCTTCGCGCGCTCGTGTTCAACGCGCAGTTCGATGCGTACCGCGGCGTGGTCTCCTACGTCCGCGTGGTCGACGGCGAACTGCGCCAAGGCACCAAGTTCATGTCGATGCACCACCAGCGCGTCTACGAATGTACCGAGGTCGGTACGTTCACGCCCGCCATGAAGCCGATCGGACGTCTCGGGCTCGGCGACGTGGGCTACGTGATCGCCAACGTCAAGTCGCTCGGGGATATCGACGTCGGCGATACGCTTACGGGCTCGGTCAACGCCGCACACGTGCCGCTCCCCGGCTATCGCAAGGCCGTGCCGATGGTCTTCTGCGGACTCTATCCGAACGAAGGCGCCGAGTACGGCGATCTGCGCGACGCCCTTGAGAAACTCAAACTTAACGACAGCGCGCTGGTCTACGAACCGGAGACCTCGGTCGCCCTCGGCTTCGGGTTCCGCTGCGGCTTCCTCGGGTTGCTCCACATGGAGATCGTCCAGGAGCGCCTGGAACGCAACTACAACCTCGACCTGATCGCGACCTCGCCCTCGGTCGTCTTCCGCGTCACCATGACGGACGGAAAGGTCGAGATGATCGACAACCCGTCCAAGCTGCCGTCGACGACCTTGATCAAGCAGATCGAAGAGCCGTATGTCAAAGCGACCATCATCACGCCGCCCGACTACGTCGGCGCGATCATGGACATGACCCAGTCGCGCCGGGGTACGCTTGCGAACATGGAGTATCTCCACGACGGTCGCGTCATCCTCACGTACGAGATGCCGCTGATCGAAGTGATCGTCGACTTCTTCGACC
>JBEPVY010000262.1:0-2776 GCA_041690835.1 Vulcanimicrobiota bacterium | reverse complement strand
GCGATGCCGGTCATCATGGCGAAGCCGACGTCGAGAGCGCGCTCGTCGATGTCGTAGCGCGCGCTGTGTTGGGGGTAGTGGCCGATCTTTTCGCCCCGGATACCGACCACGAAGTACGCGCCGGGGCGCTCCTGGAGCATGTAGGACATGTCTTCGGCCCAGAGCACGACGTCGTGCGGGTCGATCACGTTCTGGTTGCCGACGACCTCGATGCCGACCGCCCGGACCACGTCGTTCATCGCTTCGTCGTTGACCGTCGGCGGATAACCGAAGTCGTATTGGAAGGCGTAGTCGGTGCGCATCGCATCCGAGACGCCTTCGACCATCCGCTCGATCCGTTCCGGGATCGACCGGCGGACCGCATCGTCGAACGCGCGGACCGTGCCTTGCATGTGCGCGTCGTCGGGGATCACGTTGAAGGTCGTGCCGCTCTCGATCTTGCCGACCGTCACCACGACCGGATCCTTCGGCGCGATCTCGCGGCTCGGGATCGTCTGGAGCATCGTCACCAACTGCGCGGCCGCCACGATCGGGTCGACCGAGGCGTGCGGCATCGCACCGTGACCGCCCTTGCCCTCGATCGTGATCTCGAACCGGTCCGAAGATGCGAAGAACGCACCGTCGCGAACGCCGATCTTTCCGACCTCGAGTCCGCTGTACAGATGGAGCGCGAACGCGCGATCGACGTGCGGGTTCTCGAGCGCGCCCTCGTCGATCATCATCTTGTTGCCGGCCGGGCCTTCTTCACCAGGCTGGAAACAGAACACGATCGTGCCCTTGACCCGATCGCGGTTCTTGGCGAGTTCGCGCGCAGCGCACAGCAGGATCGCCATGTGGCCGTCGTGCCCGCACGCGTGCATCACGCCTGCATGCTCGGATGCATAGGCGCTCTCGCCGAGTTCCGTCACCGGGAGTCCGTCCATATCCGCACGCAGCAACGTCACCGGACCGGGCTGTCCGCCGACCAGGGTCGCGAGCAGACCCGTCCCGGCGACGCCGGTCCGCAGATCGTCGAAGTCGCACGCGCGCAGCTCCGCCTCGAGGTACTTGGCCGTCTCGAACTCGACTAGCGATAGTTCGGGATGTGCGTGGAAATATCGGCGATACCGGACCAGATCGTCGCTCGGAATCGCGATCACTTTTGCAACCAATCGTAACGGAAGAAATAGATCGACGGGACCGGACGGCAGAGCGCTATCGCCGGGGCGTAGGTCGTCTTCCGTGCGGCCGCGACTTCGGCGTAGGCCAGAACGTCCGCAACGTCCCGATCGTCCTCGGGTACGCCTCCCCAAGGCGAGACGTCGGTCACGCGGCCGCGCGCGTCGAGCGCCACCGCGTAGTAGAGCAGCGATGCATCGCCCTTATAGGCCGGCCCGATCGTGTCGGGCCAGACGCCCTTGGCCGGCGCGACGATCGACGCGCCGACGAACGGATGCTCGCAGCCCAAGCCGACCGGTGCATCGACCGGCGTGGCGACCGCCGCGACCGACGGCTTCGCGAACGGAGAGACGAAGGTCGTCGGCGGATGTTCGATCGAGTCGGGCTCGCTCCAGACGCCTTCGAACCCCGTCGGCACGACCGAGACGGGCGGATCGCATGGCGTGCTCCCGCGCGCCTGCCAACCGAACGCGCCGTCACCCGTCGCGCTCGCTTGCGTGACCCACATGCTTCGCACGATCACGTTCTGCGGAAACGTGACGAACTGGGTCGGCGCGGTGAACATGGTGAGATCGAACGAGAGCCGTCCGGGAGCGAAACTGCGCGTCTCGGAGTAGAACGAGAGCTTCGCGAACGGCGCCGTGAACCAGCCCTTGTCGGTCTCGATCGCGATCAGCCCATTGACCGTGCGCTTGCCGAGCGCCCCGATCTTGTAGCCGTACGTCCTGGACGCGTTCCCGGTACCGGGATCGGTGATCGCGTGGAAACCGAGCAGCGTGGCGGGGCAGAACTCGGCGACCGCCTGCGCGCGCCCAGCGCAGAGCGCCACGGCGATGAAAATCAGAATCACGGCATGCAAGAACGAACGATGCTTCACGAACCGACTATTTTGTTATGCGGGCAGGTCGACCTGGCTATCGACGAGCGCGTAGAGGTCGCGGTCCTCGCGATCCATCCGGCCGGCGAGAGCGGACCGGATGCCCGCCCAATCGCGCGAGAACGCGGCCGGATCCGAGGAGACGGCATGCGGAACGGTCCAGCGCTCGACGAAGCGCCCGAACGCCTCGGCGAGTCCGCCCATCTCGGCCTGAAAGTCCTCCGCCCTGGCCCGGACGCCCGGGTCGACGTCGGCGAGCATTGCCGGGTAGAGGTGTTCTTCCTCGAGTTTGAGATGTGTCGTCAGGACGTCGCTCAACTTGATCAACAGGGGCCGGACCAGCTCTGCGGTGCCGGGCACGATGCCGGACGGAATCCGGGCCACCAGGTCGCGGAGCGCGCGATGGTGCTCTCGATATACGGCCGTGTTCATGCTCGCTCACCCTCCTGTCCCGGTTATCGGCGCCGACCCCGGGGAGCCGCAGGATTCGGGCCGGGGGGCGGGCGATAACGCGACTCGTGACTTCCACGACCAAGGCCCCCGCTCTGACCGACGAACAGCTCGTCGCGATGCTGCGGATCATGATCGCCCAGCGAACCCTGGAGAACCGCGGCTTCGCGCTCAACCGCCAGGGCAAGATCCCGTTCGCCTCGGCGAGCGAGGGCCACGAGGCGGTCCAGGCAGGCGCGGCGATGGCCTTCAAACGCGGCAGCGACATCCTCTGCCCGTACTACCGCGATC
>JBEPVY010000261.1:0-2780 GCA_041690835.1 Vulcanimicrobiota bacterium | reverse complement strand
GTGCGGTCGCCGACGCGCAGTTCGGCGGCGGCGTTAAAGCTGTTGGCGTTCTCTGTCATGGGAAAAGCTTATTTTGGGGTCGCCGTCCAGGTAGCCTTCGACCCGCGCAACTCCGTCGCCGGTCAGCAGTCGCCACAGCGGCTCCCCGATCAGGCCCAGGCGCCAGCCCTCGACCCCGAGGGTCGCTTCGAAGGTGGCCCGGTCGCTTGGGATCTCGCGGGCGACCCGCTCGAGGGCGGCCCGAGGCACGACCAGACTCTGGGGCAGCTCGTGCTCGCGGGCGATCTCGCCGGCGGCCACGCCGAGCAGCGCGACCAAGGTCTCGCGGGAGTTCCCGAGCGGCCGGGCCGGCTTCTCGGGCAGGTCTTCTTCGGCGATCGCCTCGCCATGTTCGACCGCGGCCAGAATGCCGTCGCCCAGGTTCCGACGCATGCCGGTATCCAGGCGGCGTAGTTGGGCCAGATCTTCGACCTGCTTGGGGCGCAGGGTCGCAAGACCCGCCATCACGTCGTCGGGCAACACGTACTTGGGCGGGATGTCGCGATCGCGCGCGATCTTGTCGCGAAAGACCAGCAGTTGCGCGAGCACGCCTAGTTCGCGACGGTTCATCCGATTGGAACCGGAGATGCGCAGCAAGCCGCGGCGTTCGTCGGGGCGATAGCGTTCGATCTCGCCGAGTTGCGCGCATTCAGCGAGCGCCCATTCGAGCCGGCCCGAGGTCTCCAGACGCGCCGTCAGGGCGTCCTGCATCGCGAACAGGTAATTGACGTCGTCGACCAGATACTCGACCTGTTTGGGCGTGAACGGCCGCGACGACCAATCGCTGACGGTCTGCGATTTCGCGAGCCGCACTTTACAGAGATCGCGGACGGCGTCCGCCAGCGAGACCTGCATGCCGTAGCCGAGAAACGCGGCCGCGACCTGACAGTCGAAGATGCGGGTCGGGACGCGACCGAACCGGTCCGCCATGATCTTGAGATCGCTCGAGAGCGCGTGCCCGACGACGGTCGTCTCGGCCAGCGCGAGCGAGAGCGGGTCGAGATCAGGCAGCGCGATCGGATCGACCACGACCGCGCCGTCTTCGAAGGCGAGTTGCACGACCATCAAGCGCGGCGCGTAGGTGCGCTCCGCATGGAACTCCGTGTCCAACCCGACCCGCGGGGCCTTCGCGACGCGCTCGCAGAGCGCCGGCAATGCGTCATAGGACGCGACGATATCCACGTTCACGCGGAGGGACTCGCTTTCGGTTCGGTATGCGGTTCGCGCCGCCACTGGAAGTTGAAATGAGGACGGTGATGCTCGACGTAGATGCGTGCCTTGTCCTCGTAGTCGTGCATCACGACGGTCGCACGATCGCCGAAGATCGCGAGAATCGTACAGATCGGGATCGCGATCGCGCAGAACGTCCACATGTGCACCCAGATCGGGACCTTGAACGTGGCTGCGGTGGCGGTCGCGATCGTGCCGCCGAGTCCCGGGATGACGCGCACCGAGAGCAAGAACGCGGGCGATCCGACCGGAAAACGTTTGACCCAGGCCGGAAGTTTCTCGAGCGCGGCTTCCAGGTCGAGCAGATGCGAAGCGCGCCGGTTGATCCAGTACCCGATCATGGATGCGAACACGAGACCGACGGCGTTGAGCACCGAGCCCCAGAGAGGTCCGAAGATCGAGCCGTTCATCACGGCCAGCGCATCCGTCATCGAGAACGGGGCGGAGGCGACCGCGACGAAGATCACGATCGCGAGCGGATAGGCGGCGAAGCCGATGTGCCGGATGTAGTGGTCTACCTCCGGCTGGAAGCGTATAACCAGGTACGCCACGGCAAACGAGGCGACCATGATACCGATGGCGACCAGACGCCGGAGCGTCTTATTCACCGGGGGAGACCGATGCCGATACGAGTAGCGATCACGATTCTCTGCGGAGTTGGTCTTTATACCGCGCTTTTCATGCTTGCCAAGACCCGCCGCGGCGAGCGCGGGGAGCTGACCGAGCCGAGCGTCGTCCAATCGGCCCGCGCCCGCCTGTTCGGGCCGCCCAACGCCCTGCTGGGGACCTGGTACTACCCGCTGGCCGCCCTCGGGGTCTGGGCGGCCTGGGCGCTCCACCAGCCCTGGCTGGTCTTGGCGGTCGCGATCGTCTCGCTCGTGCCGGCGATCTTCTCGGTCGTCCTCGCGCACAGCCTGCTCTTCATCACCAAGCGAGCCTGCCCGTTCTGCTGGACCGCCCATGCGAGCAACTGGCTACTGACGCCGCTGCTCTTCTGGCTATTCAAAATATC
The DNA here is from genome assembly GCA_041690835.1 of Vulcanimicrobiota bacterium. GTDB lineage: Bacteria > Vulcanimicrobiota > Vulcanimicrobiia > Vulcanimicrobiales > Vulcanimicrobiaceae > JALYSX01. The sequence goes on along the minus strand of JBEPVY010000261.1, from coordinate 499 downwards.
CTATTGAGTAGAACGCCCGACCGTGGGTATACTAGCCGGGACGAACTCGGGTCCGGAGCGGAGCCTCCGGGGTCGACGGTCGGCAGAATCAAAGGGGTTTAGCGTGTGCTAAACCCCTTTTGCTATCCGCGCGTGGCGCGGGTTACATCGTCGTCTTGAAGCCGTAGACGCTCGCGAGATCGTGCATCGCCTGGTTCAGAACGGCGTGGTAGTCCGCATCCGCGGCGAGGCCGTATTTGGCATCGATGTCGTTCATGACCTGATCGTGGATGCCGTGCGAGACGGCGCGATCGAGCATCACTTCGACATTGAAGCCGTGGCCGGTCTGACCGGCGCCCCACAATGCCGAGGCGAGCGCTTTACCGTCCTTCGGATCCGGATTCGGGGTCGACGGCAATGCGATGTGCTTCTCGCCGACGATCTTGAGCGTATCGGCGACGATGTAGTTGAAGACCTTGACGAAGTTGCCGACTTTGGTCGCGCCGAACTTCTTGGTCAG
>JBEPVY010000260.1:0-2817 GCA_041690835.1 Vulcanimicrobiota bacterium | reverse complement strand
CGCGCGGGCGAGTTGGTCGGCACGTTCCCGGAAGCGGAACTGCTCGACGCGCTCCGCCTCGAGATCGAGAAAGTGATCGTCGAGAAGTATCCCGACTACGCCCACGAGACGATCCTGCTGAAGTGAAATATCGCCGGCCGGCCTGGCAGACGATCGTCCTGACCGCCGTGGTCGCGACCATGGCTTCGGCGTTGCTCGCGTTTTCGCGTCCGGTCGAGATGCGCGTCGACGGTCAGACGTTGCAGAGCGATGTCTCGCCGGTCACGACCGCCCAGGACAAGGTCTACGTGCCGCTCCGTCCGCTGGCGGAAGCGTTGGGCGCGACCACGAGCGAGAACAAGCAGACCGGTGAGGTGACGGTCACGCACGGGGATCAATCGTTGCGGGTGAAGGTGGGCGACGTGCACGCGACCTTTAACGGCATGCCGATGACGCTCAAACACGCGCCCTTCCGCGTGCAAGGACGCGTGATGATCGGGATGAAGGCCTTCGGCCGCGCCTTCGGCGTGCGCGTCAGCTACGATAAACGGACCGCTCGCATCGACGTCAGTACCGGCGTCACGACGACCGCCGGTCAGATCGACTCGTCGACGGAGTAGCTAGACCATCGGCTGGGCGAAGGCCCAGATCGCGATGCCGACGACCAGTGCCAGCGCGACCATGTAGGCACAGTATCCGAGCCGATAGCCGGTCGACTGCGCCCACGAGCGGCGGGTCTGATAGAGCCAGACGGCAAGCGTGACGCAGAAGATCGCTTCCAGGACCGCGAACATGCCGGCGATTCCGTCGCCCAGGAAGTGCGCGTAGACGATCGCCATCGTGGCGACGACGCCGTACATCAAGGTCTGCACGGCGACCATGAGCGGATGCATCCCTTTGGGCGAACGATTGACGTCCGCCTTGCGCGTCTCGAGCGCGACCGTCGAGACCAGCGCGACGATCAGGAAGACGATGAGCGCTCCCGTGATGAGGCGCTGGAAGGGTGCGTGCGGAAACGAGACCCCGATGTCGGCATCCTTCAAACGATTGATCCGGTTGGCGAAGCGCGCGAAACGCGGGTAGTCGTCGGCCTGGATCGTCAACGACTGCGAGGCGGAGTACGTCTTGTATTGAGCGTCGCGTTCGACCTCGACCGGACCCTCGGCGACCGCGGCGCGCGGGACTCCATTCGTGGCGAACGCTTCAAGAGCGCGCTCGCGGATCGGCGCGAGTTGCGCGCGGGCGGCGGCCGCAGTCGGTTGACTCGTGCTCCCGATGCCGCTGACGAGCGCGTCGTCGATCCGCTCCGGGAAGATGCTCGTCGAAGAGAAGACGAGTACGACCAACACGACGATGTCGAGCACGCCCATCGCGATCGCGACGTAAGGGACCAGCCACGATATCGCCCGCGTTTCGGGCGTATCCAGATCCATGCTAGTACTCGAGCGCTTCGGGTTCGACGACGGGCTCGATCTCGTCGGGGTTCGACATGCGGAAGCCGTACGAGAAGAAGAAGATCAACCCGATCGCGAGCGCACCGGCGAACCAGAGCCACGTCGTGCGCGAGAGTCCGAAGACCGCCAGGAAGAGCGAACACAGGATGCCCGCGATCGGGAAGTAGGGCGCGAACGGCACCTTGAACGTGCGCGGCAGATCCGGCCGGCGCTTGCGCAGGTAGAGCACGCCGCCGCAGACCACCGAGAACGCGATCAGGGTTCCGATGTTGACCAGATTCAAGAGCTGGTTGAGCGGAACGATGAGCGTGAGCGCCGCGACCGCAATGCCGGTCAGGAGCGTCGTCGTCACCGGAGTCTTGAAGCGCGGGTGGATCTTCGAGACGATCGGCGGGAGCATCTTGTCGCGCGCCATCACGTAGAAGATCCGGGTCTGCCCGAGCAACGAGGAGAGCGCGACGCTGGTCGTACCGGCGAGCACGCCGATCGTGATCACCCAACGCAGCCACGGCTGGTGGAGCGGATCGAGCGCGTACACGAGCGGATTGAGCGCCGGAACCTTCTGCCACGGCACGGCCCCGAGGAGTACGATCGCGGTCGCGCAGTAGATCACGGTTCCGATCGCGAGCGCCCCGATCACCCCGAGCGGCACGTCGCGCGATGGATTCTTGCACTCCTCGGCGGTCGTGGTCGCGGTATCGAACCCGATGTAGCTGAAGAAGACGTAGGCCGAGATCGGGATGATGCCGATCTGCCCCGACTCGGTCGCGCCGCCGAACGGCATCATCGAGCCCCAGCCGTGCGGGTTGAAGTCGTGGAGGTTGGCGGCATGGAACAGGAACAGCCCGGCACCGATGAAGACCATCAGCGCGGAGATCTTCAGCACCACGAAGATATTGTTGGTGGTGGCAGATTCGCGGATGCCGATCGAGAGCAGGACGCAGAGCGCCATCACGAAGAGGGCGCCGAGCACGTCGCACTGCGAGTGGGCGAAGTCGTATCGATCGAGCTGCCACCACTGGCCGTGCATGACCAGGTTCGAGGTCTGCGCCCAGGTGGGGAGCGCGATGCCGATCGTCTTGAACGCGTCCTGGAGCGCGGCCGAGAACTGCTGTGCGACCGGTGCGGCGCTGATGCCGTACTCGAAGATCAGCGCAAAGCCGATGATCCAGGCGAACAGCTTGCCCATGGTCGCGTAGGCGTAGGTATACGCGCTGCCGGCCACCGGCACCATCGCACCGAGTTCCGCATAGCAGAGCGCGGCGAAGAACGAGGTCAGGCCGGCGAGCAGATACGAGATGATGACGGCCGGTCCGGCGCCTTGAACGCCCGTCCCGATGGTGGTGAAGATACCGCCGCCGATCATCGTGCCGAGGCCGATGGC
>JBEPVY010000259.1:0-2830 GCA_041690835.1 Vulcanimicrobiota bacterium | reverse complement strand
CCGATCGCGAGCACCATCAGGAGCTTGAGCGCGTAGGTCAGGCGGCCTTCGGTCAGCCAGCCCCAGGGGTTCGGGCGGTGCCGGTTCACGGTTGCGGGGGCTTTACCGGCACCGGGAAGACGCGTTTCACGAGCGCCGTGAAGGCATTGGTGGCGGCGTTGACCGGGCGCTTGGCCCAGGCCGCCCCGGGCAGATAGCCGTCATCGACGTCCATCGCCCAGAGAAACGCCTTGTGCTTGGCCCGCAAGTCCAGGCTCCAGGCCCGGGCCCGTTCGAAGGTCCCGACGTCTCGGGCGCTCAGAAGGGCGGCGACGCCCGCGTCGTCGGGCGCCTGGGAGACCAGGTCGGCAAAGGTCCGGTAGCCGATACCGAGGACCTTGAGCAGCCCCGAATCGGTCGGGCTCTGCCCGTAGAGGTAGCCGCCGAGCGTGCCGGCCGTAGCCGCGCGAGCCTTGTCGATGAGCCGGGGTAGCCAAGCGACCCCGTCGAGTTCGACGCTCCAGCGCCGGGGCGGTGCCAACCGCAGGTCCGGGATTTCGGTCATGCGCGCGGGTTCGCGACGAAGGCATATGACTCCGGTACTGCGTAAATCCGTGCGATGAAACAGAGAGCCACCCTTGCAGTTCTCGCGGTCGCCCTTTTGGCGCTCTCCGCGTGCGGCACGCGCGAGACCGCGCGGCCCGGCCAACTCACCCTCGGTATGGTCACCGACGTCGGCGGCTTGGGCGATCGTTCGTTCAATGATTCCGCAAATGCGGGGTTGATCCGCGCTCACGATCAGTTGGACGCGTTCACGCGCGTCCTGCAGTCGCATTCGGCGGCCGATTACCAGCCGAACTTGAACGCTCTCACGAATCAGAAGTTCCAGATGATCTACGCCATCGGCTTCCTGATGAGCAAGGATCTCGACCTGGTCGCCAAGCAGAATCCGACCGGTCACTACGCGATCATCGACGCGGTCGTCGACGATCCGAACGTCGTCTCGGTCACGTTCAACGAGCAAGACGGTTCGTTCTTGGCGGGCGCACTGGCCGCGATGGTCAGCAAGAAGCATCACGTCGCCTTCCTGGGCGGCCTGGACATCCCGTTGCTGCGCAAGTTCGAAGCGGGCTTCACCGCCGGCGCGCACGAGATCGATCCGACCGCGAAGGTCGATGTGAAATATGCGGGCAGCTTCGAAGACGTCGCAGCCGGCAAAGAACTCTCGAATCTGCTCTACAACTCCGGCGCCGACATCATCTATGCAGCCGCCGGCAAGGCCGGACTCGGCGCGATCGATGCGGCCAAGGAACGTCCGGCCGGAACCTACGTCATCGGCGTCGACTCCGACCAGGACGCCCTCGCTCCGGGCAAGGTGCTCACCTCGATGGTCAAACACGTGGACATCGCCGTCTTCGACATCGCGCAGGCGCTCAAGAACGGGAAGCCGCTCACCGGCCACGTCACGCTCGGTCTTAAAGAACAGGCGATCGGCCTGACCGACTTCAAGTACACCTCGAACGTCGTCGGCCCCGAGATGCGTAACCGTCTCAACGGCATCCAGCAGGCGATCATCAATGGCCGCATCAAACCGCCTTCGACGCGCGAGGAACTCGCGACGTTCAAGCCGGTGAAGATGTAATCACCGCGTTGGACGCTGCACTCGAAATGCGCGGGATACGCAAGGCGTATCCCGGCGTCGTCGCCGTCAACGGCGTCGATCTCGACCTTTTCCCCGGTGAAATCCACGCTCTCGTCGGCGAGAACGGCGCAGGCAAGTCGACCCTCTCGAACATCGCCTTCGGCGAAGTCCGAGCCGACGCCGGCACCGTCAAAGCTAACGGCACCGTGGGTTTGGTACATCAGCATTTCGAACTGGTCGGACGGCTGCGCGTCTGGCAGAACATCGTCCTCGGCCGCGAACCGCGCAAGGGCATCCAGATCGACGAAGCCGCCGCCCGCAAGTTGGTGACCGATCTGGCCGCCAAGAACGGCCTCGAGATCGATCCCGACGCCTTCGTCGAAGATCTGCCGATCGGCGTGCAGCAGCGCGTCGAACTGCTACGCGAACTCGAACGCGAGCCCACCGTCCTCTTGCTCGACGAGCCGACCGCGGCGCTCGCGCCGGCCGAGATCGACTCGTTCTTCAAGACCATCACGGCGCTCGCCGCACGCGGAACCGCGATCATGATCGTCACCCACAAACTGCAAGAAGTGATCGCGTACTCGCACCGCATCAGCGTGATGCGGCACGGCGAGATCGTCGCGAAGCTCGACACCTATTCGACCAGCGTCGACGACATCGCGCGCGCCATGGTCGGAGGCGAGCTGCCGCCCGTCGCCGAGCGCGAACCGACCGCGCTCACGCCGTGCCTGAGGATCGACGACGTGACCGCCGGCATCGGCGGAGCGCGGGCCGACGGCGTGACGCTCGAAGTCCGCGGCGGCGAGATCGTCGGCATCGCGGGCGTCGAAGGTAACGGCCAGACGGCCATCGCCGATGCGATCGCCAAGATGATCCCCTATACCGGCGACATCGCTCTGGACTCGCGCCCGGCGATCGTGCCGCAGGACCGTCACCGCGAAGCGCTCGTGCTCTCGTGGTCGATCGTCGACAACGCGGTGCTCGGCCGCCAACACGACCCGGGCATCCAAAAGGGACTCTTGCTCGACGGCACCCGCGCGCGTGCCGATGCCGAAGCGATCAAAGAGCGCTTCGACGTCCGCTGCGCGAATCTCGACGTCGCCGTCAAAACGCTCTCGGGTGGTAATCAACAGAAGATCGTGGTCGGCCGGGCGCTGATCGACGATCCGAAGTTCGTCCTCGCTTACAACCCGACGCGCGGTATCG
>JBEPVY010000258.1:0-2841 GCA_041690835.1 Vulcanimicrobiota bacterium | reverse complement strand
CGCGTTGGTCGGATCGACCGACGTGCGCTTCTCGGCGATCGCGCGCAAGGACGACGAGGCGATCAGCGTTCGCGCGCCGCACGCGACCCTCTCCGATTTCAACAACTTCTTCGATACCGGCGATACGCTCGCGGGCGTCGGCGCGATCGCCTTCTCGTTGATCGACAACGCCGGCCACGTCTCGACCGACGGGGACGTCGACGTCAAGGGCTTCCGCTACCGCGCGTTGCCGATCGGCGATACGATCGCGAGTTGGTCGAGCGTGCGCAACGTCGTCAACGGACGCTTGATCGTCTCCGGTCCGCACGGCTCGCTCCATCTCGTCGGCGATGTGACGCTCGCGCCGACCACGCGGCTGGACCGGCTCGTCGCGGACTCTCGCTACGACGTGACCGCGACGGTCGACGACCTGGATGCCTCGACCTGGTTGCCGGCGTTCGGCTATCCGGAAGTCCCGTTGCTCGGGCGGATCGATGCCTCGGCGCGCGTGCGCGGCGCATATCCGCATCTGCGCATCGTCGGAGAAGCGAACCTGACCGACGGATCCTTCGGACGACTGCCGATCGACGCGCTCTCGGCCGCGGTCGGTTCGAACGGCGACTCGATCGTGCTGCAGAACGCGGAGTTGACGGCGCCCGCGTTCGCGGCGACCGCCCAGGGAACGATCGGACTCGGCAAGACCTTGCCGATCGCGCTCTCGGTGCACGCCGTTACCGGCGATCTGCCGTTGCTCGTCGCGCAACTGACGCGCCAGCAGATCGCCGTCAAAGGCAGCTTCGAGACGACCGCGCAGATCGGCGGCACGTTCGCCGCGCCCACCTTTCAGGCGGCTTTCGACGCATCCGGCGTCGACGCGTACGGCCTGGTCGCATCCTCGCTCTTCGGTTCGGTCAGGCTGAACGGCGACAAGCTCGAACTGCGGAACGCCGGCGCGACCTTCACGCACGGCGAAGCGACGCTGGCCGGAACCCTGCCGCTCCGGCTCTCGCCGCTCGAGGTCGCGAGCGACGAGCCGGTCAACTTCGATCTCGCGCTCACGGCGGTCGATCCGTCGGCCTTGAACGAAGTGTTGGGCGGCGGAACGAAGCTGGGCGGCGCGCTCGACGGGCACGTGAATCTGGTCGGCACCCTGCAGCAGCCGCGCATCTATGGAAGGCTCTCGATCGCGAACGGCTCGTACGTCAGCGACTTCGAACGCGTTCCGGTCACGGGCACGGTCGGTACGATCACCTTCGACCGCACCAGTGCGAGCCTGGATTCGTTCTCCGCCGCGTTCGGCACCGGCAAGGTGCGGGCGAAGGGCGCGATCGCGTTCGCCAAGGGCTTCGGCGAGTTCGGCGACGTCAGCTACCGGATCGATGCGACCGCCAACGGCGCCCAGTTGGATCTGCCCGCGTTCGGACGCGGCACGATCGACGGGACGCTCGCGTTCACGCGCACCCCGCCGGGTCTGGCCGTGCTCTCGGGTACGGCCGCCGCCTCGGATGCGGTGATCCCGTTCTCGGCCTTCCTGGGTCCCCAAGCCGCCACCGGCTCCGGGACGAACCTGGCCGGGCTCCCGGTCGACTTGGGACTGGACCTCAAGATCAAGGCCGGCAAGGGCGTGCGCGTCCGCGGTGGTTCGCTCGGCTACGGGCTCGATATCGGCGCGACCGGGGCGGCGACCCTGGGCGGCACCCTTTCCAAACCGACCCTGGACGGCTCGTTCGTCTCGACCGGCGGCACCCTGACCTATGTGGACCGGGCCTTCAAAGTCCAGTCCGGCACGGTCTCGTTCGATCCGGCCGACGGCGTCACGCCGGTCCTGCGCGCGACCGGCGTGACCCACATCGTCAACCCGGACCCGAATCGGACGCGCAATCCGTACGGCTCGGTCGACGTCACCATAAAAGTGGACGGACCCCTCTCGGATCTCTCGACCTCGTTCGAATCCAGCCCACAGAGCTATTCCAAGGCGCAGATCCTGGCGCTGATCGCCCCCTTCGGCGGGTTCGTCGGCGGGATCGCCTTCGATCCGGTCACCGGGCAGCCGACCGGGCCACCGCTTCCCGGCAATCTGCCCGGTGCGCCCGTGGCCAACACCGGCCAGGCCCTGCCCGGCGTGGCCGTGCCCCAGGAGAGCGGCACGATCACGATCGGCCAGGAGGCCTTCAATATCCTAAACGCCCAGTTCACCTCGGCCCTGATCTCTCCGATCGAGACCGCCCTCTCCGAAGGCCTGGGCCTGGATAGCGTCGATCTGACGGTCGACTACTTCGGGAACGTCGGGGTGAACGTGCGCCGGCGTCTGGGCAAGTACATCAATGCGGTCTATGCGACCACCTTCGGGATCCCGACCCGGCAGTCGGTCGGCCTGGAGTACGCCCCGAACGACTCGACCAGTGCCCAGCTGAGCGCCTTCTTCCTGAACGGTCCGACCCGGCTCTATACCACCCCGGGCGGGATCGGAACCTCGGGCGCCCGCGTGACCACGGGCGAGGCACTGCAAGGGAATAGCGGCTTTTCGTTCACCATCCAGCGGCTGTTCTGGTAGCGACCGGGCGGCCGGGGAAAGGAAGGCCCGAGGGCCGAGGCCGCGAACACGGCGAGCCGGGTTACAGCGCGCGTTCGCCGTGCGTTACACCGCTGACTTGTCAGCAACCGCTAAGGCTGATGCCCCAGCATAGGGGCTCAGTACAGCAACAGCAGGGGAAGACGTTTTCTGATGACCTTTAGCCTCCGGCATGCGCGAGTCGCGCTGGCCTTGATCTCGCTGATGGCGCTTCTGGCGCCGACCGCAGCGCTCTCGGCCGCCTCGCCGACGATCGTTTCCGTCGATGTGACCGGAAACGTTCACGTGCC
>JBEPVY010000257.1:0-2862 GCA_041690835.1 Vulcanimicrobiota bacterium | reverse complement strand
AACGATCCGCTTACCGTTGCTCCCTTCCGGGCCTGGCGGGGTTCACGGGGTTGCGCCGCGTGGAGCCCAGCCCCCGTCGATGGCCCGGCCATCATAGCACGAGGCCCGGCGCAGGCCGCAACCGTCCATGGTCGGAGTCTGCCAACTCCGTGGCACCAAGGGCAGGGCCGCCCGACGTTGCAATTGGCTTCGACCGAAAAGGAGACCCGCGTGACCCATCGCTACTTCCTGGGCGCTGCCGTCGTGGCCGTGCTCGCCGCCGCCGCGGTGCCGGCCAACGCCGCCGCACCCGACGGCATCGACTGGCATCTCACCGCCGCTCAGATCAAGACGTCGTGCGCAAGCGTCATCAAGAGTACGGACGCGCGCATCAACGCGATCGTCCGGCGGCGCTCGGCTCGGACCTTCGATACGGTCGTGCTACCGCTGGAGAACGCGGCCTCCGATCTTAACGATAAGCTCGTCTATCAGACGTTTGCCGGCTACATGTCGCCCGACAAGACGACCCGCGACGCGTCCAACGATTGCCAGAACGATGTCGGCAACTACTTCAACGCAGTGACGGCCCGCCCGGAGCTCGAGCAGGCCGTCGCCGCCGCCGCCAAGAGCGGCACCGCCAAGACCGTCTACGACAAGAAGCTCACGCAGCTCTGGCTGACATCGCTCAAACGCGCCGGCGCCGGCCTCGCCCCGGCCGAACGCGCGGAGTTCGTGAAGCTCTCGAACCAGCTCAACCAGCTCGGTACCGACTTCAGCAATGATCTCCAGAACGATGCTACCACCATCACGCTGACGGCCGCGCAGACGGACGGCATTCCGGCCGACATCGTCGCCGGCTTCAAGAAGAACGCCGATGGAACGTTCACCGTACCGGTCAACGAATCGACCGCATCGCTCTCGGCCTATGCGAACGATGAGAGCGCGCGCAAGGCGTTCTCGATCGCCTACAACAACCGCGGCGGCCAGAAGAACGTCGCGATTCTCGAGCAGGCGATCGCCATACGCGACCGCCTCGCCCACTTGATGGGCTACGAGAACTGGGCCTCCTACGTCCTCGCGGACCGGATGGCCGGCTCGCCCGCCCGGGTCTTCAAATTCCTCGGCGGTCTCGACACCGCGATCCTGCCGAAGGCGAAAGCGGAGTTCGAGAACCTGCGCGAGCTCAAAGCCGCCGATACGAAGAACCCGAACGCGATCCTCAATGCGTGGGACGTCGGCCACTACGACCACATCCTCAACAAGACGCAGTACTCGGTCGATACCGACGCGATCCGCCAGTACTTCCCGGTCCAGCATACGATCGATGCGGTGCTCAACATCTATCACACGCTGCTGACGATCGATTTCACCCAGGTCAAGCCGAGCGACGCGTGGCTCCCCGAAGTGCTCGAGTACAGAGTCACGGACGGAAAGACCGGCAAACTCCTAGGGTACACCTACTTCGACCTGTTCCCGCGCCCCGGCAAGTTCGAACATTTCGCGAACTGGCCGCTGGTGCCGCATCGCAAGACGGCCGACGGTTCGCGCGTACCGATCGCCGCGATCCTCGGCAACTGGCCGAAGCCGGTACCGGGGCAACCCGCCCTGCTCAGCCACGACGATGTGGTGACGTTCTTCCACGAGTTCGGCCACAATCTCGCGGCCCTGCTCTCGACCGCTCCGTACGAAACGCTCTCGGGCGGCTTCCGTCAGGACTTCGTCGAGGCGCCCTCGCAGATGCTCGAGAATTTCGTCTGGCAACCGGCTATCCTCAAGCAGATCTCGTCCAACTGGAAGACCGGTCAGCCGCTTCCGGATGACCTGATCGCAAAGATGATCGCGGCGAAATATGTGGACTATGCGTACTTCACGACTCGTCAGATCCAGTACGCGACGGTCGACATGGACTATCACACGATGGGTCCGCACGTCGACACGACCGCGGTCTGGGCGAAGGTCGCCAAGGAGACCACCCCGCTTGCGATGGTTCCGGGTACGCTACCGCAGGCGGCGTTCGGGCATCTCTTCGGGTACGATGCCGGGTACTACGGCTACCTTTGGTCGCTGGTGTACGCCCAAGACATGTTCACCGCGTTCCAGAAGGGTGGGATCGAGAGTCCGGTCGTCGGTGGGCGGTATCGGAAGACGATTCTCGAACCCGCGCGCACCTATGAGCCCGATGCAGAGATCCTGAAGTTCCTCGGGCGGCCGATGAGCCCGGCCGCCTTCTACGAGATCTTCGGGATCAGCGACCCGAACCAGCCCAAGTAACCTCCGGCTACTGCTTCGTGAACCCCGGCGGCACGCTGAAGAGCGCGTCCGCCGCGGGTTGCTCGAACCACTTCACGTTGCCGCGCTCGGTCACCGACGCGAAGCCGCCCGGCCCGCGGTTCTGATCCATCGACATCGTCATCTTGAGGTACATCTCGAGCTTGTTCGAGGTCACGCCGAGGCCCGTCATCGAGCCGTGCATGCGCGGCTTACACCCGCCGTGCACGATCACCGATTCCGGTGAACTCGGCGCATAGGACGTGTGCGGCAGCGGGCAATAGCGCCGCGGCGGGACGATCTGCGACACGTACGCGAGCGTCTTCATGCTCATGTTGCTATCCTTGCACGAACCGGTCGAGTTCGTCTCCGCATAGCTCATCGAGCGGTCCCAACCGGTCGTCGGGATGCCGTCCAGCGTCTTCGGACCGAGGTTCGAAGCCGACGCGACGATCGTGATGTCGCCGCTGCCCGGCGCCTGATTCTCGACCACTTGTCCGCGCGGACCCGCGTACGGCGACGGCGCCGTCGCGGTATTGCAGACGGGTGCGGTATTCGAGATCGAGTAGGTCCGCTTCGCGAGATCGAGCGAGATGAACTGATGGATATCGCACT
>JBEPVY010000256.1:0-2866 GCA_041690835.1 Vulcanimicrobiota bacterium | reverse complement strand
TGCCCATGGCGCGGGTCTCTTGAATGGCCGAGACGTTGGCTTCGTACGCGCGCGATGCGGACATCATGTCGACCATCTCTTTGACGACTTCGACATTGGGGTAATGCACGTAGCCGCGCGGATCTGCATCCGGGTTGCCCGGATCGAAGACCAGACGGTCCGGCGAATTGTCTTGGGCGATGCCGACCGCTTGAACGCCGGCCGTGCTCTGGCCGCCGCCGGTACCGTTGGGCGAGAAGTCGCTCGCGCCGTCACCTTGTTGCGTCGGGTCGGCCGCTTGCGCGAAGACCACCAGCTGGCGTTTGAACGGGCCGCCACCGGGCGTGCGCGTGGTATTGGCGTTCGCGATGTTGTTCGCGATCACGTCCATCTGGAGGCGTTCGGCCGAGAGACCGGACGCGGAGATCTCGATGCTGTCGTACAAGCCGGCCACTATTTCGTCTGCTCCGTGATCGCTTCGCGCAGACGTCCGAACTGGGTCTGCATCAACTGCGCCATCGTCTGCTGGTAGGCGGAGTTCGAGGAGAGCTCGGCCATCTCGCGATCGACATCGACGTCGCTGCCGTCGGTGCGCATCTGCATGACGTTATCGGTCTGCACTTGCGGGTCGAACGGGACCGGCGACGGTTGAGCCTGGCCGATGGCGAACTGCCGGTCGTCGTCGGAGGTCATCGCAAGCGTATCCGGGTCGGTGGGCGTGCCATCGACCGCTTCCGCGAGCGCTTCCTTGAACGAAACCGCCGACCGGTGAAACCCGGGCGTGTTGGCGTTCGCGATGTTGTTCGCGATCTGACCGTTCTGCATGGCCGCGCCGGTCAAGGCGTTGCCGAGAGTGTCGATCGTCGAGCCGAACGAGAGGCCGGTAGTGTCTGCCATTCCCTCAGAGTATCGGTCCGGAGGGCCGTTTTTTTAAGGAGCGACGCTCACGTGCCCGCGAATTGCCGAGCGTGGAGCGCTGCGTAGGCCCCTTTGCGAGCAAGCAGTACCTCATGGCTTCCGGTCTCCAGAATCCGGCCATTCTCCACGTAGAAGATACGGTTGGCCCGACGGATGGTGGAGAGCCGATGGGCGATGATCAAGGTCGTCCGGCCGGGAAGCAAGCGGTCTAAGGCCTGCTCGATCAGGACCTCACTGTGGCTGTCCAGCGCCGAGGTGGCCTCGTCGAGGATCAGGATACGTGGGTCGCGCAGGATGGCGCGGGCGATGGCGATCCGCTGCCGCTCCCCGCCCGAGAGCCGGACGCCCCGCTCGCCGACTTCCGTCGCGTAGCCGTCTGGGAACTGCGAGACGAACTGGTCGGCATTGGCCTCGCGGGCCGCCGAGCGGACCTCATCGTCGGTCGCTTCGAGCCGACCGTACCGGATGTTGTCCGCGATCGAGGCGCGGAAGAGCTGCGGATCCTGCGGGACGATCGCGATCTGGGCGCGCACGTCGGCGAGCCGGAGGTCGCGCAGGTCGACGTCGTCGATCAGCACCCGTCCGCTCTCGGGCGTGTAGAAGCCCGGAACCAGGTTGACGATGGTGGTCTTGCCCGCCCCGCTCGGGCCGACCAATGCGACGATCTCGCCCGCGGCGATGCTGCCGTTCACGTCGTTCAGCGCGGGCGCCTCGTCGGGATTGTACCGCAGGACGACGTGGTCGAAGTCGATCTTCCCGTGCAAGCTCGCGATATCGCGCGCGTCGGCCCGGTTGCGATCTTCGACCGGCAGATCGAGGATCTCGAAGACGCGTCCCGCGCCTACCAGCGCCTTGCTGATCTCGCCGACAAAGGCGGCGACGCGGTTCATCGGATTGATCAGATTCACGAGCAAGAACCAATAGGTGAAGACCTGGCCGGTACTCAGGCGACCGACCAGGACCTCGCGGATCGAGAGCCAGATGATCAAGCTGAGCGCCGTAACGATGATCGGCGAGATCACCAGTGGCTGCGTGGCGATGAACTGCGTGACTTTGAGATATGCGCTGAAAAGATCTTCGTTACGCGTCTTGAAGCGCCCGACTTCGTAGTCTTCTCGACCGAAGGCTTTCACGACGCGCTGCCCTTGAAGCACCTCGGTCAGGCTCGACGTCAGGTCGGCGATCCGGCCTTGCGTCCTTTTTGTCGAGGTCGTGATGAGCGTCTGGAAGCGCGAAACGGCGAACGAGATGACCGGCGCTGCGACGATCAGGATCAGCGTCAAGAACCAATCGATCGTGACGATCGCCGCGAGCGACGAGACGAACGTCACGACGGCGACCACCAGTTGCGGGAACGAGATCGAGACCGCGTCGGTCATCAACTGGAGGTCGTTCGAGAAGCGCGTGATCAGTTCGCCCGGGCGCCACTTGTCGAACCCGCTGATCGGCATGTTGAGCACGCGTTCGAAAAGCCGGACGCGCAGCCGTTTGATCATGTGCTGACCGCACCAGGCCGTCAGGTAGGTCTGGAAGTAGGTCGTGACCGACTGGAGCACCAGGGAGAGCCAGATGATGACGATGCCGACCAGCAGCACGGTCGTGTCCGGGTTCCCGTGCTTGACGGCGGCCGGTGTCAGCACCCGGTTGATGATCTCGCCGAAGGTGAACGGAGCGACGAGCGGCAGCAGGCCCGCGACCAGGCCGAGCGCGAGCGCTAGGATGATCTGCGGGAGGTAGGGTCGCGCCTCGCTCTTGAGGCGGTTCAGGATTTCTCGGCGCTCCATTACGGCCAGCCCCTTACGCCGCCGCGGCGTGAAACCTCTTGTCGGCTGCCCGGTAACTATGGACGAGGAGAGCCAAAGACATCATGGACTGCTACTTCCACTCACACGTTCCGTCGGTCGCCCCGTGTGGCGACTGTGCCAAGCCGATCTGCGCGACCTGTCGCGACTCCGCCGGGTTCTGCCCG
>JBEPVY010000255.1:0-2902 GCA_041690835.1 Vulcanimicrobiota bacterium | reverse complement strand
TCGGCGCGGAGATCTCGGCGATGGTCGCCGAGGAAGCGCTCTTCGATCTGGACGCACCGATCCGCCGTCTGTGTGCGCCCGACGTTCCGGCGATGGGCTATGCCGAGCCGCTCGAACATGAGTATATGTCGTCGCCGGCTGAGATGGCCGACGCGATGCGGGAGATGGTGAAGTTTTGAGCCCTCTCGATGGATGTGCCCGGCGGGAACACACCGCATTCCGGGGGACGCTCGAGTTTTCACATCCTGTGAAAAATCTGCTCGCCTCGTCGTCGCTCCCGCCATCCTGGCCCCGCTCCTCCCTTCACACGCCCCCGGAACGCGGTGTGTTCCCGCCGGGCCCATCCATCGAGGCGATGCGTTAGATTATGGCGACTACGATTACCATGCCTCAACTCGGCGAGACGGTTACCGAAGGTACTGTCGAGCGGTGGCTTAAGCAGCCCGGCGATAGCGTTGAGAAGTACGAGGCGTTCGTCGAGGTTTCGACGGATAAGGTGAACTCCGAAGTTCCGGCGCCGGTGACCGGCGTGATCAAGGAACTGCTGGTGCAAGAAGGCACGACGGTTCCGACCGGAACGCCGATCGCGATCATCGATGACGTCGCTGCGGCCGGGTCTTCCGCGCCGGAGAGCGCGTCCGCGCCGCCATCGACGCCTGCCGCGATGGCGGCGAGTGCCAATGCGGAGCCGGTGCCCGGTTTCAATATTCCGCAGTCGTCGCCGAAGCCGGCGGCAAGCAACGGACATGCCGCGCCGTCGGTCGGTACGCCGGCCGAAGCATTGCGCGGCGTTTCGCCCGCGGTCCGTCGGCTTGCGCGCGAGCATAGCGTCGATATCCGCAACGTCACCGGGACCGGCAACAACGGTCGCGTGACCGCGCAAGATGTCGTAACCGCCGCCGGCATGGGTCCGGCCGCTGCGGTCGCGCAGTCGATCGCCGTCGGCACGAACTTCGGCGCGACGCCTCCGCCGTCGAACGCGCCGGCGATCGCCGCTCCGCGGACGGGTCAGACCTCGTACGGCAACCCGGTTCCGGGTACGACGATTCCGCTCACCACCTCGCGCCGCATCATCGCGGAGCGGATGGTCGAATCCAAGCACAACGCGCCACATGCCTGGTCGATGGTCGAAGTCGACGTCAGTAACGTCTGGAAGTGGCGCGCCCGCGAGAAGGATCGCTTCGAGGCGGAGACCGGCTACAAGCTCACGCTGTTGCCCTTCTTCATCCGCGCGGTCGTCGAATCGATCGCGAGCTTCCCGTTGATGAACGCGAAGTTCGTGCCCGAGGGCATCTACGTCAACAAGGACGTGAACATCGGCATCGCGATCGGCCTCGCTACCAACCTGGTCGTACCGGTCATCAAGAACGCCGACAAGCTCTCGATCAAGGGTCTCGCGATCGCCGCAGGCGACCTGATCGACCGCGCCCGCAAGAATAAGCTGACCGCCGACGATGTCCGCGACGGCACGTTCACCGTCAACAACAACGGCGCGAACGGCTCGTGGGCCTCGGCCCCGATCATCAATGCCGGGCAAGCCGGCATCGTCACGATGGAGACGGTCGTCAAGAAACCGGTCGTCGTCGCCGACGACGCCATCGCGATCCGCCACATGATGAACTCATGCTTGAGCCTCGACCACCGAGTCGTCGACGGCTACGTCGCCAGCGGCTTCCTGGCCGACCTAAAGAAACGCCTCGAAGCCATGGGCCCAACGGGCACGCTATAAGGCACGCGGAGGCGCGAGCATCGCAGGATCGCTCGCGCCCAACGTTGTCATCCCGAGCGTAGCGCGAAGCGCGTAGTCGAGGGACGAGGACGAGCGACGCAGACAACCATGGCAGAGCGCAAATCCGGCGGCCCCCGATCGTGCTACAACAAGACCGGCGCGCCGAAAGCCGCCTTCGCTACGAAAAAACAAGCCGAGAAAGCCATCCCCAAATCCACCGTGCGTCTCGCGCCTTACGAGTGCGAAAAACACGGCTGGCATTTAGGGCATCGCTGAGATGATCTGGTCACAGCTCAAGAAGCGAGTAGAGGCCTTGTTCGCGCCGGAAGTACGCGGGCGCGTCGAACTGCGCGCGACGAACTATCGCGGAGCGCCCGACCAATACGGTCGCGGCTACATCACTGTCGACGGGGCCGAGGTCATCAATATGGACGACTACACCTTCATGGCGGAAGAGTGGAAGAGTTCGAACGCCATCCAACGCGAGACCGGCCTTCCCGCCGTAGACGCGCAGAAACTCGCGTGGGACGAGCTCGATCGGCGGGGGATCTACTCCCAGAACAGCTTCTACTTCTCCCTCGAGTCATATCTCCAGTCACCGATCGAGCACTCACTCACGGCAAACGACGTCCTAATGCGCGCGCTCGCGGTACTCGACCGTCGCATCGGAAAGCGCCGCCTGGCGGCGATCAACATCGCCGGCGAGCATCCGCTCGTCCAGCGACTCTACGAAGTCCGCCGCGGAAGCCGCAGTCGGTAGCGCCTAGGGCGTGTGCCAGAACGAGTAGTGGCCTGCGTTGCCGCGCACGTAGTAGGGGCCGCCGCGCGCCCAGCCGAGCGTGCTATCGACGTAGACCGGATGCGAGCAACCCGTGTGCGTGATCTCGGCGCGTATCTCGTACGGCAAGTTGATGGGGCTGGCGGGTTGGTAGGTCTCGGTGTTGACGTCGAACGTCCGAGTCGATTTGGGGTTGACGCACCCGGAAGCCATTTGCCCGCGCCGGGCGCCGGAATAGACCGTGATCCAGGCCCAGGTGTCGGAATTGTTCTCGATCACGATACCGACGATATGAGTGGAAGAGGCCGAGGCCGGTACGGCCGATGCGGAGACCGCGATCAGCAAGACGATGGATGCGAGCAGTCGAGGGATGGACATCAAGGCACTCCTATAGC
>JBEPVY010000254.1:0-2911 GCA_041690835.1 Vulcanimicrobiota bacterium | reverse complement strand
CTCGTCAAGAACTTCGGCGACGTGATGTTCGACGACGTCCAAGCCGTGATGGACGAAGCCGTCAAACGGCCCGACGTCGACGCATCTCGCCTAGGCGTATCGGGCGGTTCCTACGGCGGCTACGCATCGCTCTGGGTGATCGCGCACACCGACCGTTACAAGGTCGCGATCGCCGAACGCGTCGTCAGCAACCTCGCGACCGAACAGCTCGCCGCGGATCTGGCTTCCGACAACGCGCTCGGCGGCAAGTCGGCCTGGGGACTCCCTTGGGAGAGCGGCAATCAATATCTCGCGCAGTCGCCCGTGAGCTACGTCGCGGGTGTCCACACGCCGCTGCTGATCCTGCACAGCAGCGACGACACCCGCACGCCCATCGATCAGACCCTGCAAGAGTTCAACGCGCTCAAGATCCTCGGCCGGACCGTCAAATACGTGATGGTCCCGAACGAGACCCACGACCTCTCCCGCACCGGCAGCCCGATCCACCGGGTCGAGCGGTTGCACATCATCGCGAACTGGCTTGACCGGTATCTGAAGCCGTAGCATCGTCCCTCACCCTCGTCCCTCGACTACGCTTCGCTACGCTCGGGATGACAAGGAAAGGCGCCTCGTAGAAAGCGGGGCGCCTTCTATTTCGTGCCGTAGCCTTTGTCATCCCGAGCGTAGCGAAGCGTAGTCGAGGGACGAGGCGGGGATTTTAGGCGGCGCGATACCTCGTCGCGCGTTTCTCTGCGAGGCGGAAGAGCGCGTCGATGATGATGGCGAGCAACATCGCGCACAAGCTGCCGGCGAGGGTGCGCTCGGGTTGGTGGAAGGCCAGGCCTTCGAAGATGAGGGTGCCGAGGCCGCCTGCGCCGACGTACGCGGCGAGCGTTGCGATCGCGATCATCGAGACGGCGGCGATGCGGAGGCCGCCCAGGATCGCCGGGAGTGCGAGCGGGAGTTCGACCCGCGCGAGCATCTGTAACGAGGAGAAGCCGAGCCCGCGTGCGGCGTCGACCGCGGCGGGCGGAACCGCGCGAATGCCGGCGGCGATATTGCGGACGAGGACGAACTGGCCATACGCGACGAGCGCGATCAGCACGGTCGTGAAGCCGAGCCCGATCCACGTGACCAGCACCGCGAGCAACGCCAGACTCGGAATCGTGTAGATCGCACCGAGCACGCCGAGCAGCGGCGTCTGGATGCGCGCCGAGCGGGCCGCGAGGACGCCGAGCGGGAGCGCGATCGCGGTCGCGAGCGCGAGCGCGACCGCCACCAGCAGCAGGTGCGCGCCGCCGAGCTGGGCGACGCGATCCAGGTGCGTGAAGAGATAGGTCACGCCGGCAGAGCGCGGCGTGCGCGCTGCAACCGGAACGCGCGGGTCTCGTCGTCGCCGAAGAGATCGCGGACGTAGTCTTCCTGCGGATCCTCGAGCACCGCGACCGGCGTACCTTCGCGCACGATGCGACCTTCGCGCATGACCACCAGTCGATCGGCCAGACGCAGCGCCTCGTCGACGTCGTGCGTGACGAACAGCACCGTCGTCGCGAGCGAGCGCGCGATCCGGAGCAGCTCGTCCTGCAACGACGCACGTACGATCGCATCGACCGCACCGAACGGTTCGTCCATCAGGAGCAGACGCGGACGCGCGGCGATGGCGCGGGCCACGCCGACGCGTTGGGCTTCGCCGCCCGAGAGTTCGCTCGGGTAACGGTCGCGATAGCGCGCCGGATCCAGATCGACCAGCGCGAGCAACTCGTCGACGCGGGCCGCGATCGCAGCCCGCGTCCAGCCGAGCAGTTCGGGCACGACCGCGACGTTGCGCGCGACCGTCATGTGCGGGAAAAGCCCGACCGCCTGGATCGCATAGCCGATCGAGCGGCGTAGCTCGGTCGGCTCGAGGCTTGCGACGTCGACGCTGTCGAGCGTGATGCGTCCGGTCGTCGGCACGACCAGCCGGTTCGCGGTCCGCAACAGCGTCGACTTGCCGCACCCCGACGGCCCGACCAGGACCGCGAACGATCCGGCCGCGACGGCCAGCGTGACGTTCGCAACCGCATCGCGATCGGAGTTGGGATAGCGCGCGCCGACGTCCTCGAACGCGATCGCCGCTCCGGCCGGCGTGCTCAGAGCGCGTGCGCCTTCAGGAACTTGGCGGCGACGTCGGCCGGATCGGCCTTGTCGTGCTCGATCGCGAAGTTCATCTGCCGGGCCGCGACGTCGGTGATCAGCGGCGAGACGGCGTTCAGGATGGTCGCGATCCGCGGGTGTTTGGCGAGGAGGTCGTCGCGAACGACCGGCGCGACGTTGTAGGCGGGCCAGAAATGCCGGTCGTCGACCACGATCGTGAGGTCGTTCGCCGCGATCGCGCCATCGGTCGTGAATGCGGTCGCGATATCCGCACTGCCTTGCAGCAGCGCGTCGTACTTCAGTCCGATGTCGTACGTCTTGACGTCCTTGAACTTGAAGCCGCCGTAGAACTTCTGCAACCCGGGCAGACCGTCGGCGCGGCTGGTGAACTCCGGGATGGTCGCGAGCCGTAGCTGCGGCGCCAGCGTCGAGAGTTTGGAGAGCGTCGTGATGCCGTACTTCACCGCGACCGCCTTGGTGGTCGCGAGCGCTTGCGAATCGTCCATCGGCGAAGGCGTGAGCCACGTCAGGTGGTACTGCTTTTCGAATGCGTCCCGCACGGTCTTGTAGATCGCGTTCGCGTCGCGCATCGCGGGCAGATGCAGCACGTCGAGCAACCCGGTTCCGGTGTACTCCGGATAGAGATCGATATCGCCGCGCCGCAGGGCGGCCATCGCGATCTGGGTCGAGCCCAGATCGAACTTGCTCCGGTCGACCTTGAAGCCTTTGCCCTCGAGCGCCTGGGCGTAGATCTCGGCGACCGCGTACTCCTCGGTGAAGTTCTTGGAGCCGATCCGGA
>JBEPVY010000253.1:0-2926 GCA_041690835.1 Vulcanimicrobiota bacterium | reverse complement strand
GTTCGCCGGCGCGGGCCGCTTCGATCGCGGCGTTGAGCGCGAGCAGGTTCGTCTGATCGGCGATCTCTTCGATCAAACCGAGGATCTCGCCGATCTGGCGGGATGCGTGATCGAGGTTTTGCATCTCGTTGACGACGTCGGAGACGGTCTCGCTGATCGAGGCCATGCCCTTGGAGAGCGCGGCGACTTCGTTGCGGCCGTCGCGGACCTGCTGATCGGTGACGGTCGATTCGGCGCGCACGCGCTCGGCGTTGCCGGCGACCTGCACGATCGATGCGGACATCTCTTGGGTGTTCGCCACCGCTTGTTCGACGACGGTCGCGAGATTGAGCAGATTGGTATCCATCTCTTGGATGGACGCGGTCATCTCTGCGACGGCGCTCGAGATATCGCTGACGCGGCGCGAGACCGCTTCGGCGCTATCCGCGACCGTACCGGAGGTGGCCGCGACGTCGCCGGAATACGAGAGGGCCTCGCCGAGCGCGGCCAGTTCTTCCTTCACGCGTGCGTCGACCTGGAGCGCGACCTTGGTGGACTGCTCCGACGCGCCGCGGACGGTGCTAGCAGCCGATTGGATCTGCGCGATCATACCGCCGAGCTGTCCGCCGAGTTCGTCGATCGAGGACCCGAGACGGCCGAGCAGATCGTTGCCGACCCAGCCGACGCGACGCGTCAGGTTGCCCTGACCCATCGATTCGAACACGTCGACGCAGCGGCCCAAGCCGAGCAACATGCGACGGCGGAAGTTCACGAACGAGATGATGCAGATGATCACCGCGATCAGCGCGAACGCGATCATGCCGAGCAATCCGTACGTACTGACCTGCTTCAACGTCGCGTAACGCTGGTCGGCCGCGGTGTTGAGCGCCTGCAGCAATGCTTGACCGTCTTTGGTCTGCTGTTCGTAGGCCGCGGAGGACGGGCCGTTGATCTGCGCGAGCGCATCGACTTTCTTGCCCTGGCCGAGCGCGCTGACGGCCGAGAGCGCCTGGAAATCGTATGCACTGGCGCTGGTGTTGAACGCGTCGACGAGTTTGCCGATGACGTCTCCGCGCCTGGAGCATGCCGAAGACGTATCGTCCGCGGCTACGTTCGCGGCCTTCGGACAGAACAGATCGACCATCTTACGGGCGTCGTCCGGGAACGACTTCACGAGGGTCTTGGCGAGCTCCAACTGCTTCGCGGCGCGCGCGACGTCGGGATTGGTGGCCGCTTCGAGGGATGCCGCGCGCAGGCTGTTCCCATCGGAAAGCACCTGAGCATAGGCTAACTGCCCCCGGATGATCTGATCGTGCAGTTCGGCCGCTTGCTGGCCGATCTGGTTCATCGCGTACATCGCGATCGGGATCATGAGGACGACGGTGACGATGATCAGGCCGAACGCCCGAAACAGGCCACGCTCGAGATTGGTGCGGCGCGATTCCATATCGGAGATAGTGGTCGGCAGAAAGGCCCCCTACCTTAAGCCCCATCCGCCCCCATGCACAGGCTATTCGCAAGGAGGTCCCGGAGCGGGACGAAAGGATGCCGTGGGGATGCCCGGCTCCGGCACACGTTGTAGGGATTCGGGCGGCCGTCCCCAATATATAGCGGTTAGACTGCTTCCTTTGGAGATTGCCGAAACCGGATGAAGAACGAGACCGTCTGTGGGCTCGATATCGGGACGACCAAGACCTGTGCCGTGGTCGCGACCGAAGGGCCGAACGGCCTTGAGATCCTGGGCGTCGGCGAAGCTCCGTCCCTCGGGATGCGCAAGGGCGTCGTGGTCGACCTCGAGGAGACCATCAAGTCCATCGAAGCCGCGACCGAGAAGGCCGAACGGATGGCCGGGGTCCACATCTCCGACGTCTATGTGGCTATCACGGGCGACCATATCCGGAGCACCAACAACCGGGCCGTGGTAGCCGTCTCGTCCGAGGACCGCGAGGTCTCGGCCAGCGACGTCCGCCGGGTGGTCGACGCCAGCAAGATCATCAATCTCCCGGCCGATCGGCAGATCATCCACGCCCTCCCGCGCTTTTTCACGGTCGACGGCCAGGACGGCGTCGTGGATCCGGTCGGCATGGCCGGCGGGCGCCTCGAGGTCGACACCCATATCGTCACCGGCGGGCAGACGTTCATCACGAACGTCCTCAAGTGCGTGCATCGCGCCGGCCTGGACGCCGCCGGGCTGGTCTTCGAACCGCTCGCAAGCGCGGCCGCGTGCCTGTTGCCCGAAGAGAAACAGGTCGGCGTGGTGCTGCTCGATATCGGCGGCGGTACGACCGACATCGCGGTCTACTCCAACGGCAGCGCGATCTTCACCGCGACCATTCCGGTCGGCGGAAACATCCTCACCAACGACGTCTCGCTCGGCCTGAAGACGTCGCTTGC
The DNA here is from genome assembly GCA_041690835.1 of Vulcanimicrobiota bacterium. Classification (GTDB taxonomy): domain Bacteria; phylum Vulcanimicrobiota; class Vulcanimicrobiia; order Vulcanimicrobiales; family Vulcanimicrobiaceae; genus JALYSX01. Next base: position 553 of record JBEPVY010000253.1, on the reverse strand, counting down.
CGAAGCGGAAGCGATCAAGAAAGAGCGCGGTACGGGGACGCCCGAGGGCGCGCCCGAGACCGAGTCGTTCGGCGTGCGCACCCTCGACGGACGCGCGACCAAAGAAGCCTCGACGTTGCAACTGCATCAGATCGTCGTCCCGCGCGTGGTCGAGACGTTCCGCATGGCCAAGGCCAAAATTCTCGAGAGCGTCCCGCGCGATCTCGTGCTCGGCGAAGTGGTGCTGACCGGCGGCGGCGCACTGCTGCCCGGCATCGAGCCGATCGCCGAAGAAGTCTTCGGCCTGCCGGTCCGCATCGGCACGCCGGACGCCCAACTTCAGGGTCTGACCGACGCGCTGCGGTTCCCGCAGTACTCGACCGCGATCGGCCTCGTGCTCTTCGGGCCGGACGGCGGCCTGGAGCGCGAAGAACGGAGCCGACGCGGCGGCTCGGTGTTCGCAAAACTCCGAAACTGGATCGCGGATCTATGGAACTAGAATTCCCCGACGACCGAACACCCGCCGAACCCACCATCGATCAACCACAACTCTTTCCGACGGAGGCCCCGAAGA
>JBEPVY010000252.1:0-2942 GCA_041690835.1 Vulcanimicrobiota bacterium | reverse complement strand
GGAGACCGCCTCCTGTTCATGGTCCCATTGGATCAATTCGTACAAGAATAGGCTATACGGAGATACGTTGTGCTAAGCCAAGGCGACAAACTTCCGAAACTAACGGTAGTGGACGATACCGGCGCGAGCGTGAAGCTCGCCTCTCTCGCGGACGAGTACCTCGTGCTCTACTTCTATCCGAAGGACGACACGCCGGGCTGTACCAACGAGAGCATGCAGTTCCGCGACGCCGCCAAGGCCTTCGCGAAGAAGAAGGCGCGCATCGTCGGTGTCAGCCGCGACTCGGTCGCCTCGCATCAGAAGTTCAAGGCCAAGTACGATCTGCCGTTCACGCTGCTCGCGGATACCGATCAGGCGCTCTGCGACGCGTTCGATGTGATCGGCGAGAAGAACATGTACGGCAAGAAGGTCAAGGGCGTCATCCGCTCCACGTTCCTGATCGACGCAGAGGGCAAGGTCCTCAAGGTCTGGCCGAAAGTGAAAGTCGACGGTCACGTCGCGGAGGTGCTCGCATCCATCACGTAGTCCAGTCCGACATCCGGCTCAAAGTCATCGGCTCGAGTTCGTCGGTGCCGCGGCCTTCGCGCGCCTGCTCGTGCTATCTGCTCCGAAGCCGCGAAGCCGCGGTGCTCTTCGATCTGGGATCCGGGGCGTTCTCGAATCTCCGCGAAGCGTTCGACTACACGGACCTCGACGCGGTCGTGATCACACACATGCACGCCGATCATTTCCTGGACCTGATCCCGCTCCGCTATGCGCTCAAGTACGGTCCGCTCGTGCGCGATGGGCGCTTGGCCGTGTATTTGCCGCCGGGCGGCGCCGACGTGCTGCGCCAGATCTGCGCGGCCTTCCCGGCCGAAGGCGCGGGCAGCTTCCTCGACGACGTGTTCATGTTGCACGAGTACGACATGCGGCAGCCGCTCGAGATCAACGATATGCGCCTGAGCTTCACCAAGACGGTGCACTACATCGACTCGTACGCGATCCGGGCGGAGTGCGCGACCTCGAGCCTGGTCTATTCGAGCGACACGGCGCCCTGCGAGTCGGTCATCGATCTCGCCAAGAACGCCGAACTGTTCCTGTGCGAGTGCACGCTCGGTCTGGGCGAAGAGGAGAGTCCGCGCGGCCACACCTCGTCGCGCGAAGCCGGCCGGATGGCCAAGCAGGCCGAAGTCGGTCGCCTGGTGCTCACCCATTATGGTAGCGACTACGCGCCGGGCGAGTTGGAAGACTACGCCGAGCAAGAGTTCCGCGGCCCGACCGCCGTCGCCGATGATGGGATGGAACTCAGCATCTAGGGCTAATTCTCGAGTGGCGCGTTGCCTCGCGGGAGTGAGAACTGGATCAGGGCGCGGACCGGAGCGAGGCCGCGGCTGACGACGGCGCAGGTGGTCACGATCAAGCCGAGTTCTTCGAGATCGGTCGCGGCTTTGAGCAGGCTGCGCGCGTTGGTGACGACGTCCTCGAGAAGCAGCACTTTTTGCCCTTTGTGGTACGGGCCTTCGACGAAGTCGTTGGCGAACGCACCGTAGCTCTTGGGCGTCTTGCGGACCGCGATCATCGGGATGCCGGACATCTGCGAGACGGCCGTCGCGATCACCACGCCGCCGAGTTCGGTACCGGCGATCAAGTCGGGCTGCGTCTCGGCGACGATCGGGGTGAACAGTCGGGCGATCCGGCGGAGCACGTTCGGATCGGCGAAGAGCGCGAACTTGTCGATGTAGTAGTCGCTCCGCGCGCCGCCCGAGAGGATATAATCCCCGCGGGTGAGCGCGCGTTCGACGATGATCTTGCGCAGCCAGACCAGTTCCGGCAAGGGGCCGACCGGACGGTCGGGCGATCCTAGATAGTCCACGTGTACGCGTTCCAGGACTCCGTAACCGGGTTGGGATCGAAGCCCTTGAAGTCGGGGCTGACGGCCTGGGCCTGGCGATCCCACCAGAAGAAGATCTGCGGGTTGTCGGTGGCGAGCAGTTCCTCGATGGTGGCGTACGCCTTGGTACGGGTCGGGCGGTCGTAGTTCTGAAGGGCGATCGATTGCGCGGCGTCCATCGCCGGGCTCCGGTAGCGCGTGTAGTTGTAACCACCCGGCGGGATGTTCTTGCTCACGAAGTTCGACGCGTTGTCGGGGTCGACGCCGGCGAACCAGCCGGAGAGCCCCATATCGAACTTGCCGCCTTGCAGAATGCCGCCGTTACCGGCCGGAGCGAACAGGGTCGCGCCGTCGTAGAATTTGATCGCGACGTCGACCCCGACTTCGTGCAACATCTGTTGCAGCAGCACGGCGGCCTTCTTGCGGGTCGCATTGCTGCTGTTGCTCACGAGCAACAGCGAGAGCGGCGCGCCGCCCTTCGAGAGCATCCCGTTCGCGCCGGGCGTGAACCCGGCCGCCGCCAGGAGCTGCTTGGCCTTGGCCGGATCGTAACCGTTGACGGTCACGTCCTTGTTGTAGGCCCACATGAAGTCCGGCAGGTCTTCGGTCGCGAGCTTCTGCTGTCCGAACGTGAGCGAGTCGAGGAGACGCTTCTTGTCGATCGCAAGCGTGATCGCCAGGCGCACGTTTTTATCGTCGAGGGGCGGATGCGAGGTGTTGAGCTGAAGGCCTTCGTAGCCGTTGATCTCGTTGTAATGCACCAACACGTCCGGCATACTGCGCAACGAAGCGTAGGTCGCAAAGGACGGCTCGAACATCCAGTCGATATCGTGGGTCCGCAACTCGTTCAGCGAGGTGTTCTCATCCGGGATGATGTGGATCACGATCCGCTTGAGCCCGGGCGCGCCGCGATAGTAGGAGGCGTTCGGGACGAGCGTGATGTGGTCGCCCTTCACCCATTCGGAGAGCTTGTACGGACCGGAACCGATCGGCTCGTTGTTGTACGGGATACGGTTGACGTCTTTGTACTTCGCGAGCAGGTGGGCCGGCACGATCGCGACCGGACTGT
>JBEPVY010000251.1:0-2977 GCA_041690835.1 Vulcanimicrobiota bacterium | reverse complement strand
CGATGGACGTGCTGACGCGTTACCATCGGATGCAAGGCGAGAACGCCGACTGGCTTCCCGGGCTCGACCACGCCGCGATCGCGACCGAGGCGGTGCTCGTCCGCGAACTCAAGCGCGAGGGGACGTCGCGCGAGACGCTCGGCCGCCCGGCCTACATCGAACGTGCCTGGGATTGGTCGCGCCAGTACGGTGGGACCATCAACGAACAGTTCCGTGCGATCGGGTTCGGTCCGGACTGGGAACGCGCGCGCTTCACGATGGACGATGGTCTGAGCGCCGCCGTCCGTCGCGTCTTCGTCCGCTTGTACGAAGAAGGGCTGATCTACCGTGGGAAGCGGCTGATCAACTGGGACCCGAAAGCCAAGACGACCATCTCGGATGCGGAGATCGATCACGTCGACCGCGACGCGCATCTGTGGCACGTGACCTATCCGTTCGCCGCCGGCTCGACCGACGGCATCACCATTGCGACGACCCGGCCCGAGACGATGCTCGGCGATGTCGCCATCGCCGTCCATCCCGATGACGAGCGCTATCGCGATCTGATCGGCAAGAGCGTGCTGCTCCCGCCTTCGCTCGAACGCGCGATTCCGATCGTCGCCGACGATGTCGTCGACATGGCCTTCGGCACCGGAGCCGTCAAGGTCACGCCCGCGCACGATGCGACCGACTACGAGATCGGGCTGCGCCACAAGCTCGCGATGCCTTCTGTCCTGGACGTCGATGCGCGGATCACGGATGCGGACATCCCGGTCGGACCGTATGCGGGCCTCGATCGCTTCGAGGCGCGCGCGCAGATCGTCGCCGCCTTGCGCGAGCGCGGCCTCCTCGTAGCCGAAGAAGCCTATAGGCATTCCGTAGCGACCAGTTCGCGCAGTGGCGAGATCGTCGAGCCGTTGCTCTCGGAGCAGTGGTTCATGACCATGAAGCCCCTGGCGGCACCGGCGCTCAAAGCGTACCGGGACGGACGCCTGAAGTTCGTTCCGGAGCGCTACGGCCGCACCTACGAGCAATGGCTCGAGAACATCCGCGACTGGAACATCTCGCGACAGGTCTGGTGGGGTCACCAGTTGCCGGTCTGGTACACGCCGGACGGCGACGTCGTCGTCGCGGAGACGTTCGAAGCGGCACGAGAGATCGCGCGCGTGAAACATGCGGGCGCCGAGCTGACGCAGGACCCGGATACGCTCGACACGTGGTTCTCGAGCGCCCTCTGGCCGTTCTCGATCCTCGGCTGGCCGGAGAAGACGCCCGAACTCGAGCACTGGTACCCGTCGCAAGTCTTGATGACCGGCTGGGAGATCATCTTCCTGTGGGTCGCGCGGATGGTGATGTTCGGCATCCATTTTCTCGGCGAGATCCCGTTCCCGACCGTCTTCATCTCGCCGCTCGTCTTCGACGCGCAAGGGCGCAAGATGTCGAAGTCGCTCGGCAACGCGATCGATCCGCTCGATCTGGTACAGAAGTTCGGAGCGGATGCGTTCCGCATGGGCATGCTCCGACAGATGCGCTTGGAAGGCCAAGAAGTGCGCTTCCAGGAGTCGCGCTGCGAAGAGGCTCGTAACTTCAACAACAAGATCTGGAACGCGACCCGGTATCTGCTGGCGTTGCCGGAGGCCCCGCTCGGAGCGATGACGTTGCCGGCGCCCGGCTCGCTGACGCTGGCGGATCGCTGGATCCTCACGCGACTGCACGACACGATCGTCGAGGTCGGTGCGAAGCTCGACGGCTACGATTTCGGCTCGACCGCCGAGGCGCTCTGGCGTTTCGTCTGGTACGAACTCTGCGATTGGTACGTGGAAGCGACCAAGAGCGAGTCCAACGCACCGACCCGCGCGACCGTGCTCTCGTTCGTGTTGAACAACGCGATGCGGCTGCTCCACCCGATCGCGCCGTTCATCACCGAGGAGGTCTGGCTGACGATTCCGCACGACGGTGTGACGATCATGACCGCGACTTGGCCGGACCCCGAAGAAGTACCGGTCGATCGCGAAGCGGCCGCCCGGTTCGACGCGATTCGCGAGCGCGTCGAAGGTCTGCGCAACGAACGTTCGGAGAATCAGATCGATCCGCGCGCGATGGCGGACGCGAGCGGATCGCCCGCGCTGGATGCATATCCGGCCGAACGAGACCTGCTCGCAGCCTTTGCGAAGCTCCGCATCGTCCTTGCCGGGGATGCGACCGGTGGGTCGCTCGATGAAGCGCTGCGCTCCGTGAGCGTTTCGGTCTCGCCCGGCGCCCGGCGGCTCCGGCTTGCCAAAGAAGAGCAGCGCCTGCTGGCCGAGGTCGAGCGCGGCGAGAAGAAGCTCGGAAACGAGCAGTTCCTAGGCAAGGCGGCGCCCGACGTGGTTACGAAGGAGCGAGCGAAGCTGGATGGCTACCGCAGCGAACTCGAGAGCGTTCGCGGCGAACTGAACGCGATAGGGGAGAACGGATGACCGCGACGGCCAAGGGCCGGGTGCTGATCGAAGCGGACGAGATCGACCGCACGATCGCCCGTCTGGCGCACGAGATCGTCGAACCGGCCGGCGCGCAGAGCGGGCTGCTCCTGATCGGTATTCGGCGGGGTGGCGAGTCCCTCGCCATCCGCATCGCCGCCAAGATCGGCGCAATTCTCGGGCGCGAGCCGTCCCTCGGTTTCCTCAACATCAATCTGTATCGCGACGACGACGTCTCGCACGCGCTCCCGGAGTCGCAGATCCCGGTGGACGTGGCCGGGCGGACGGTCGTGCTGGTCGACGACGTGCTCTTCACCGGACGCACCATTCGCTCGGCGCTGGACGCGCTCACCGATTTCGGACGTCCGGCCGCGATCCGGCTCTGCTGCCTGATCGATCGCGGATCGCGCGAACTTCCGATCCAGCCCGATTACGTCGGTCGCGCTATCCCCTCGAGCCACAGCGAGCGTATCGAAGTCAACCTCGCATCCGAAGCGTCGCCGAGCGACGAGGTCACGATCCGTGCGGACGCGCCGTAG
>JBEPVY010000250.1:0-3023 GCA_041690835.1 Vulcanimicrobiota bacterium | reverse complement strand
CGGCCGCCTCGCCGACGATCGTTTCCGTCGATGTGACCGGAAACGTTCACGTGCCGACGGACAAGATTCTCGCGATCCTCGAAGCCAAGCCCGGCGTTCCGTACAACCCGAAACTGATCACCGACGATCTCGCGCGCCTGAACGCCCTCGGCTATTTCGCCGACGTGGCGGCGCCGCTCGTGCGGCAGCGCCCCAACGGCATCGCGGTCACGTATCGGGTCGTCGAGAACCCGGTCATCACCAAGATCCTGTTCGACGGCAACAAGAAGGTCCCGAGCGATACGTTGCTCGCGCTGATGGACACCGCCGTCGGTCAGGTCTTCAATACGAACACGTTCAAACAAGACGTGCTCAAGATCAACTCGTATTACGGAACGATCGGTTTCGAGGGTCTGCCGTCGCACGTCAAGGATCTCAACCTGGATCCCGCGACCGGTGCGCTGACGCTGCAGATCCAAGAAGGCTACACGATCGGCAAGATCTCGATCGGCGGCGATCCGTTGCTGCCCCCGAATCTGATCCTTTCGGTCCTGACGATCAAGCCGGGCGACACGTTCTCGTCGGACGATCAACAGCGGGACTTCGACGCCCTCAAGAAGCTCTACGACAAGTACGACATCCAGATCGGCAACTTCGAAGGCGGCATCGATCCGACCACCATCGACAATAAGACCGGCACCGCCGACGTCAAGTACGACATCTACGTGATGAAGGTCGCGGTCGTCCAGATCACCGGCAACACCAAGACCAAAGACGAAGTCATCCGTCGCGAGCTGCGCTTGCGTCCGGGCATGGTCGTCACCCAGGCCGGCCTGCATCGCGACTACGACCGCCTGAACAACACGCAGTTCTTCTCGAAGGTCGACCTTCAACCGAAGGCCGGCCCCGATCCGAAGCATCCCGAACTCGTCACATTGGACTGGGTCGTCACCGAACAGAAGACCGCGTCCGCGCAGATCGGCTTCGGCTATTCGGGCGGCATCAGCGGCGAAGGTCTCTACGGCACGCTCGGCTACCAGGACAACAACCTGCACGGTACCGGCAACTCGGTCTCGCTGCAGTTCCAAAAAGGTTCGCGTCAATATCAGACGCAGGCCCAGGTGACGATCCCGTATTGGGGCAAGACGGCCGCCTCGCAGAAGTTCAGCGTCAGCGGCACGCTCTTCGCGACCGGCACGACCTACTATTATCCGGTCTATCTGGTCAGCTCGACCGGGACGATTCCGACCTCGCCGGTCGTCGGCGGAACGCCCGCTCCGATCCCGGTCACGCTCTATCAGACCAGTCCGACCCAGACCGCGCTCGGCATCACCTCGACGAGCACCGCGAAGTCGGCCGGCTTGACCGTCAACATCGGCCGCCGTCTGAACGACTACACGACGCTCTTCGTCGGCGGTAGCGGTCAGAACATCACCAACGACACCTTCGTCGACGCACCCTACTACTTCCAGGGCGGCCAGCCGAACGTGATCGTCGGCCCGACCCCGAGCCCGCTCGGCGGCTCGGCCGGTTCGACCGGTTCGAACGGATCGTTCGGCATCAACGCGAGTTCGATCGCCAACGTCAACACGGGTCTTCCGTATAAGCTCGTCTACGGCACGCTCGGCGCCCAGGTGAACACGCTCGACGACTACTACAATCCGAGCCGGGGCGTGAAGGCCTCGCTCAACGAGATCATCTCGATGCCGGCGCTCGGCTCGTCGTTCCGCTACACCCAGACGTCGCTCGACATCGCGAAGTTCTTCCCGGTGAAGAAGACCAACGGCACCCTCGGCATACACGGCTCGCTCCAGACGACCACCGGCTCGATTCCGCCGAACTCGCTCTACACGTTCTCGGACCAGCAGCTCCGCGGTTTCGACACCGTCTTCTACGGGACGGATGCGGCGCTCGGTCAGATCGAGTTCCGTCAGCCGGTCACGCCGGACCGCAAACTCGTGGCCGCGATCTTCGTCGATCAGCTCGCCTATCGCATCCGCGGCGCGACCCCGCTATTGGATCCGTATACCAACCGGATCATCGGCTACCCCGGCAACTGGACGTTCCGTGGCGATTACGGATTCGGGATCCGCTTCGACGTCCCGCAACTCGGACTGCATACGGTGCGCATCGACATCGCCAAGGGCAACGGCAGCACGCACACCAGCTTCGGCATCGGCCAGTCATTCTAGTACCAGCAAGACGCAAGGACAACATGAAGATCCGTTTCATCTCGATTCTCGCCGCCGCGCTCATGCTCGGCGGCGCCGTCGCGCCGGCCGCCATCGGCGCGGACCTCGGCGACGTGGGGTTCGTGGATCAGGCCGCGATCGCGTCGCTCCCCGCGTTCCGGCAGGCGAACGGCCAGCTCTCGGCCTACAAGGCGCAGCTCGACGGGCAGTTCAACGCCGCCATGAAATCCGCGAAGACGGATGCGGATCGCCAACGCATCACGATCCAGTTCCAGACCAAGTTCTCGGACAAGCAGCGCGACGTGATCGGGCCGCTCTTCACGCGCGCGCAGATCGCGATCGCGAAGGTCAGCGCCTCGGATAATCTGAGCGTCATCGTCGACAAGCGCATCGTGATCTTCGGCGGTCGCGACGTGACCAAAGACGTGATCGACCTCTTGCAGTCGTCGCAGGCGCTCGCGCCGCCGTCCGCCACGCCGCCTCCGTCGGCGGTCGGGTTCGTCGATCAGACCGTGCTCGACGGTCTGCCGAAGGTGAAAGACGCGAACGATCAGTTCGCCAAGTTCGCGACCGATCAACGCAGCGCGTTCCAGGCCAAGCTCGCATCGGCGCGGACCGATGCGGACAAACAGGCCGTCGGCAAGGAGTACAACAAAATTCTCTCCGACAAACAGGACTTGCTCCTCAAGCCGCTCGTCGATCAGACCAAGTCCGTGACCGCCGACGTAGCCAAGAAGAAAGACCTTCTGCTCGTCATCGACCGCGCGGACGTGATCTTCGGCGGTACGGACATCACCAAAGATGTCCAGGATGCGCTCAGCAAGTAAAGCGCTCGCGCTGGTCCTGACGTTG
>JBEPVY010000249.1:0-3035 GCA_041690835.1 Vulcanimicrobiota bacterium | reverse complement strand
CGGGGAGAGAACTAAAGATGGCGCTGACGCGTACGCAACTGGCCGCTCGGCTCGCGCAAGAACTGCGCGACGGGCAATACGTCAATCTCGGCATCGGTCTGCCGACCTTGATCCCGAACTACGTGCCCAAGGGCGTGACCGTCACCTTGCAGAGCGAGAACGGCATCCTCGGGATGGGACCGTATCCGTACGAAGGCGAGGAGAACCCCGATCTGATCAACGCCGGCAAGGAGACGGTGACCGTGCTTCCGGGCGCGGCGTTCTTCGACTCGGCGCTCTCGTTCGGAATGATCCGCGGAGGCCATATCGATCTCGCGGTGCTCGGTGCCATGCAGGTGAGCGAAAAAGGCGATCTTGCCAACTGGATGATCCCCGGCAAGATGGTCAAGGGGATGGGCGGCGCGATGGATCTGGTCCACGGCGCGAAGCGACTGATCGTGATGATGGAGCACACGGCCAAGGGCAACGCGCACAAGATCGTCGCCGAGTGCAACCTGCCGATCACGGGCCTGCGGGTGGTGCATCATATCATCACGGATCTCGCGACCATCGACGTGACGCCGATCGGATTGGTCCTGCGCGAGCTCGCACCGGGCGTGACGGTCGACGAAGTGAAAGCCGCGACGGGCGCGACCTTGCACACGCCGGAACCGCCGACCGAGATGAGGATCCCGGCCGGCATCGCGTAGCGGCGAAACTATGCGGGGACCGCGCCCCGGCGCCGGGGGCGCATCACGAACGGCAGGGTAAGGGCGGGCAGCGCGCAGCAGACCAGCATCGCGCCGCCGTAACCGAAGCCGAAGTGGACGAAGACGGCGGCTAAGACGGCACCGAGCGCCGAGCCGAGACTGAACGAGAGATTGTAGGCGCCCATGGCGGCGCCGCGCGTGCGCCGACCGCTCTGTTCGAAGAAGAGCGCGACGCCGACCGGCACGACGGCGCCCCACGCGATCCCGAGCGCGATACCCGCGGCGACGACTTCCCAGGCGTTCGATGCGTAGGCGGCCAGCAGGCAACCCGCGATCTGCGCGATCACGATCGGGATCAACATGCTGCGCGGACCGAACTTGTCCGCGATACGGCCGGCCGGATAGCGGATCGCCGCGGTCGAGAGCGCCATCGCGGTGAAGATGAGCGCGGCGTTGCCGAGGCCGCGTTGGTGGAACGTCAGCACGGCAAGCGAGAAGTTGACGCCGCTCTGGATCGCAGCCGCGACCAAGAACGCGATCGTCGGAAGCCAGAGCGAGCGCATGATGATCGTACGCGAGGGCGACGCGGTCTTGACGTCGTGACGCGACGGCAACAGCCAGAGCGCGGCGGTGCCGGCGAGGGCGAGCGCGGTGCCGATGTAGTACTGCTCGCGCGCGATGCCGTGCATCCAGAGCCAGACTCCGACCGCTGGCGCGACCGCGAACATCGTGTTGGCGACCAGGCCGAGGAACGATACGGATGAGACCGCGCGTTCGGGCGGCACGATCTCGGTGGTGTACGCGAACTCGGCGGTGACGTAGCTCATCAAGCTCAAGCCGCGCAGCGCCATGAAGAGTCCGCCCCACCAGGGCCCATGCGTGAGCGCCATCCCGAGCGTCGCGAACGCCATCAGCAATGCCGAGGCGCGGATGGTGACCAGTCGGCCGATCCGGTCGACCAATACGCCGACCGGCAGACTACCGAGCAGGTTTGCGAACATGCCAGCGCCCATCGCCAGGACGATCGAGCTCTCGACCGCACCGTCGGCGAGCAACGCGAGCGGCATCGAGCCGGTCGGTAGGTTGCACGCGAACTCGAGCACGATGGTCGCGCCGAGCAGGACGGCGTATGGACGATTGAAGATCACGTCGCCGCGGGTATCTCCCGGAACTGCGTGCGATAGAGGCGCGCGTAAAGGCCGGGCCGTCCGATCAGTTCGGCATGCGTGCCGCTTTCGACGATCCGGCCGCCGTCGACGACGAAGATGATGTCGGCGTTCTGAACGGTCGAAAGACGGTGCGCGATCACGAGCGAGGTCCGGCCGCGCATCGCGATCTCGAGCGCGGCTTGGATGGCGGCCTCGTTCTCCGAGTCGAGCGCCGAGGTGGCTTCGTCGAGGATCAGGATGCGCGGATCCTTGAGCAGTACGCGCGCGATCGCCAAGCGTTGGCGCTCGCCGCCCGAGAGCTTGTGCCCGCGTTCGCCGACGATCGTCTGGTAGCCGTCGGTCAGGCCGCTGATGAACTCGTCGATGTTGGCTTTGCGGGATGCGTCGCGCAACTCTTCATCGGTCGCATCGACCTTGGCGTAGCGCAGATTGGCGGCGACCGTGTCGTGGAACAGGTACGTCTCTTGCGAGACGATGCCGATGTCGCGGCGGAGCGATTCGAGCGTGACCGTGCGGACGTCGTGACCGTCGATCGAGACGACGCCGGACTGCGGGTCGTAGAAGCGCGGCACCAGTTGGGTGATGGTCGACTTGCCGGCGCCGGACGGACCGACGAAGGCGGCGATCTGGCCCGGCGCCACGTGAAGCGTGATGCCCCGCAGGATCTCGCGATCCGGTGAGTAGGAGAAGTGCACGTCGTCGAAGCGCACGTCGCCATCCACATTCGGCAGGGCGACGGCGTTCTTCGGGACGTACTCCTCGGTCTCGTTGTCGAGGTATTCGAAGATGCGTTCGAAGACGGCAAGCGCGCTCACGATCTGCACTTGCACGCCGGCCAGCGCCGCGGCCGGCCCGTAGAGGCGCGTCGCGATGTAGCCGATGAAGGCCGATATCAACCCGATCGTGATGCTCGGGTCGTTGTGGAAGGCGATCCAGCCGCCCGCCAGCCACACGATCGCGGGGCCGATGGTGACGGTCGCGCCGATCGAGGCCATGAACCACCGACCGACGCTCGCGAGCCGGATCTCGAGGCCCATCAGGTTGGTGCCGACGTCGTAGAAACGTTTGCGCTCGTAGCCTTCGCGCGCGAACGATTTGATCAGGGCGATGCCCGAGACCGAGAGCGTCTCCTGCGTGATCGATTCGATCTGGTCGCGCTGTTCGCGGGTCTTCTTGC
>JBEPVY010000248.1:0-3085 GCA_041690835.1 Vulcanimicrobiota bacterium | reverse complement strand
CCTCGACGAAGGCTGACACGGCAACCTCGTTGGCGGCTGAGAGAACGGCCGGCATCGTGCCCCCGGCCTCGAGCGCCTCATAGGCCAACCGCAAGCAGGGGAAACGGCCGAGATCGGGCCGCTCGAACTCGTAACGTAGGCCGGCCGCGTCCGGTTTCATACCGAGCAGCGCAAGGACGTCTGGTGGAGGCGCGCTCTCGGGGAACAGTCGGTCGGGCCAAGCGAGCGCGTAGCCGATCGGGACGCGCATGTCGGGGGCGCAGAGTTGGCCCTTGACGCTGCCGTCGGTGAAGATGGCGAAGCCGTGGGCGATCGACTGAGGGTGGACGACCACCGCGATCTGCGATCCGGGGAAGCCGAACAGGCGGCTGGCCTCGATCACCTCGAGGCCCTTGTTCATCAGGCTCGCGGAATCGACCGTATTCTTGGTGCCCATCTGCCAGGTCGGGTGAGCCAGCGCTTGGTCGAGCGTTGCCGACGCGATCTCTTCGGCCGAGCGACGTAAGAACGGGCCGCCCGAGGCGGTCAGGACGATCTGGGCGACGCGAGCGTGGTCTTCACCGACCAGGCACTGGAAGATCGCGCTGTGCTCGCTGTCGACCGGCAACAACTGCGAACCGCTGCGCCCGGCGGCGGCGACCAGCAGCTCGCCGGCGGCCACGATCAACTCTTTGTTGGCGACCGCGATATCGATGCCGCGTTCGACCGCTGCGAAGACCGCATCGAAAGCGACGAACCCGTCGGTCGCCGCCAGCACGATGTCGGCGCGCGTCTCGCATGCGACCCGACGCAGGCCATCCGGGCCATCGCTCGCATCCGTCGAGATCTCGGGCGCGAAGGCCGCGACCTGTTCCCGCAGCAGCGCGAGGTTGCGTCCGGCGGCGAGGCCGACGACTTCGAAGCGGTCGGGATGACGCGCGATCACGTCGAGCGCTTGCGTGCCGATCGAACCCGTGGAACCGAGAATGGCGACGCGTCGGCGACTCATTGAACGGCCAGCACGCCCAGCAGGTGCAGCGCGCCGAAGAACGCCATCCCGCCGAAGAGATACGAATCGAACCGGTCGAGCACGCCGCCGTGGCCCTGGATCACCGTGCCGGTATCTTTCACGCCGGCATCCCGCTTGAGCGCCGACTCGACCAGATCGCCGGCTTGCGCCGCGATCGCGGTCAGCAGGCCGAGCAACGCGCCCTGCCAGATCGACAAGTGGGCGGGGGGCCACATCGCGATCAGTGCGCCGAGCCCGGCGACCAGGATCAGCGAGCCGACCGAACCCTCGACCGTCTTCTTCGGCGAGATGCGCGTCAGGCGCGTGCGCCCGATCAGCGTTCCGACCACCATTCCGAGCACGTCGGTCATCGCGATCAGGACGATCGCCATCAGCGCGAGCCAGAGCCCGGTGCCGGCCAGTTCGCGGATGAAGACGAAGTACGTGAGCGACTTGCCGATGTAGAGCACCGCGAGCAACGTATAGGCGGTCCGGGCGAAGTAGCCCATCTGTTCGCCGTACATGCCGATCCAGAACGTCGCGATCACGATTCCGGCCAGCAGCGCGCCCTCCCACTTGTGGAGCAGACCGAGCGCGGCGAGCACGATGTAGGCGCCGACGCCGAAGACCGCGATCGGATATTCGAGCGGCTGTCCCTTGATCGAACAGAGCGCGTTCAACTCATAGATGCACGAGAGCCCGATCACGAGCAGCAGCACGTAGAAGCACCACGGGATCGCGAGCGTCGAAAGCCCGAAGACCGCCAAGAGCAGGCCGACGACGACCCGTCGCGTCGTGATAGGATTGCCGCGCACGCCCTCGAGCGCGGGGTTGGCGGTCCCTGTGATCACGTCCCGAACCGGCGGAGCCGGCTCCGGAAATCGCCGACCGCGCGAGCGAACTCTTCGCGGCCGAAATCGGGCCAATAGACGTCGGACATCACGAGCTCCGTGTAGGCCGCCTGATAGAGCAAGAAGTTCGAGAGGCGATGCTCGCCGCCCGGACGGATCAGCAGATCCGGATCGGGCAGATCTGCGGTGAACAGGTACGAACCGATCTTGGCTTCGTCGACGTCCTTCGGATCCAACGTGCCCGCCGCGACGTCGCGCGCGATCGCCTGCACGGCGCGCTCGAGTTCGAGGCGCGAGCTGTAGTTGACGGCCAGATTCAACTGCACGCCGGTGTTGGCGGCGGTCGCGTCCTGCAACGAACGCAAGGATTCGCGCGAGCGTTCGGGGAGTTCTTCCCACGCGCCCAGGATGCGCACGCGGACGTTGTTGCGCTGCAGTTCGGCCAGTTCGCTGCGCGCGAAGAAGATGCAGAGTTCGAAGAGCAGCGAGATCTCGTTCTTCTCGCGCGACCAGTTCTCGGTCGAGAATCCGTAGACGGTCAGATGGGCGACGCCCTCGTCCTTAGCGGCCTGGAGCACTTCGCGCAGCGCGACGATCCCGCGGCGGTGACCTTCGATCGCCGGCATACCCCGCTCGCGGGCCCAACGACGATTGCCGTCCATGATGATGGCGACGTGTTTGGGCCCGTCCTCGGTGCGGCTCACGCCGCCGCCCCGCGTTCGTACGACGCGTATCCGAGGGTGAAGTTCAGGTCGTCGCCGTCGGCGCGCACGCGCAACACCCGCAGGTCGCCGACGCCGAGCCACGCACCGACGGGCGCGAGCACGGAAACGCGGACGCGGCGCTCGCCGACGGCACGCCGCGCTTCCACGTCGGTCAGCATCACGAGATCCGCGGGCTCGGCGAGGTCTGAGATGTCAGACCTCCATCACTTCTTTTTCTTTGCTTGCGACGAGCGTGTCGATCTCTTTGGTGAAACGATCGGTCAGCTTCTGGAGCGCGTCCTGCGAGCGCTTATTGTCGTCTTCGGTGATCTCGCCGTTCTTCTGCTCGGCCTTGAGATCGTCGTGCGCCTTGTGGCGCACGTTGCGCACGGCGATCTTGCCGTCTTCGGCCTTCTTTTTGATGACCTTGACGAGGTCTTTGCGGCGCTCTTCGTTGAGCGGCGGAATGCTCAAGCGGATGCTCTGACCGTCGACGTTGGGCGTCAGGCCGAGATCGCTCTTCTCGATCGCCTTGCGGATGT
>JBEPVY010000247.1:0-3089 GCA_041690835.1 Vulcanimicrobiota bacterium | reverse complement strand
GCGAGAAGTCGGCGCCGAGCAGATTGCCGTTCGCGTCGAACCAGAGCTGGCTCGGATGGGTCGGATCGCTCGTCCATTGGTTATTCGTGTAGGAGATCGAACCCGTGTTGTCTTCGTTCGTGTAGCGGAAGTAGCCGGCTTTCTCCGCGGCCGCCGCGTTCGGGAAGCGCGCCATCAGATCTTTTTGGATCGACGAGACGAAGGCGAGCTCCGCGCCCTTCGGCTGCGGCGATATCTTGGCGGCTTGTGCGCCGCTCGCTGCGAGGGCGAAGGCGAAGACCGAGGCGAGTGCGGCGATGCGATACTTCACGAATGCTCCTTAGGGTGTTGGCGTTGGAGCCGGAGTGTCGGTCGGCTCCGGCGTTGCATGATACGGTGTCGGACGTTGGTTGGGGCGCAGGACGGCGGCCGTCGCGAACGGCAGCGGCTTGAAGTCGCCGACCGGAGCGGTCGAGGGCATGGTGATCGGAGCGGGCGTCGCCACGGCGACCTCGCCGCGCGCGTTGATGCTGACCGAACCGAGCGTGCGGGTGCGCAGCATCGAGCCGGCCGGCAACGTGACGTTGCGGCCCTTTCGCATCGCGCGATAGATGATGTGACCGGGGATGAAGATGTCGCCGATCGTGTCCTCGACGCCGACGGTCGCGGCATGGCCGGCCGTCACGTAGGTGGTCAGGTGTGCGTAGGGCGTGCGCAGCGGCAGACGGCTGCCGTCCGAGAGCACCAGCGGTTCGATCGCGATGTCGACGTATCCGTAGACGTCGCCCGATTTCGCTCCCTCGGACGCGAGGATATCGATCGAGACCGGCGCTCCCGCGGGAGCGAGCACTCTGCTGCCGATCGCGAGCGCATCCTTGAGGTGAGCGCGAGCGACTTGGCTGCGCGAAGAGACGGCCGACCCGATGGCGTCGTCGAGTACGAGCATCACGCTCGAATCGAAGGGAAGCATATTCGCCGACGTCGAGGCCGGCGGTGGGGGTTCGGTCGGCGTCTCGCGCGCGTGCGGCGGTGGGGTCGGGACCGGCACCGCGCTCGAGCGGCCGCCGAAGGGCAGACCCAATACGAATGTGAGCGCGACGATCGCGCCCCAGAATTGTTGTCCCCGTCTCACACGCATCTCCGTTTCTGGCTTCGCCGCTATAACGGCCAGCCTTCTTAAAACGTCTCCCGCCGAAGGAATCGTGACCGTCGGCCATACATCCTGAGGAGGTCTTTAGGAGAAGCAAGCATGAGATGGTTCGGCGCGCTCGCAGCAGCGAGCTTGGCGATGGCACTGAGCACCGCGGCCGCCCCGGCCCAGAGCCCGCCGGATCCCTACGTCCGGATCCTTGCCCTGGAAGCCGCCCGCAGCCTCGGCAACGGCGAGCTCGCCGGCTACCTCGCCTCGCCCGACACCCGCCTGGCCGCAAGAGCGGCCCTGGCTATCGGCCGCGCGCGCCTGGCCGAGGGCGCACCGCTCCTGCTCGCGCATATCACCGACGGACGCACTCCGGTCCGGGCGCTCGCGGTCTACGGACTCGGCCTGATCGGCCGCCCCGAAGACGCGGCGCCCGTCGTCAGTT
Source organism: Vulcanimicrobiota bacterium (assembly GCA_041690835.1). Classification (GTDB taxonomy): domain Bacteria; phylum Vulcanimicrobiota; class Vulcanimicrobiia; order Vulcanimicrobiales; family Vulcanimicrobiaceae; genus JALYSX01. Next base: position 1,527 of record JBEPVY010000247.1, on the reverse strand, counting down.
CGGGCATCACGCCGCTCGGCGCGGTGAAGATCGCCGCCCTCGATGCGATCGGCCGCTATCAAGCCGCCGGACGGCTGGGCGCCCTTCAGAACGTGGCGGCCCACGCCCTCGGATTCCGGCTGCACACCGACGCGGATCCGATCGTCCGCGCTCGCGCGGCGACCGAACTCGGCGCGTTCGGCACGGGGCCTGCGAGCTTTTACGCGTCGCTCCAACTCGTGCGTGCCGTCCAGACCGACGCGAACGATGGCGTTCGCTGGCACGCGCTCTGGGCGATCTACCGCGCCTTTCCGACGCGCGTCCCGCGCGAATTGCTGACGAAGTCGCTCCACGACCCGAACGAACTCGTCCGCATCGAAGCCGTACGCGCCTACGGCCGGCTCAAGGATAAGAACGCCATCGCCGCATTGCAACCGCTTCTCGACGACCCGTCGTGGCGCGTCCAAGAACAGGCGAACGAAGCGATCCTCATCCTGAGCGGTAAACCGCAGAGCGATCACCTCGCCGCGCTTCTGCCCGGTCTGCATCTCCCTCCGGTCGCACCGGATCCGTTCGCGGCTCTTCCCGCGCTCCCGCGCACGGGCGCGAGCGGAAAACCGGTCGCGCCGCTCGTCGCAAGTGCGATGCAATTGCCGCTGATGCCGTCGACCGCGGCGGATATGACCGGCCCGGCTCCCGGCCCGCACCCGCGCGTGAGGATCGTCACCTCCAAGGGCGACCTCTATCTCACGCTCTATCCCGAGTGGGCGCCGCTCACGGTCGCGAACTTCCTCGACGTCGCCGATCACGGCTACTACGACAACAACCGCTGGTTCCGCATCGTGCCCGACTTCGTCGTGCAGACCGGCGACCCGACCGACAACGGCGACGGCGATGCCGGCTACACCATCGGGGCCGAGGAAAATCCGCTCGAGCAGATCACCGGCATCATCTCGATGGGGATGAACTACACCGACCCGCCCAACGCCCACGCCATCCGCGACTCAGCGGGAACGCAATTCTACATCGACCTCAGCCCGCAACTCCACCTCGACCGCGACTTCACGGTATTCGGGAAACTCGAAGGCGGCCAAGACGTCCTCGCCCGCCTGATCGAATCCGATCGCATGATCCGCGTGGAAAGAATCCCCGATGTCACGCTCTAGTCGCATCCTCGCAAGCGCGCTGGCCGCATTCGCACTCACCGCCTGCGGAAAGCACGATCTGCCGGTAAGCGTCAAGCAATGCGACGCCGTGGGCGGCCCACAGGGCTCGAGCGTAACCGTCAAGGTCCACAACGCCGCTGGCAAGCCGGTCGCCAACGTGGGCATCACGCTCGACTTCTACCACGATTTCAAGTTCACGCGCGTGAACGGTGCCGCCATCTTCCGCCCCGCCATCGAGCCGAACAAGGACGCCGACGCGAGCCTGGCCGTCTCCAATCCGAAAGACGCCGTCGGCAACGCCCAACGCTGCGCCATCACCCACATCACCTACGCCGACGGAACCCAAGAAGACGCCGCAACGAAATAACGAGGAAGTAACGGC
>JBEPVY010000246.1:0-3106 GCA_041690835.1 Vulcanimicrobiota bacterium | reverse complement strand
GCCACCGTGATGAAGCCGACCGGCGGAACGGTGCGCTGGAACGGCGTCGATATCGCGAGCCAACCCGATGCGCTACGTTCGAGCCTCGGCTATCTTCCGCAAGACGCGGGCGTCTACCCGAACCTGAGCGCGCGGGAGTTCTTGCGCTATATCGCCGCGCTCAAAGACATGAAGGGCAAGAACGCCGAGCGCAGGATCGACGATCTGCTCGAGCAGCTCAACCTCACGTCGGCCGGGAATCGTCCGCTCGGCGGATTCTCCGGCGGGATGAAGCAACGCGTCGGCATCGCCCAAGCGCTGCTCAACGATCCGCAGGTCGCGATCGTGGACGAGCCGACCGTCGGGCTCGACCCCGAAGAGCGCTCTCGCTTTCGCGAGTTGATCACCGGCATCGCCGGCGACCGCGTGGTGATCCTCTCCACCCACATCGTCTCCGATGTCGAGACGATCGCCGAACGCGTGGTCATGATCGCGGGTGGAACCGTGATCGCCGACGATGCACCAGCCGATCTCGCCGCGCGGCTGAACGGTCGCGTCTGGGAAGGGCTGGTCGATCCGGCCGGCCTCGAAGCGATGCGCGCGCGGTACACGGTCACGTCGGCGCTACGCCGGCGCGACGGCGTGCTGGTGCGGCTGTGCGACGACGAGGCACCGGTCGGATTCTCCGGCGTCGCGCCTTCGCTCGAAGAGGCCTACCTCGTGAACGTGCGCGGAGCCCGCGCGGCGTGAGGCGACTCTTCGCGATCGCGAGCGCCGATGACGCCGAACGGATGCGCCGCTTCTCGTTCCTGCTGACGATCGTCGTCACGCTCTACATCGGCTATATCTACTTCCCCGGGCCGAATGCGGGCTACGCGACGATCATCATCGACGGCCACCGCGGCATCTACGATTCGGCGTACCTCGGGTCGGCGATCGCCGTCTTCACCGTCCTGTACCTGAGCTTGATCGGCTTCTTCCTGGTCCGCGGTTCGGTCGAGCGCGATCGGGCACTCGACGTCGACGGCATCGTCTGCGCGTCGCCGACCGGTCGGCTGATGTTTCTATTCGGCAAGTTCGTCAGCAATTTCGCATTGCTGCTAGCGGTCGCCGGCATCTCGTGCGTCGCCGCAGTACTGATGCAAGAGCTACGCGGTGAGAACCGGCATATCGACGTGCTGGCCTACCTTTTGCCGTTCCTGGCCATCACGGTTCCGTGCATGGCGTTGGTCTCCGCCCTCGGCGTCGCCTTCGATGTGATCCGCCCGTTGCGTGGGATCTTCGGCGGTATCGTCTTCGCCGTGATCTGGAATCTGCTGATGATCTTTCCGGTCACCCTCGCGCTGGACCACGGCGATCGGATCGCGCCCTACGACGCACTTGGCGGCGCGGGCGTCGTCATCGGATTGCGCGACGCGGCACGCGTGGAGTATCCGAAGCTCAAGCTCGACCAGATCGTGATCGGCGGCAGTGCCCTTCCGCGCCGCGGCCTCTCGACCTACGCGTATGCCGGTATCTCGTGGACGCCGTGGCTGATCGCGCAACGTGCGATGTGGTTCCTGATCTCGCTGCTCTTGGTCGCGATCGTCTCGCCGCTCTTCGACCGATTCTCGCGCGAAGTCACGACCGCGAAGCGATCGCGCTTCGATCTCGACCTCGCTCGGGCGATCCCGAACGTCGCGGGGCTGCGCGTCTTCCGCGCCGAGTTCGCGCTTCTCGTCAACGGCGCGAACGTCTGGTGGATGCTCGGCGCGCTCGGCCTTGCGATCGCCTGCGGCGTCGCCCCGCTCGGCGTCGTGACCGCCTACATCCTTCCGGTCGCGTTCATCTGGCCGCTCGAACGGCTCTCCGCGCTCGGTTCGCGCGAACGGCATTGGGGCGTGGACGACATCCTTGCGACCACGCGCGGTTACGTCAACCGGACGCAGCCGATCCAAATCGCGGCGGGCACCCTGCTCGGCACGGCGATCTGCGTGGGCTATCTCATCCGCATGATCGCGACGGGTCACTCGCTCGGCGCACTCGCGTGCGTGCTCGTCATCACGGCGACCGCCGCGGTCGCGCTCGCACTCGGCACGGTCTCCGCCTCGCCGCGCCCGTTCGAAGCGCTCTATCTACTCCTCTGGTACATCGGCCCGATCAACCACGCGTCGTTCGTGGACTTCTCCGCGGCAACGCTCACCGCGCCGCTCTACCTCAGCGCAATTGCGGCCACCGTCGTGGTCGTCAGCCTGCTCGGTGCCACGGCAAGTCGCCAGGCCCGCCGCAGCGCCTAGCCGCCGCCATCTCGGTCGGGACTCCGCTCAGATCTGATCGGCATCGGGTCGAAACCCGAGAACCGTAGTCAGCGTGAGTCCAACGTCTTCAGGCGACATGTCAGCCGCGACAACAAGGACCAAATAGCGCGAAATGCTGGCGACCGTACCGCTGAGGATCCCGACCGCGCTCAGCAGGTCCTCCCCAAGGGTGCCTTCATCGAAGGCAATCGTTGGAATTGATATTCCGAGAGCACGTTCTGCTTCTAGCTTTTCCATATCCGCGATGTCATGGGCGCGGTTGGCCGCAACGCCGATGAACCCGAATCCAACAGATCCGAGTGCCAATAGTTCACTGACCAGACGCCTCATCCACACCTCGCTCCACGGCGCTCCAAGAAGCATTAGGACGGTAGCGTCTTCGGCGCCGACCAGATCCATATTCGCTTCGGAGCAACGAAGAGCGACGATCGATGTTTCGACGTCCCAAAGGAGTCCTCTAAGCATTTTTCCACCCCCGACATCGAACTCGGTCAAATCGGCTACCATCCAGTCGCTTTCAGTCCGACTAAGCTCGGAGCGCCGGCCCGAGGCCCCTGCTCGTCGGCGCCGAAGTGCCGACGTGGAGGTTCGCTATGACTACCCGTCTTATTTTGTGCTGTGTCCTGGTCGCCGTGCTCGCGGGGTGCTCGGGCGGCGGCGATAGTCTCCCCGCCTCGTCATCGTCGTCCGGAACGCGATCCGCGACCGGGACGTTCCGGCTGCAATTCGCGCAGGACGCGTCGGCGAGTAGCACGCGACGCCCGGCCTTCCTCTCGCCGTCGGCCTCTTCGGTAGCGATCGCGGTCAACGGTGGCACGCCGGTGGTCGCC
>JBEPVY010000245.1:0-3108 GCA_041690835.1 Vulcanimicrobiota bacterium | reverse complement strand
TGCCCCTAAACTAGCGTCCGACTCTCTCTGAACTCTCAATTCGTGTTGTATAGTAGACCGATGCAACGCCTCTCGTCCCGCGGGCGCCTTATCGGCCTCCTCGTCCTCGGTTTGCTCGTCCGCCTGCTCTTCATTCGGAGCGGCGGATTCAGCATCGACGTCGGCGACTTCCAGGGCTGGGCATCGCAACTGACGACCACCCCGCTGGCGAGCTTCTATAACGGCGCGGGATTCGCCGATTACCCCCCCGGTTATCTCTACGTCTTGTGGGTCGTCGGGCACGTCTATGCCGCGCTCGCACCCAACGGGAACCCGGGCCTCTTCGTCGCGCTCGTCAAAGCGCCGGCGATCCTGATGGATCTCGTCGACGCGGCGCTGCTCTACGCGTTGGTGCGGCGCTACGCGACCGAGGCGTGGGCGCTGGGCGCGGCCGCGTTCTTCGCGCTCAACCCCGCCGCGATCTTCGTGTCGGCCGCGTGGGGCCAGGTCGATTCCGTCTCCGGCGGGCTGGCGCTGCTCGGCATCTATCTGATGGTTCGAGCCGCGGACGACGACGCCGACACGCCGTGGTTCGTGGTCGAAGCGTGGCTGGCGTTAGCCGCCTCGATCCTCGTCAAGCCCCAAGCCGCCGTCCTCATCCCGCTCTTCATCGCGTTCGCATTCGCATCGCGCGAGCGTCTCCGCATCCGCGCGCTCGCGACCCTCGGCGGAATCGCCGCGTCGTTCGCGTTGGCCGTCGTCGCCGCGCGGCCGTTCCATCCGTCGGGATCGATCGGCGGCCTTTTCACCTGGCTCTACGGCATCTACGCGGGCGGCTATAACGGCTATTCGTTCAACTCCGTGAATGCCTTCAATCTGTGGACGGTCGCGCGGCCGTTCTGGCAGGCTGACACGCAGACGGTAGCGTTTCTCTCGCAGCACGCCTGGGGCTGGCTCCTCTTCGCCGGCGCGGCCGGGCTGATCGTGTGGCGCTACCTCCAGGAGCGCACGCGCGAATCGTTCGTCGAGGCGAGCGCCCTGCTCGCCTTCGGCTTCTTCATCCTGATGACGCGCATGCACGAGCGCTATGTCTTCGACGCGCTGCTCTTCCTCTGCGCGACCATCTCGATCGGCCGACGCTACCTCGCCGGCGCCGCCGTCGTCACCGTCACTCTCGTCGCCAACCTGCTCTACTCGCTGCGCTACTTATATGTGGTGACGCACAGCGTGCCCGGCGTCGACGCGGTCGACATCTGGGGCTGGGGCGACCACCTGCTCTCGTTTATCAATGTGGCGGCGTTCTTCGCGCTCGGCTTCGTCTATCTCAGCGGCGACGTCCGCGAGGCCGGCGATACCGTGCGCCCCGCTTTGGCTTGGCCGTCCTTTCCGCGCAGGCCGGAAGGCGATGGGAACGAGGGGACAGCGGGCTTGATATGGCCGCTCGACTACGTGCTCTCGATCGGGATCGGGCTGGCCTCGTTCGTCGTGCTCTTCATCAACTATTGGTTCCCCGCCGATAAGATCTTCGACGAGATCTACTTCGCACGCGCGGCCGAGAACTATCTCACGCGCAACTACATCTACGAGAGCACGCACCCGCCGGTCACGAAACTCCTCATCACGTTCTCCACCTGGATGTTCGGGGGCATGGCCCACGGCGACACGTCGTACGGCTGGCGCTTCCTCAACGTCGTCGCCGGCGCGCTGGTCGTCTGGCTGCTCTACGTCTTCGCCAAGCGCGTCACCGGCTCGTCGCTCTTCGCTGCCGTCGCCGCCATCCTGCTGGCCCTCGACGGCCAGCACTTCGTGCAGTCGCGGATCGCGACGCCCGAGGCATTCGTCGCGCTCTTCTCGCTCGCGGCCATCTATGCGTTCTACCGCTTCTGGATCGCCTCGCACGAACGCGAGAACGAACCGTTCGACACGTCCGGGTTTCTGGCGACCATGCGCGCGCGCGCGGGCGGCGTCGCCGCTTCCATCGCGATCGCGATCGGCTTCGTGCTGGTGCGCTTCCCGACCGAGGCGTTCTCCACCAAGGTGGTGCTGGTCGTCTACATCACGACCGGCCTCTACCTCGTCTACCGGTTGGTCTTCGAGGCGCGGCTCCTCAAGCGGCCGTCTCGCCCGCACGCGGCCGATCTGTGGCTCGCGGTCTTCGCGGCTGCGGCCGCCCTGCTCGTCACCAGCAAGTGGTACGGCATCATGGTGTACGGCGTGGCCGTCGCGATCCTCGCGCTGGTCACCCTCCAGCCCGTCGCCCGAACGTTCCGCGAGCACTATCTCAATCGCGACCGCGTCCCGTACGCGTGGGGTACGCCCTTCGGGTTTCGCCTCGACGTGATCTTCTGCGCGATCCTCTTCGCGCTCGGCACGGCGTATTCGCTCGCCTACATCCCGCACTTCGTCGGGCTCAAGGATCTGCCTCAGTCACCGCCCCGCGCCTATACCGTGACGGACGTCGTCGACATGCAGTACGGCGCGTTCGAATATCACGATCACCTCGTCGCGACGCATCCGTATCAGTCGGTCTGGTGGCAGTGGCCCTTGGACATCCGGCCCGTCATGTACTACGCCAAATACGGCGGTAGCGGCGACCACGTGACCGCCGGATACATCTACTCGCTGCCCAATCCGCTGATCCTATGGTTCGGCCTGCTCGCGGTCCCATTCGTCGGATTCCTGGCCTGGCGCGAACGGAACAAGGGCTACGCCCTCATCGTCATCGCCTACCTCGCGCAGTGGCTGCCGTGGATCGCCACGCCGCGCATCGCCTGGAACTACCACTTCTACGTGGACGTCGCGCTGATCTGTCTGTGCAACGCGATCGCCTTGCAGCGCATGTGGGAACGCGGCTGGAAGATCCCGGCGGCCGCATACGTGCTCGCCGTGTTCGTCGCGTTCGTCTTCTTCTATCCGATCTTGGCGGGCGTCGTCACGCCGATGTGGGCGATCCAGATGCGTCAGTGGCTCCATACCTGGAGCTGACCGCGTAGCATCATTCCGCCTTCACCGACTCGACGATGCCGTCACCGTCGCGGTCGACGACGATCGTGAAGACCAGCGGGCGACAGCACACCGGACAATCCTCGAGCAGCCGCTGGCGCGCTCCTCCGGTCACGTCGATGCCGA
>JBEPVY010000244.1:0-3117 GCA_041690835.1 Vulcanimicrobiota bacterium | reverse complement strand
GTCCGATCACGCACGACGTCTCGAGCGCCGAGAACTACAACACGATTCTCGACGTCGAGGGCTCGTCGCTCAACCGCGGTGAGATCTGGGCGGGTACGGACGACGGCCAAGTGCAGTTGACGCGCGACGGCGGCAAGCATTGGAAGAACGTCTCGCCGGCCGGCATCCCCGACCACGGCGAGTTCGAGACGGTCGCACCCTCGACGACCGTCTCCGGCACGGCCTTCGCGTCGATGGATCGCCATCTGCTCGGAGATTACAAACCCTATCTCTTCGTCACCCGCGATTTCGGCGCGCATTGGACCGCGATCTCGAAGGGGCTCCCCGAGAACGTCTACGCGCGTTCGATCCGCCCGGATCTGCGCAACCGGAATCTGGTCTATGCCGGAACCGAGACGGGTCTGTGGCTCTCGTGCGATGGTGGCGCGAACTGGCACGACTTCAAGAACGAGCTGCCGACGGCGTCCGTACGCGACATGCGCTTCCAGTCGACCTGGGACGATCTGGCGATCGCGACCCACGGGCGCGCGCTCTACATCATGGACGATCTGCGACCGGTCCAACTCGCCGGATGCGACGCGCCCAAGGCGCCGTTCGTGCTCGCGCCGCGCGTCTCGTATCAGTACAATCTGCACGGCGACGACGAAGGCACGTACACCGACTATGCCGGCGCTAATCCGGCGTTCGGGGTCGTCGTCACGTACTACCAACCGACGTCGAGCAAGATCCCGCCCGTCATCAAGATCTACGACGCACAGAGACACCTGATCCGCACGGTCCAGGGGAATCACGACAATCCGTTCGCCGTGAAGGCGAATCCGTGGATCAGCAACGATGCGGGTCTGCAGTCGTTCGTCTGGGACTACACCCGCGACGGCCCCGTCAAGTGGAACGGTGCAGGCAAGTTCTTCAAGGGTCCGGATGAAGGTGCGGGCGTTGCGCCCGGTCGCTACACGATCGCGATGACGCTCTCGGGCAAGACGTTCACGGTCGCGGCGATCGTCAAGCCGGATCCGGATACGCTCGAGACCCCCGCCGAGATCGAAGCGGTCGCCGCGTTCAATAACGCCTATATGCAGAAGTTCTCGGACCTCGACGTCACCTTGAACCGGCTCGACGACGTCAAGGCGCAGTTGACGAAGACGCGCGCCGCGGCGGATACCAAGAAGGACGCGGCGACGGTCGCCGCGATCGACAAGGCACTGGCCGATCGCCAGACGTTGCAAGACGCCCTGACGGCGGACTACCAGAACTTCGAAGACTTCGTGCAGCGCTCCGGCCGCTTGCGCGAGGACCTCTCGAGCGCCGGCACGGGCTTGGTGACGCCCGCGGTCCTCGACTTCGGCCGGCGCGTGGATGCGAACTACGCCGCTCGCACGCGGGATGTCGACGCGTTCCTCAAGTCGCTCGCCCCGCTTTCGACGGCGCTCAAGGCCGCAGGCTACCCTGAGGTCAAATAAGGCCGGGTGCTAAACCCGTTCGCCGTCGGTGCGCTGGTGATCGGCGCGCTGACGGCCCAGGTTCCGTCACCGACGCCGCCGCCTACCCCGCCCCCGCTCTCTACACCCGCGCCGAGCGCGTCGCCCTCGCCCGAGGCCTCGCCGGCTTTGGTCGCGATCTCCGCGCAGCCCGCCTCGGTCGCGATCGCGCCGGGCGGCTTCATCGACGTGACGATCGCCAACGCGAACGGCGATCTGGCGGTGACGCTCGATCAGAACCTGGTGACGGCCGTACCCGATCAGACCACCCACGTGATCCACCTGACCGCGAGCGACAAGACCGGTACCGATACGATGCACGTCGCCGATCCGAGCGGGGCCCAGATCGACGTACCGGTCCGGGTCGCGCCGTACGGCGGTACGCTCGCGCAGATCCTCTCGCTCAATGTCACCGGGACGCCCGTTGACGGCGATTGGCTGACCGCGCAGATCCGCGATCTCGTTCGCCGCGCGACGCAACTCCAACCCGGCGCACAGGCGACGTACGCCGTGCCCGCAGCAAGCCCGTTGCCGAGCGGCGCGCATACCAGCGTGGTCGTTCCGGTGCAGATCGCGGGCGGCGAGAACTATCTCGACGTCGCGGGCAGCACGACCGTCAACGTGACGAACATGACGCTCGATCCGTTCGTGCCGGCGCTGCTTCTCTACGACGACGATCCGGAGCGGATCGCGGGCGACGGCCTGCTCTATCACGCGACGATCCGGCCGGGCACGCCCGTCCGGCTCTACTACTATCACGATAGCGATGCATCCCAGCATCGGCTGATCCTGATGCTGACCGCGACGACGCAAGAGCCGACGCCGGTGCACGTGATCGCGGCGACCGGCGGCCCGAACGTCGACGTGATGACCGTCGGGCACAACGTCAGCCGCAACTACGTGTTCGCGAAGCAGCGCAATCAGGGTGTGGTCATCGATCTGCCGACCGGCGGGGACTACCCGTTGATGGATGTGACCTTCGGCGGCGGGGCCGGCATCGCGGGCTCGATCGACCTTCGGGTCTTGGGTGGTGGCCCGGTCGAGATCTCTGTCCTCGCAGTCCCACCGGATGCCGATGCGGATGCGATCGCGCAGATCGGGATTCAAGCACCGCTCGCCAAGGACGGCCATAAGCGGACCGGCATCTTCAAGATCGATGGCGATTACGGGAACGCGTATCGGAACTATGTCGCGGGCGGCCCGGACGTCTCGCTGATCTATGGCGATCAGGGCCCGCCGGGCGCCGATGCGGATGCGGGCCGGGATGGGGGCGACTACGGCGTGCTCCAGACGATCGCGTTCTCGCTGAACAATCCGACCGACAAGCCGGCCATCGCCTATCTGTACGAACGGCCGATCGGTGGAATCGTGCGCTCGACGTTTTTCCTCGGCGGCACGCCCGTCGAGATGGGCTGCGTCCGCGACTCGAGCCAACGCTACCAGATCACGTCCTACGCGCTGGCAGCCGGCGCGACCGTTCCGGTTACGGTCGCGACCATGACCGACGGCGGCTCGAACTATCCGATCGAGATCGGCGTCACCGCAACCCCACCACTGGCAGCCCCCCCCGCCCGGGGCCCCCCCCCCCGCGGGGGGGCCCCCCCCCCCCCCCCCCCCCCCCCCCCCCCCCCCCCCCCCC
>JBEPVY010000243.1:0-3124 GCA_041690835.1 Vulcanimicrobiota bacterium | reverse complement strand
CCGTCGCCGTCGGGAATCGAATACTCCGATCCCTCTTCGTAGTTCATGACGATCTGGACGGCGATGCGCGCGCCCTTGGGCCATTTCGGATCTGGCGGAATCTCGCCGTACCCGACCATATCGCGGGGATATTCGGTCATCGCCAAAGAGTAGGCCCGCCGGCGCGATTATCCTGCCGATGCAAGCATTCTCGCACGTTGGTCGAACGCCTAAGGATATGGACGAGCCGTCTCAAACGCGTGCCGCAGAACGACGTTCGAAGTGGAGCGGATACGTCGCTCGATCGTTCGGCGAGGCGGCCGCACATAAGCGCGCGATCGACGCAGCGATTCCGCCATCGGAGCGGGCGGAGATGATCTGGGCGCTGGTCTGTGAGCAGACCGATACGTGGGGGAGCGATGCATCCAAATATCGACTTGATCGAACTCTTGCACGCGTTGAACGCCGCCGAAGCTGAATATCTCGTCATCGGCGGGTATGCGTTCGCGTATCACGGCCGGCCGCGTGTCACGAAGGACGCCGATATCTTCATCGGCACCGATCCGCAAAACGCTGTCCGAGTCTGGGAAGCGCTCGCGGCATTCGGCGCGCCGATCGAGGGCCTCGGTCCAAGCGATCTCGCCAGCCCGGGGACGTTCTTTATCATGGGTCGCCCACCGAATCAGATCGACATCATCACCACCATCGACGGCGTCGAATTCGAACAGGCCTGGCAGAACCGCATTGCGGCTTCGTACGGAGGCGCGGCAACGCAGTATATCGGACGGGCAGATCTTATAGCGAACAAGCAGGCCGCGGGCCGCCTCCAAGACCTTGCCGATGTCGCCTATCTACGCGACGACTCCGGCGAAGCGTAGCGAACCGGTCAGGCCGGTTTGAAGCCGATCGAGAGCGAGTTGATGCAATAGCGCTCGTGCGTCGGTCCGGGGCCGTCATCGAAGACGTGCCCGAGATGGGAATCGCACTTCTTGCAGCGGACTTCGACGCGCCGCATGCCGAGGCTGCTGTCGTCCAGGAGTCGGACGTTCTTCTGCTCGTCGGGATGGGTGAAACTGGGCCAACCGCAATGCGAATCGAACTTCGCATCGGAGGCGAACAGTTCCACGCCGCACGCGCCGCACGTGAACGTTCCGGCACCGCGTTCTTCGAGCAGGCTACCGGTGAACGGGCGCTCGGTACCGGCCTCGCGCAGGATGTGGTAGCGCTCGGGGCCGAGTTCGGCGCGCCACACGGCTTCGGTCTTGGTGATCTCGGGGGTTACGTCGTGGTTCATCACCTTCTATAACGCGCGCCGACCTTGGCCGGATGCGCCGCTAGCGTACGAACGTGCCGACCCCTTCATCGTCGAGCCCCTCGATCGTCATGCGCGAAGCCGTCCCGCCCGGCGCGACCCCGAAGGTGACCGCCGAGATGCCGGTGGCGTTCTCCCCGCTCGAAAGGTAGGAGAAGACGTTGCCATCCCAGTGGGCGAGCACGTAGCGGATCTTCTTGGGTCCGATCGTCACGACGAGCTTCCCGTTCTGCACGTCGACGATCGCCGGTCCGTACAGATCACTCTGATAGGTCCCGACGTAGGCGTCGTTTGCGAGCGCCGCACGCGGCTCCGTCGGGCGCGTCTTGCCGACGAGTTCGCCGCGATCGGCGAGCATCTGCGCGAAGGCTCCGGCGTACATGTCGTACCACGGCGCCTGCGGTGCGCCGAACTCGGCCAGATCCATGAACTCCGCAGTCAGCGTCTCCGGCACCCCGATCGGATAGCCGTTCGTCAGCACGATGATGCCCAGGTGTTCCGACGGCAACAGCACGTACGTGGTCGCCGCACCGAGCGCGAACGCGCCTGAATGACTGAAGCGTACGCGCGCGCCCTGGTCGTACCCGACGCCGACGCCGAACCCGTAGAACGAGCCGCGACTGGCGGCGTTCGCGAGCGGATTGCTCAGCAGGTTCGGGCTTCGCGTCGCCAGCAAGGCCTTTTCATCGACGATCCGCTTGCCGTTGTAGACGCCGTTCGCAAGCTCCAAGCGCATCCACTGCGCCATGTCGCGCGCGGACGAACTCACGCCACCGGCCGGCGACTGGACGTCGGCATCCCGGACGTAGAGCGGCTTCCAGACCCCGCCCGACCGCACGTGAAGGTCCGCGCGGTTCGCGGACGCACGAAAGTCGGCGAACCGCGAACTCGTGTGCGTCATGCCCAGCGGTACGTAGATGCGCTCGCGGGAGAGTCGTTCCCAGCTGGTGCCGGCCGCGTTGGCGACGGCTTGCGCACCGGCCGTCATGCCGAGGTTCGTATAGTGGTAGGTCACCCGGAACGGATCGAGCGGATAGTACTGCAATCGCGCGATCGCCTGCGCTCGCGTGTAGCCCAGATCCTCGAGCGCATCGCCCGCATGATCGGGCAGGCCACTGCGATGGGCATACATGTCGCCGATCGTCACGTGGCTCCCGACCCACGGGTCGGCAAGCGTGAAGCCGGGGATGTACTTCGCGACCGGATCGCTCCACTTCACGACGCCACGCCCCACCTCGGAGGCGATCACCGACGATCCGACCGACTTCGAGAGGGACGCGAGTTCGAAGACGGTGTCGCCGTCGACCGGCTTCTTCGTGACGGCGTTCCGCACGCCGTAGCCACGTAGGAAGACGACCTTATCATCGTGCACGACCGCGATCGACATCCCCGGCACGCCCGACCTGCGTAGGATCGCGCGCGCCAGCCCGTCGAGCGAGGCGATCGCGCGGTCGATGCGCCCGGGAGGGACGACCAGGACGCTGGCCGAGGAGGGCGACGGAGTCGCCGCAACGGCCGGACCGGCCGCGAGAGATGCTGCGAGACCGGCGATGAGCATCGAACGTACCTTCATAGCGGTGTGGTATTGCATGCGCCTCGAAACTTCCCGCACGGTGCGGGGTAGATGCGGCATGAACAGGCTCGAGATCTCGGCGCTTACGAAGCGTTATCGCAACGGCGTCCAAGCGTTGAACGGCGTCTCGCTCGACATCGGAGCCGGTGTCCTCGGTCTGCTCGGTCCGAACGGCGCCGGGAAGTCGACCCTGATGCGGATCGCCGCCACCGTGATGAAGCCGACCGGCGGAACGGTGCGCTGGAACGGCGTCGATATCG
>JBEPVY010000242.1:0-3147 GCA_041690835.1 Vulcanimicrobiota bacterium | reverse complement strand
GCTCCGGTTGTTCGGGCAGGCCGAGTTCGGCGCGCGAGAAGCCGCTGATGCTGCTTCCCGGAGCGACCGGTTCGGCGCGTCCGGCATGGCGTTCGAGGTTTTCGCGGGTGGCGCGGAGCGCGACTCGCGCGAGGCGACCCGCGACCGGGAAGACCAGTTCGTTGATCCCGGCGTCGTCGAGCAGTTGGAGCAAGACGTCGAAGCCGTTGGACATGTCCTTCGGGCTGTGCGCGTCGGAGCCGGCCGCGAGCGGAACGCTCTTGGCCTTCGCCTTCTTGAGCAGACGCGCGTACGAACTCGTCATCTTTTCGCGCACGCCGTCCGGGCGGTCGCGATAGAGATAGCGCGTGTTGATCTCGATCGCCATGCCACGTGCCGCGCACGCCTCGACGAAGCGGTCTTCGTACTCTTCGAGCTTCTTCTGGGCGGGCCAATGACCGAAGGTCGCCGGCGCGTAGAAGTGGCCGGCGATCTGGCCGGGCAGTTTCTCGATATCGTCGAGCAGGCGCTCCATGTAGAGCTCCCATGTCTTTTCCGCGCCGATCGTGTCGTGCAGCGATGCGAACTCCGGATTGTCGAACGGCCAGCTGAAATCGGCACCCTTCTCGGGATGATCGATCGTGAGGAAGTGGACCGAGCGGATCATCCCGTCGGGCTTCATCGCTTCGACGATGTTCTGGGCGTCCGGCCTCGAGCGCGGATCGTTGTCCAGCTCCGCACCGATCGAGAACCGCATGCCTTTGCGCAGGCCCTCCGAGACGACGGCTGCGTGCGCGACGTCGACGCCGGCGACTTCCGCCGCGCCATAGAGATCGCCCGCATGCGCGAGCTTGAACGCGCGACGCACGGTGTTGACCGCACCCGGATCTTCGAACGTCAGGTAGTTGATATGATCGCTCACCATGAGGAAGCGCGGCGCGCCGCGCCGGCACGCGTGGTAGAACCACAGGAACAGCATGCGCGCGGAGTACGCTATCGGGCGCTCCTCGGCAAATGGGCGGTGTTCGCCTTTCGCATGCCCGTGCGTGTCGGGTATGGCGGCGATGCGTGGGTCGCTCAGCGTTCTACTTCCTTTACTCCGCGCGGGATCCACATCTGGGACCCTTTGCTGCGGGTGCGCGTCGGCTCCGGGGCGCGATGTTCGACCCAAGGCACGACGGTTTCGATGAGGAGTTCGATGCCCTTTTTCATGATATCGAACGACATCGAGGGATGCGATTCCGATCCCGCAACGATCGCTTGCGCGGGCAGGCTCGGCAGATGGACGAAACCGACCAACGCGGGCGCGGACGTGCCTTCGTTGTCGGCCAGCAGCTCGTAGAGCAACTGGTTGCAGAGAAACGTGCCGGCGGAGTTGGAGACGTATCCCGGTACGCCATTTCCGTGCCACGCTTCGACGATCTTGTCGAACGGTAGGTTCGAGAGTCGTGCGTCTTGGCCGCCGCGAACGATCGAATCGCTCTTGCGCATGACGCCGACGTTGTCGGTGGTCTCGAAATCGAGGACGTTGACCGCGACGCGTTCGAGCGCGAGCGCCGATCGGCCGGAGGCTTGTCCGAGTCCGACGATCACGTCGGGGCGGACTTCGTCGAGCAGTTCCTCGAGGCGTTCGCGTAGCGAACGCGTCTCGACTGGAAAGACGTGCGTGGCGATAGAACGACCGGCGATCAACCGACCCTCCAACGCTCGCACGACCATCTCGCTCGGATTGACCTTATCGTTCCCGAAGGGTTCGAAGCCGGTCACAAGGACGTTTTTTGCCACCTTCCTTAAGGTTGGCCGCGTTCTCAGCTTCCCCTGTAGCCTTCCATCCGGAGAAGGCGGGCTTTCATCTCGAGGCCGTAGCCATAATTGTGCAGATCCCCGGCCGCATTGACGACGCGGTGGCACGGGAACAGGAGCGGTAGCGGATTGCGCGCCATCGCTCGTCCGACCGCACGCGCGGCTCGCGGTTTGCCGATGCGCGTTGCGACCCAGGCGTACGAGCGGACCTCGCCGGGGGGGATCTGGGCGGCGGCACGGAGGGCGGCCTGTTCGAAGTCGGTCAGGTCGCTCAGGTCGACGTGGCTCTCGTCCACGTGCCAGGTCCGGAAGAACTCGTCGAGCGTGGATTGCAGCCAGGGCGGGGCTTCGCCGCCGACGACCGGCCGACGGAGCCGATGCTCGATCTGCTCGCGGACGAGGTCCGGGTCGTTGCCGGTGTCGATCCCGATGTAGGCGATCCGACGGTCCTTGAATCCCACGAAGAGCGTTCCGACCGGGGTCTCGACCGAGGTCAGCACGATCGGTTCGGGGCGCACGCGGTAGCGGATATGGGCGATGTGCTCGACGACTTTCTTGGTCAGGTCGCACGACGGCTCGGGCTGGGGTAGACACGAAAGGCAGTATGCGACGCCCTCGAACTCTTCGTAAAGATCCTGACAATGCGGACAATCGTGCAAGTGGCCGTCGACGGCCTGGCGGACCGACGCGGTGCATTGACCGCGGATCTCATCCCACATCGCTTCGACGTCACGACAGCGCATGGGCGGTATCTCCTTCGGGAACGATGCGGCCGATCTGCGGTCCGAGGATACGGCGCAGGACGCGTACGGCGCGATGGACGTGCGATTTCACCGTTCCGATAGGCTGGTTCAAGATTTCGGCGATCTCCGGGTGGCTGCGGCCTTCGATGAAGCGAAGCGTTGCGGCGGCACGGAGATGCATGGGGAGCGCTAAGAGGGCGCGTTCGACCAGCGCGATCTCGGCGTTCTGCTCGACGATCGTCTCGGGCTGGGCCGGGCCCTCTTGTGAATCGCGCAGCAATGCATCGGGATCGGCGAGCGAGTCGAGGGCCACGTTGGTCGGTTTGCGGCTGCGCAACCGGTTACGGGTGACGTTTAGGGTGATCGTATAGAGCCACGGCTGCAGGCGCAGCTCGGCCCGCTGTTCGGGCGACATCTTGCCGAGGGCTCGGTAGGCGCGGACGAACGAATCTTGGACGATCTCTTCGGCATCCTCGCGGTTGCCGGTCATGCGCAGGGCGAAGCCATAGAGCCGACGTTGATAGTCGTCGACCACGCGTTCGAACGAGTCCGCGCCCGGCACCGCTTTCAGCGGTACCGTGGGTGCGGGCTTGGGCCCAACCGCAGGCGGCATACTCTCCCT
>JBEPVY010000241.1:0-3157 GCA_041690835.1 Vulcanimicrobiota bacterium | reverse complement strand
CGCGTCCAGATCAGCTCTTCGGTCTGCGCGCCGATGAAGGCCGCGACCTTGGCGCGCGCTTCTTCGAAGGCGTCGGTCGCGCGGGCCGCGATCTCGTAGACGCCGCGGTGGATGTTCGCGTTGTACTCGCTGTAGTAGCGGACCAGTTCGTCGATCACGATCTGCGGCTTCTGCGAGGTCGCGGCCGAGTCGAGATAGATCAGGCGCTTGCCGCGCGAGGTCGTGCTTTGCAGGATCGGAAAGTCCGACGCGATGCGGGCGGCCTTCGACTCGAGGGCGTGCATCAGACGATCTTCGCGCGGAGTCCTTCGCGAATCTCTTCGCGCAGGATCTCGGTCGGGAAGCGGGCGATGGCGGGTTCGAAGAATCCGAGCGCGATCATGCGCTCGGCGGCCTCGCGCGCGATACCGCGGCTCTCCATATAGAACAGGAGTTCCGCGTCGATCGCGCCGACCGTCGCGCCGTGATAGGCCTTGACGTCGTTGGCGGCGATCTCGAGCGCGGGGATCGAGTCGATGTGCGCGGTCTTGGACAGGAGCAGCGCGTCGTCGCGCAGATTCGCAAGCGATCCCTGCGCGTCTTTGACGATGCGGATGTTGCCGAGATAGCGCGCCTGTCCGCGTCCGGTCGCGGCGGACTTCACCACGGTCTCGGAGCTCGCGTTGGGAGCGAGGTGATCGATGCTCGTGATCAGGTCGACGTGCTGAGTTCCGCGCGGGAAGAAGAGCGCCGAGATATCGACGTTCGCGCCCTCGTGCTCGATCCGCACGTCGGCCGAACCGACCACCAGCGCGGCGCCGAGATCGGCGATCGCCCACGAGACGTGTGCGCCTTCGCCGGGCTTCGCATCCCGGGTCGCGAAGACGCGCGCATCTTCGGGCAAGTTCTGAACGGTCGCGACGGTCACGTCGGCGTGCGCTTCGGTGACGACTTCGACGATACCGCAGACGGTCGCGCCGGCGGCGCCTTCGATCCGCTCGATCACGGTCGCCCGCGCGCCGCGTTCGGCCAGGACGACGGTATACGGGTAGCAGGCCGCGCTCGCGCGGTACGTGATCAGGATCGGGTCGTCGACCGAGACGTCGGCCGGGATGTAGACGAACGCTCCGAGGCCACGATTTTCGGCGGTCAGCGCGCCGAATTTGGTCGTTTGCGCGCCGGTCTTGCCGAGGACGCGCGCGAGCAGTTCCGCGTGATCGCGCTCCGCTTGGGCGAGCGTGCAGGCGATCAACCCGCGCGCGCTCGGCGCCGAGATCTCGACATCGCCGCCGTCGGCACGGGTCGGGAGTTCGAGGGTGTCGAGGTCGATCTTCCAGTAGCGGCCGGGACGTTCGCGGCCGGAGAGCACGGCGCTAGGCAATTGCGCCGGTCTCCTCGCGAATCGTGTCGTAGCCTTCGCGCTCGACACGGTTGGCGAGTTCGGGGCCGCCGGTCTTGACGATGCGGCCGTCGATCATGATGTGCACGACGTCGGCCGTGATGTACTGCAGGATGCGCGGGTAATGCGTGATGATCAGGAAACCGGTCTCTTTGCCCTCATCGCTCTCGCGGAGCGCGCCGACCGCATCGCCGACCGCGCGCAGCGCATCGACGTCGAGGCCGGAGTCGGTCTCATCGAGGACGGCGTACTTGGGGGCGAGCACCGCCAGTTGGAGCATCTCGAGACGCTTCTTTTCGCCGCCCGAGAAGCCGTCGTTCAGATAGCGCGTCATGAAGACCGGATCCATATCCAGCGTCTCCATCTTGTCCATCAGCAGCTTGCGGAACTTGGCGGGCGGGAGCGAGTCCGGACGGACCGCTTGGCGCGCCGCGTGCAGAAAGTTCGCCACCTTCACGCCCGGGATCGCGGCCGGATATTGGAACGAGAGGAACAGGCCGGCGCGCGCACGTTTATCGGCCGGCATCGCGAGCAGGTCCTCGCCGTCGAGGGTCACGGTGCCCTGCGTCACCTGGTACTTCGGGTGGCCCGTGAGCGAGAAGGCGAGCGTCGATTTGCCGCTCCCGTTGGGACCCATCAGGGCGTGAACTTTGCCCGGCTCGACCACCAGGTCGATGCCTTTGAGGATCTCTTTTTCCTCGACCCGGGCGTGCAGGTCGGTAATGCGAAGGCCGGTGGCGGACACGACTGTTGATGCTCCTGGCTATAATAGGGATCGGTGCTACCCTAATCCTAACGGGGCGCCCGGGAGAAAGTCAAGGATAAACTTTACTATCTGGGGCGCGAAATGGTAGGATGGGGGCAGATATGCACGCCGACCGCTTCTTTCAAAGCACCCGAGGCCGGATCGTGGCCGAACTGCGTCGCCGGGGCACCGCCTCGGCCGCCGATCTGGCCGGGGTCTTCGGACTCTCGCCCAACGCGATCCGCCAGCAACTGGTCGTGCTGGAGCGCGATTCGCTCGTGGTCGAGAAGCCGGTCCGGCGCGGGCCGACCAAGCCCACCCTCGAATTTTCGCTCACGACCGAAGCCGAGAAGCTCTTCCCGCAGCACTACGACAAGATGCTGAGCGCGGTCTTGCGCCAAGTCCGCGAGCTGCAGGGCGATGCCGGCGTCGATGCCATCTTCCGCGGAATCGCGGGTCGGGCCGCCGTCAAGGCCAAGGATCGCGTGACCGCAAGCGAGCCCGAGGAGCGGGTGGCGCAACTTACGGAAGTCCTGTGCGATTCAGGGGTGATGGCGGAGTACAGCCTGATCGACGGCGGCTTCGCGCTGCACGAGCACACCTGTCCGTACTCGGCGGTCGCCAAGGACAACCCGGAAGTCTGCTCGGTCATCCATCACGTGATGGACGAGACGCTCGGCGGCGAGCACGTGCAGACCGCGTCGCTCGCACACGGCGATCGCGAATGTCGTTTCGAACTCACCCACGTCGCTAAAGCATAAATAGGAAACGCGAACGAGATGAACTTCCCCAAGTTCCAAAAGCTGGTCGAAGACCGCGCCGGATTCCGGACGATGGAGAACCCGACCGCGAGCGGCGAGTACTTCAGCGATTCGTGCGGCGACATGTACAACTTCTTCCTGAAGGTCGGTCCGGGCGCCGTGATCGAGGACATCTCGTACTTCACCACCGGCTGCGGTTTCGGCACGGCGACGTGCAGCCTGGTCGTCGATCTGGCCAAGGGCAAGACGATCGCCGAAGCGAGCGCGATCACC
>JBEPVY010000240.1:0-3214 GCA_041690835.1 Vulcanimicrobiota bacterium | reverse complement strand
AAACCGCATACGCGACGGCACAAGGCCCGCCTCTGGCGGGCCTTGTGTTATTCCGAGGCGAAGATTTCGACCCCGTGAAGAGCCTGCCGTCATCGACGCGCTATGCCGCGTTCATCCTCGTCATTGCCCTGCTGGCCTCCGTCGCCGTGGCCGCCTTTCGATTTCAGATCGAGCGCCACACACGCCACGTCGAGATCGCGATGGACTACAACGACTTCATCCAGTTGGCGAAGTCGTACGACTATAAGCCCGACGCCTTCCTGATCGCCCTTCGGCGGGCCGGGCTCACCTCGCTCGCGCTCTCCGAGGAGCTCGGAGCCAACGTCGGCACGGGCGGCAACGTCAACATGCTGACCGGCACCCAACTGCTCGACCAGGCCCGTCTCTCGCCGGTCTCCGATCCGACGCTCGCGGCGCTGCTCCGGAACGGCGCCGTGAAACCGGACGCCGTCTATCTGCAGATCTACGATCGCCCGACCTTCGACCGCTACATGGCCATGCTGCCGCTGCACTTCGAAGCGAAGTCGATCAAGGTGTTGCGCGCGTCGAAGCCGTGGCTGATCGCGATCCACACGCAGATCGATTTCTTCGGCAACATCTCGCTCGGCATTCCGGCCGATCAGCTCGCGCTCGCGCGCCGGCTCGGCCTGCGCATCATCCCGCGCTTCCAGAACGACGAACGCTACGGCGCGCCCGAGATCGCCAAACTGTTCGGCAGCCTCGGCGGCGACAAGCTGGTCTCGACCGCGATCTTCTTCGGCTTGCGCAATCAGGTCGTCGGCTTCCCCGATCACATCGACGACACGGCCCGGATCTTCAAGGACCACAAGTACGACTTCGGCTCGGTCGAGATCTACGACGACTCGCAGATCCAAAAGGGTAACGACACCCTCGCCAAAGATATTCCGGGTCAGACCGTTCGCGTGCTCGCGATCGCCAAGACCGAACTCGACAAGCTGAAGTTCGACGAAGTAGTCGCCCGTTATATCCTGGGCGTGCGCGAGCGCAACGTGCGGGTCGTCTATCTGCGTCCGTTCGGCCACCAACAAGGTGACGCGAGCATCGAAGCGACCAACGTCGCGATGGTCAAGCAGATCGCGGATGCTTTGCACGACGAAGGCTTCACGCCCGGCCGCGCCGCGCCGATCCTGCTCTACCGTGGCAACAACAAATATCTGGTCGGCGTGGTCGCGCTCGCGTTGCCGTCATTGCTCGTGCTGCTGTTGGGATTCTTCGGTCGCTACCGCGTCTCGTACGCCGTCGTCCTGTACGGCGGCACCGTTCTGGTCTATCTGGCCGGCGCGTTCAGCTCGCACGACGCGTTCGTGCGATCGGTCATCGCGCTCTGCGCGGCCCTCGCCTTTGCCGGCGCGGCCTTCCTCGCGATGGCGCGCGCCTTCAGGGAGGAGCCGGCCGCGACGACCGGTGCGCAGATCCTGCGCAGCCTGAAGTGGACGCTGGTGGTCTCCGGCGTCGCGTTGCTCGGCGCGCTCGTGGTCGTCGGGCTGATGAGCTTTCCGCTTGCGATGGAGGAGATCGAACGCTTCCGCGGGGTGAAACTGGTGCTCGTGCTTCCCCCGCTGATCGCGCTTGCGATCTATCTCTTCAGCGGCCGCTTCGGCACGGAAGAAAAACCGGTCGAGATCTTCGGCATGCCGGTACGCGCGTATCACCTTTTGATCCTGGCGATCGTCGGCGCGGCCGGCGCGATGCTGATCATGCGCAGCGGCAACCAGAGCGACATCGCGCCCTCGGCCCTCGAACTCTCGCTCCGTCACGGCCTGACCGCGATCCTGAACGTCCGGCCGCGCTTCAAGCTGTTCTTGTTCGGCGTGCCGATGCTGATGCTCGCGCCCGCACTGCTCGTCGCCCACCGTCGTGCGGTCGGCTGGCTGCTCGCGCTCGGTATCGGCGTCGGCATCGGCGACATCATCGATACGTTCTCGCATCTTCACACGTCGCTTGCGGTCTCGCTGCTACGCATCTTCAACGGCCTTTGGGTCGGCGCGATCATCGGCATCATCCTGATCCTGATCTATCGCGCGATCGTCCGTCGCCTCGCGCTTCGCGCGGCGTAGCGTGCGCGTACTCCTCTCGGGCTACTACGGGTTCGGCAACCTCGGCGACGAGGCGTTGCTCGACGTGATCGTCGCTCAGATCCGCGCTCGGTTTCCGCTCGTGGATATCGAGGTGCTCTCGGCCGATCCCGAGGGTACTCGCTTGCGCCTGCACGTGGAAGCGACGCCGCGCTGGAGCGCGCGCGACGTGCGTGGCGCGATCGATCGCGCCGATATCGTGCTCTCCGGCGGCGGCGGGCTGCTGCAGAACGCGACCAGTCTCAAGAGCCTGCTGTACTACGTCGGCATCCTCCACCAGGCGGTCAAAGCCAAACGCAAGGCGATGATCTTCGCGCAATCGATCGGGCCGCTGGACGTGTTCGGGCGCTTCCTGGTGCGCGAAGGTTGCAAAGGCGTCTCACGCGCGACCGTGCGCGATGCACGATCCAAGGAGCTGCTCGAGTCCGTGCTTCCCTCGCTTTCCGTCGAAAAGACGGCCGACCCGGTCTTTCTCTACGACGCGCCCGACGACGATGCAGACCTGCGCCAGGAGGGCCTCGGACCCGAGAGCCGTCCGTACGCGATCTTCAGCGTGCGCAAGGTCTCGTCGCTCAAGGACGGTCTCGCGACCCTCGCGCGCGCGGTCGACCGCCTGGCCGACGAGCACGGCATCAGCTCGGCCTTCTTGCCGCTCGGCGGCACCATCGACGCGGAGGTCTCGACGACCGTGATCCGGCTCTGCAAGAGCCGTCCGTTCTTGCTCCCCGAGTGTCCGCTGCCGCGGGCGGCCGCGATCCTACGCGGCGCACACGTGGTCGTCGGGATGCGCCTGCACGCGCTGATCCTGGCCGCCCGCTACGACGTCCCGTTCGCGCCGATCCCCTACGATCCGAAGGTCCAATCGCTCTGCGACGACCTGGAGTATCCGCTCGGGCCGCTCTGGGTCCCCGGTAAACCGGCGCCGAGCGCCGAGAGCGTCGACATGCTGATCGACCGCCTGGTGACGCAGCGCGATGCTCTCTCGGCGCACATCCGGGAACGCGGCGCAGCGATTCGCGCCTCGGCCGCACGTAATTTCGATGTGCTCGGCGAACTGATGCACGGATCATGAGCGAGAACGAGCGCGACTACCGCGCGACCTTGAACCTGCCGCAGAC
>JBEPVY010000239.1:0-3233 GCA_041690835.1 Vulcanimicrobiota bacterium | reverse complement strand
GCGCGTGTAGCCGGCCGGAAGCATCGCCGCGAGTGCGAAGCGCCGCGACTCTTTGCCGGTCGTCGTAAGCGGGCGACGCCCGGGGAGGATGGTCGGCACGACGCCCTTCGGGGCCGGGATCAACTCGCCGAGCTCGACCCGACGTTCGATTCCGCCGTCTGCGAGCGGTTCGCGGGTCTCGTCGAAATAGATCCGCGCCTTGCTATCGCAGTACGCGAGCCCGATCTCGCTCACAGACGCTTCTCGAAGATGCGCTGGCTTTTCGGCGACGCGTATCCGTTGCGCTCGTAGAACGGATGGGCACGTTCGCGCAAGACGTTCGAACGCAGGCGGAGCATCGAGCACCCGGCGTCGCGCGCGAAGCGTTCGACCCGCTCTAGGAGCATCCGACCGATCCCGCCGCCGCGATATTCGTCGTCGACGACCAGGCCCTGCAATTCGGCGTGACGCGTTGCGGTCAGCGTCTCGCCGATCGCGACCGTCGCCCAGCCGACCACGCCGACGCGCGGCACGACCGCGACGAAGATGTCGAAGCCGGGGTCGCGGCGTGCGATCGTCCGCTCGACATGTTCGAGCGGGACTTCGTAGCCGAGTTGCACGCAGAGCGCCGCGACACGCGGTGCGTCCGAGGCGAAGGCTTCGCGGACGTTGGTCTCGGGTTCAGGCGCGAACACAGGCTTCGTCATACAGCACGTCGCCATCGAGCACCCGGACGGCTGGACCGGTCAGGGTCGCGGGGCCCGCGCCGTCCCACCCGATCCCCAGTCGGCCACCCGGGACGTCGACCGTGACCGGTGAGGTCGCGCTGCCGGCGACGATCGCGGCTACGGCGCAGGCGACCGCACCTGTCCCGCAAGCCATCGTCAATCCGACGCCGCGTTCCCAGTGTTTGACGTCGAGCCCGCTCGCGGTGCGCACCGCGAGGTGCACGTTGATGCCACCGACGTAGCACGGATCGGACTGCACGCGCTCGGCGAGCGCCGGCAGATCGATCGCTTCGAGGTCCTCGACGAAGATCACGAGGTGCGGGTTGCCGACTTTCACGTACCATGCATCGTAGGTCTCGAAGGTGCGCCGTTCGGCTTCCGGAGTCGAGACTGCGAGCCGCACGTCGAAGGCGGGATCGCCGCGCAGCACGTCGGCCTCGATCACGCCCGCCATCGTCTCGACACGAAGGCGATCGCCTTCGCCGGCCTCGGTGAGATAGCGCGCGACGCAACGCATGCCGTTGCCGCACATCTCGGCCTCGCTACCGTCGGCGTTGATGACGCGCATCTTCGCATCGGCTATCAGCGAGGTCTCGATCGAGAGGAGGCCGTCCGCACCGAGCGCCGAGCGGCGATCGCAGACGAAGCGCCCGAACGAGACGATATCGGAGATGCCGGCGCGGCGGTTGTCGAGGATCACGAAGTCGTTCAACGTGCCGTGCATCTTCGTGATCGGCACGCGGCGACTCACGGCGGATCCTGCACCGGCGTGAAGTCCGCTGCGTTCTTGGGGGCGATCGTGACGATCGCGTGTTTGTAGATCAGGCGGTGGAGCGCGCCCTCGCGCAACACGATGGTGAACGAATCGAACGCGGTTACGACACCTTCGAACGTGGTGCCGTTCGTGAGGGTCAGCGTGATGGGGACGCCGCTGCGTCGCACTTCCGCGAGGTAGCCGTCCTGAACGTTTCCGGGCATAGGCTTCTTCCGTTAGGTGAACCTCGGGGTTGTTCCCGCAGGCGGGCTGTTGCCCGGATGGGAGAACGGCGCGCCCTCAAGACTCGGACGTTCGTCGCGGCCCATCCGGGGCCGCTCCTACTCCGCCGTTTTTTCGCAACTTTCAAAGGAATTCGCCATCCATGGCGATTGCGAAAAAATCGGAGGCCTCCCAATGAGGGCGCACCCGTTCTCCCATCCGGGCAACCCACGGGCGAAACCTTTGCGGCGTTTCCCTAACTCCAGTCGAGTTGTTCTTTCACTAGACGTTCTATCTCGTCGGGCTTTGCCCAGATCAAGTTGGGTTCGGAGCGGAGCCATGCACGTTGGCGACGGGCGTAGCGGCGGGTCGCGCGCGCGAGTGTGGCGTGGGTCTCGGGGAGCGTCGACCAGCCGTTGAGATAGGCGAGCGCCTGTGGGTAGCCGACGGCGTCGGCGGCGACTGCGGTCGGGCCGATTCGCTCGGCTTCTTCTATCAGACCGGTGGCGAGCATCAGCGCGGTTCGGCGTTCGATGTTGGCGTCGATCTGTTCGAGCGGGACGTCGAGGCCGAATTTTAGGGTTGGGATGTTCGCAGCGGTGAGGTTTCTTAGGGGCGCGTCGTCTCGGGTTGACGTCGGGTCGGAGAGAGCTACTTCGAGGGCTCTGGTTATCCGGTAGGTGTCGGTGGGGGCGAGCATGCCGGCTCGGCGTTTGTCGTGATGCGATAGCCAGGCGTGGAGAACTTCCGGTGGGTGGAGGCGGGCTTCTTTTGCTAGACGGTCGCGTAGCGCTGCGTCGTATTGTGGGGCTAGGCCGATGTCGCCGGTTAGGGCCCGGATGTAGAAGCCGGTGCCTCCGACGACGATGGCGCGCTTGCCGCGGGCGTGGATCTCTTCGATCGCCGTTGTCGCGTCGTGCGCGAAGCGCGCGGCGGAGTAGCGTTCGTCGGGATCGAGGAAGCCGACCAGGTGATGCGGGGCTTGCGCCAGTTGTTCTTCCGTAGGGCCGGCGGTGCCGATCGGCATGTCGCGGTAGATCTGGCGGGAGTCGGCGCCGATGATCTCGGCGTTGAATCGTTTTGCGAGCTCGATCGCGAGGTCGGTCTTGCCGGCGGCGGTGGAGCCGGCAAGGATGATGACGCCCTGCATCAGCGGCCTTTGGACACGTTTGTCATGCCGAGCGTCGGGATGACAGGGTGGGGCTCTTCTGTCGCTCTGTTCACAGTCGTTTGAACATGCGGGCGATGTCGTCCGGGTTGAGACGGACCATGGTCGGGCGACCGTGCGGGCAGTGCATCGGGTTGAGACAGCGTTGGAGACGGTCGACCAGGGTGGTCATCTCGTCGGGCTCGAGGCGTTCGCCGGCGACGGTGACGGAGTGACAGGCGAGGGAGGCCCAGATACGTTCGCGGACGTCGCGTTGCTTGCGATCTTCGGTCAGGTCTTCTAGAAAACCGCGCAGATCGAACGGACGCGAGCCGTAGCCGGCCGGGGTTGCGGTGATCCGGTAGGCGCGATCGCCGAAGGCTTCGATCTCGAGGCCGCCGGC
>JBEPVY010000238.1:0-3240 GCA_041690835.1 Vulcanimicrobiota bacterium | reverse complement strand
ACGCCTCGATCATCATGCAACTGATGACCGTCGTCCTTCCGCAGCTCGAAGAGCTGGCGAAGAAGGGCGGCGAGGAAGGCCGCAAGCAGATCAGCCAATACACCCGCTGGCTCACGATCGTGCTCGCGACCGTCCAGGCCTACTTCATGGCCAACCTGATGCGCGGCAACGGCGTTTTCTACGATACCAGCGTCTGGTTCTTCCTGTTCGCGATCATGGCGTTCGTCGCAGGCACGCTCTTCCTGATGTGGCTCGGCGAGCAGATCAGCGATCACGGCATCGGCAACGGCATCTCGCTCATCATCTTCATCGGCATCGTGCTGCGCTACCCGCAGTACGTCGCGCAGACCTATTCGTCGGTCTCGGCCGGCGCGGAGCAGCTGCTCAGCCTGGTCGCCTACATCTTGATCGCGATCGGCATCATCGTCTCGATCGTCTTCCTATACCAGGGACAGCGCCGGATCCCGGTCCAGCAAGCGCGCCGTACGGTCGGTCGCAAGATGTTCGCGGGACGTTCCACCTACATCCCGCTCCGCCTCAACAACGCGGGCGTCATCTCGATCATCTTCGCGATCTCGATCCTGTTGCTGCCGCAGCAGGCGATGAACTTCTTCGCGAAGTCGGCGGGCGAGCCGGTCTGGCACCAGCTCTTCGGGCCGTTCGCGATCCCGATGAACCCGGCCGCCATCTCCGGCTTCTTCCAGATCTACTTCACGCCGCAGAGCGGCCTGTACAATCTGGTCTACTTCATCTTGGTCGTGATCTTCACGTTCTTCTACTCGGCGATCGTGGTCAACACCAAAGATATCGCGGATAACCTCAAGAAGACCGGCGCGTTCGTGCCGGGCATCCGCCCGGGCCAGCCGACCGTCGACTACATCAACAAGATCCTGCTGCGCATCACGACTGCGGCGGCGATCTACCTCGGGCTCTTGGCCGTCGTGCCGGGCCTGGTGCAGAGCGGTCTCTCGGTCACCACGTTCTATCTCGGATCGACCTCGCTGCTGATCGTCGTCGGCGTCGCGTTGGATACGATCACGCAGATCGAAGCCCGCCTCGCGATGCGCGACTACCGCGGGTTCATCAAGAAGTAGCATGAGGCTGATCTTCCTCGGACCGCCCGGAGCGGGCAAGGGTACGCAGGCCCGGATCCTGGAGCAGCACTTCGGTGCGCGCCAGATCTCGACCGGCGATATCCTGCGCGAACATCGCGCGCAAGGCACGCAGCTCGGCAAGCAGGCCGAAGGCTTCATGAAGCGCGGCGAACTCGTGCCCGACGAACTGATCATCTCGATGATCGAGACCGAACTGGAGAAGCATCCGGACGCTTTCGTCATGGACGGGTTTCCGCGCACGGTCGCCCAGGCCGAAGCCTTCGACGCGCTCCTCGAGCGCAAGGATTGGAAATTGGATGGCGTCGTGCTGTTCGATGCCGATCGCGAGACGCTGCTCTCGCGCCTGACGGCGCGCTGGACGAACCCGCGTAACGGTCGCACGTATAACGCGTTGACCAATCCGCCCGCGGTCGTCGGCGTCGACGACGAGGACGGCGGACCGCTCGTGCAGCGCGACGACGACAAGGCCGAGACCGTCGCCAAGCGTCTGGACGTCTACGAAGCGCAGACCAAACCGCTCATCGAGTACTATGCTCGCGGCGGAAAACTGGTGGAATTGAACGGCCTCGCGCCGGTCGACGAAGTGACGCACGAGTTGCTCCACGTCCTCGGCGTAGCGCACGGGCACTAGCATGATCACCTTGAAGTCGGCACGCGAACTCGAGACGATGCGCCGCAGCGGGAAGATCACCGCGGCCGTATTGGTCGAGCTGATGGCGGCCGTCCGTCCGGGCATCACCACCGGCGAGCTGGATGCGATGGCGGAAGCCGGCATCCGCACGCGCGGCGGGATCCCGACCTTCAAGGGCTATCACGGTTTCAAGCATTCGATCTGTGCGTCGGTCGACGCCGAAGTCGTCCACGGTATCCCGGGCTCGCGCGTCCTACGCGAGGGCGAGTTGCTCTCGATCGATATCGGAACGACCCTCGACGGGTACGTCAGCGATAGCGCGGTCACGGTGCCGGTCGGGACGATCTCGGCCGAAGCCCGGCGCCTGCTCGACGTCACCCAAGAGTGCCTCTTCATCGGGATCGCCGCCATGCAGCGGGGCAACCGGGTCGGGGATATCGGCGCCGCCGTTCAGGCCCACGCCGAGGCCCAGGGCTACGGAGTGGTCCGGGAGCTGGTCGGCCATGGGGTCGGGCAGCAGATGCACGAGGAGCCCCAGGTTCCCAACTATGGCAAGCCGGGCACGGGCCCGGAACTGCGCACCGGCCTGGTCCTAGCGGTCGAGCCGATGATCACGCAGGGTGCCCGCGAGGTCGATACCCTCAAGGACGGCTGGACAGTCGTCACGCGAGATGGTAAACTTGCCGCGCACTTCGAGCATACGATCGCGGTCACCGACGATGGTCCCCGCGTTCTTACCGCGCGCGAAGTCGGCGAACACGCCGATCTCGTCCGCTACCTCCCCCGCGAAGAAGTGCGGGCCTAAGGAAACCAGGAAATGAAAGTACGTCCGTCAGTCAAAGTCATGTGCGACAAGTGCAAAGTGATCCGCCGCGAAGGCAAAGTCCGGGTCATCTGCACGGTCAATCCGAAACACAAACAGGTTCAGGGGTAATTTAAAGATATGGCACGTCTCGCTGGTATCGATCTCCCGCGCGAAAAGCGCATCGAGATCGCGTTGCAGTACATCTACGGAATCGGTCCGGCCATCGCGAAGCGCATGGTCGACCAGTCCGGCGTCAATCCGGATCTGCGGGTCAAAGACCTGACCGAAGACGATGAGAAGAAGCTGCGCGACGCGATCGACGTGCTGCAGA
Source organism: Vulcanimicrobiota bacterium (assembly GCA_041690835.1). Classification (GTDB taxonomy): domain Bacteria; phylum Vulcanimicrobiota; class Vulcanimicrobiia; order Vulcanimicrobiales; family Vulcanimicrobiaceae; genus JALYSX01. The sequence goes on along the minus strand of JBEPVY010000238.1, from coordinate 358 downwards.
TCCGCGTCGAAGGCGATCTTCGCCGCGAGGTCCAGGGCAACATCAAGCGTCTGATGGACATCGGTTGCTACCGCGGCATCCGTCACCGTCGCGGCCTGCCCGTCCGCGGACAGCGCACCAAGACCAACGCTCGCACCCGCAAGGGCCCGAAGCGCACCGTCGCCGGCAAGAAGAAGGTCGCGACCAAGAAGTAGCCCCACTCCAAGGACGACGTACGCGAACGAGCCCGGCAGATTGCCGGGCTCGTTTGCTATCGTGGCGAAGGCGACGCGGATGATCTACGTCGGGACGTGTGGCTACGGCTATAAGGATTGGATCGGGCCGTTCTATCCGCCCAAGACGCGCAGCTCCGAGATGC
>JBEPVY010000237.1:0-3249 GCA_041690835.1 Vulcanimicrobiota bacterium | reverse complement strand
GGCAGATGATCCGCGAAGCGACCGTCTCGCAGCATACCGACTACGCGTTCTCGCACCATCTGCTCTGGCTGCACGTCTACGGCGCGATCCCGGCGGACCGGCGCGTGCGCGGACACCGTCGCGCGGCCCGCGCATTGGAAGATGCGGCCGCCGGCCGGCCGGAACTGGCCCGCCTGGTCGCGCGTCACTACGATGCGGCCGGCATTTCCGATCGCGCGGCGGTGCACTACGGGCGCGCGGCCGAGCATGCGGCCCGGCTCTGCGCCAACGACGACGCGATCGCCGCGGCCACCCGCGCGTTCGAGCTTGCCGAGGATCCGCGCACGCGTCTCGACGTCGTCGCGCTGCGCGAAGGGATCCACGCCCGGACCGGCGCGCGCGCCGAGCAGGACGAGGATCTGCGCCTCTTGGCGGAGTTGGCGGACCTGCTGGACGAGCCGAACGTACGCTGCGAGGTGTGGCGCCGGCGGGCCGCCCGCGCACACGCCCGCGGAGAGAGCGCCGCGGAAGCGGAGGCGATCGCGGAGTTGGAGGGTTGGAGCGGGCGGGCCGAAGCGCTCCGCTGGCGTGCCGAAGCGATGCTCGCGCGGGCCCACTACCAGGCCAACTCGAGCGATCTCGCGAGCGCCCTCGAATCGGCCCGCGGTGCGCTCGCATCGTTCGAGCGGATCGACGACGCCGAGGGCCGCCTCCGGTCGCTCACGCTCGCGGCGGAGATCCACGAATCCCGTGCCGACAACGACGCGGCGCGCGAAGCGCTGCAGGAAGCCCGCTCGATCGCCGAACGGTTCGTCTCGCCGGCCGCGCTGCTCCGGGTGGTACGGGCGGCCGGTTCGGTCGCGTTCATCGCGCGCGATTTCGGCGCGGCGACGGCGGCCTGCGTGGAGGCGCTCGATCTGTGCGCGCGCGTGGGCGACGTCGAGGGCGAAGCCGAGGTCACCTCGCGCATGGCCTCGATCGCGTTGCGCCGGTTCGACGTCGCGGCGGCCCGCGCGGCCTACGGACGTGCGACCGCGCTCTACCAGGCGCTCGGAAACGCCCGAGCATTAGCGGCGATCCGGCTCAACTCCGCGATGGTCGAGTGCGCGATCGGCGAACCGGAACGAGCGCTTGCGTGGACCGACGACGCGGCCGCGCGCTTCGCGGACCTCGACGATCTCCGCGGCCGGAGCCTGGCGGCGGCGAACGGCGCGTTCTGTTGCGTGCGCTTGGGACGCAACGATGAGGCCGTGCGGCGCGCGCGCGAGGCGATCGCGCTTGCGGAGAGCTCGGCGAATACGACGGTACGCGCACACGCACTCGCGAATCTGGCGCTCGCCCAACGCTGCAGCGGGGAGTACGACGCGGCCATCGACACGTTCGCGATCGGTCTCCCGCTCCGCCGCTCGACGCTCTCGCAGGTCGACATCGCGGAAGATCTCGCGGATCTCGCGCTCTCGCACCTCGCGACCGGGCGCATCGGGGATGCGCTAGCGAACGTCGAAGAGTATCTTCCGAACGCCGCCGCGCTCGAATCCGAATCGATGTTCGCACACGAGTTGCTCTGGACGGCGGCGGTCGTGCTTGCGGCCGCCGGAGATCCGCGCGCCGTCCAGACCCGCGCGCGCGCCCGGGCGATCCTGGTCGATCGCCTCTCGCGGCTGCCCGACGAGGCCGCCCGCGAGCGCTTCGCAGCCTACGCGCACAACCCCGAGATCCTCGCGACCGGCTAGTCGGACGCTTTTCGGACGCCGCTCTTCGTAGCATGACTGCGATGAGTAGGAACTTGAACGAAGCGTTCGTCGTCTACCTCGAACACGACGCCCTGGCGCTCGATTCCGTTCGTGGTCACGTCCAAAACGTCTCGAGCGGCCTACGCAATTATTTTACGAGCGTCGACGAACTGACCGCGTTCTTCCGCGGAGTCGCTCGGCGCTCGGGCGCGCTTTCTTCGGAGGAAAAAGTATGATCCATCTCGCGCTCGCCGCGCTGCTCGGGCTGGTCGGATCGCCGATCTGGAAACCCGTCCATCCGCCGGCTAAGCCGCACGGCCCGCAGAAGACCGCGTCCGGGATCCCGTTTTCGCCCGGCCACTGGAAAGGCACGGGCTCGATCTGGGGTGGGATCGCGCAAATCCCGGGCACGAAAGGCTCATCCGAACAGGTGAGCGTCGTCGGCCATGGGACGTTCGCGTTCGATCTGGTCGTCGGGCCGGATGGTGTCGTGGGGGGCACGCTTACCACCCAAGGCGACGAGGTCGTCCATGGCGAGCACCTGAGCGGCGTCTTCAACTACAAGAGCGACGGGCCGCTCCATCTGTTCGGCGCCGCGTCGGCTCCGACCGGCGGTGGTGAACTCCCGGTCAACGGCATCATGCACATGCAGGTGCAAGGCGGACCGCCCGGCCTTCCGATCACTATGACCTGGCCCACGTACTTCACGTTGACGGTGGACCACGCGAACTGCGGGCGTGTCGACGGCAACCTGGAGACCACCGCGAAGCCCTACCAACAGGCGGCCGGTTTCGCCTCGAACATCACCGGCGCGTTCGTCGCGTTTCGGGTGGGTGCGAAACCCGGAACTGCCGACGCGGCCCAAGCGGCCGATCAGATCGTCGGCGTCCTGCAACATTTCGACGAAGAGGCCGACGCTCAGTTCGCCGACATCTCGGTCGCCGAGCTCAAAGCGCTTATCCAACAGGGCGACGAGACGGCGGCCGCGATCGCGGGCTTCGACGCGTGCGCCGATGCAGCCGTCGACGGCGGCTCGTACCAGGCCTTTCTGGTCCAACTCGCCTTCGCGAAAAAAGTGTACGCCGTGAGGTCGAAAGCGTGAACGCCCGTATCGCATGCCTTGCCGGTCTTGCCTTCGCGGCCGGCTGTGGCGGGAGCGCCGCTTCGAGTACGACCGCGACTGCAACGGCAACAGCAACCGCAACGCTCGCGGCTACGGCCGCGACCCAACCGCCCGCGCCGACATCGTCGAACGCGTCGAACCTTCCGCCGACGACGCTCTACGTCGCCGATCGCTGCACCGGGCGCGTCGATGCGTACTTCTCGATGGCGAACGGAAACGTGAAGCCGGCCTGGACCATCGAGGGAAGCGCGACGCAACTCGTGCATCCGGCCAGCGTCGCGGCGAGCGGCGACGGGATCTGGGTCAGCAACAACAGTGGCGGCCCGGGCGTCCTGCGCTTCGCGGCGGATGCATCCGGGAATGCCGCCGCGACGGTCGTCTCCGCAAAGCCCGGCTCCGCGCAAGCCGTCTCGG
>JBEPVY010000236.1:0-3263 GCA_041690835.1 Vulcanimicrobiota bacterium | reverse complement strand
GCGGCCCCGCCTGGTGGAATAGTGGCAAGGCGGCCGACCCCTTCGGGGTAGAATGAAGTCGATATGACCAGCACGCTCGAGGCCCTCACGCCCTTCAAAAATGAAGTCATCAAGTCGTTCGCGGACCCCGCCGACAAGGCGGGCATGGAAGCGGCGCTCATCTCCGTGAAGGGCCGCCTCGGCGCGACCTATCCGGTGTTCGTCGACGGCAAGGCCATCGAGACGGCCAAGCACATCGATTCGGTCAACCCGGCCAACCCCGATCAGATGATCGGTCGGGTCGGAGCCGCGAGTAAAGAGCAGGCCGCCGCCGCGATCGCCGTCGCCGCCCGTGCCTTCGAGAGCTGGAAGCGGGTCGCGCCGGCCGAGCGGGCCGCCTACCTGTTCAAGGCCGCGGATACGATCCGCGAGCGCCGCTTCGAGTGGGATGCGCTGCTCGTCTACGAAGTCGGCAAGACCTGGATCGAGGCAGATGCGGATATCGCCGAGCTGATCGACTTCCTGGATTTCTACGCGCGCGAGATGCTCCGCTTCGCCCAGAAACAGCCGATCGTTCCGGTCGCCGGCGAGGACAATGAGTTCGTCTACATTCCGCTCGGCGTCGGCGCGGTGATTCCGCCCTGGAACTTCGCGGGCGCGATCATGGGCGGCATGGCGTCGGCCGCGATCGTCACCGGCAACACGGTCGTGCTCAAACCGTCGAGCGACTCCGCGGTGATCGCGGCGTGGTTCGTCGAGCTGATGCACGAGGTCGGCCTTCCGGCCGGCGTGCTGAACTTCATCCCGGGCTCGGGGAGCGAGATCGGCGATCTGATCGTCGGACATCCGCAGATCCGCTTCATCTCGTTCACCGGCAGCAAAGAGGTCGGGCTCCACATCAACGCGCTCGCCGCGCAGACGGCGCCGGGCCAGAAATGGATCAAGCGCGTCGTCGCCGAGATGGGTGGTAAGGATTCGATCGTCGTGGCCGCAGATGCCGACGTCGATGCGGCCGTCGAAGGAGTCGCGGTCTCCGCGTTCGGCTTCCAGGGCCAGAAGTGTTCGGCGTGCTCGCGCGCGATCGTGGACGCCTCGATCTACGACGAGTTCGTCGAGAAGCTCAAGATCCGGGTCGCCAAGATGACGGTCGGAGATCCGGCCGATTTCGCCAACTACATGGGCCCGGTGGTCAACGAGAAGGCGATGAAGTCGATCGCCGCCTACATCGAAGTCGGCAAGACCGAAGGACGGCTGGTCGCCGGCGGCAATCGCATCGGCGAGACGGGCTACTTCCTCGAACCGACCGTGATCGTCGACGTCGCGCCGGGCGCGCGTCTGTCGCAAGAAGAGATCTTCGGCCCGGTCCTCGCCGTTATCAGGGCCAACGGCTTCGACGATGCGATCGAGATCTTCAACAACACCGAGTTCGGATTGACGGGGTCGCTCTACACCAGTGACGAGCAGAAGATCGAGCGCGCGCGCGCCGACATGTTCTGCGGCAACCTCTACTTCAACCGGAAGTCGACCGGCGCGTACGTCGGCGGTCACCCGTTCGGCGGCTTCAACATGTCGGGCACCGACAGCAAAGCCGGCGGCCACGACTACCTGTTGCTCTTCATGCAAGGTAAGACCATCTCGCGCAAGGTCTAGGCGCCGGGGGCGCCGGCTCCAGGCTGAAACGTCAAAGCGCGAAGTATGGGAGACCACACTCGCGCTTTTCGTTTAGAACGGGTACTTGCCGGGATGGCGTCGTTTCATCCAGTAGTACTCTTCGCCGAGGGTGGCGCGGATGACGACCGCTATCGCGATCGGTCCGAGCAGAAGCGCCAAGAAGAACATGCCGTGACCTCCTCGCGCTAGCGTCTCACGCGGTGGTGCCATACGGGTGGCACAAGCCGTTTAGCCCTTGAGGACCTCGAACTTGTTTCCGTCGGCATCTTCAAAGAAGACGGCGTAGTAGTCGTCGCCGTACTCGGGGTTCTCGCTCGGGCCCTCGATGACACGGGCGCCGGCTTGGTGGAGCAACCCCCCGACCCGGTCGACCGCGGCCCGGTCGGCTACTGCGAAAGCGGCCCGCATGGTTCCGCCCGCCGCCGCGTCGGGAAGAAGTCCGAACCTCGGCCCCGAGCCCTCAACGGACTCGTATCCTACGAACTCTTCGTCGGCGTAGCGACAGCGGTAACCGATCTCGGGGCCGAGGGTATCGAACAGGCGCTTCGTGGCTGCCAGGTCGCGGACGTGGATATCGATATGGTGCATCGGTATCGGCCTCTTTCTTCTATAAGATAGAACGCAGTGGGAGAATGTGGCCGACGTCGATACTCTCGACGCCCCGGCTGCCTCCGTAGCGGTGGCGGAGGCGGATGTCGATCGCGTCGGGGATCAGGGGAAGGGTGGGTCGCTGGTTCATGACCGGATACTCCTTGAGGGCCGGGCCCTCGGTAACCATTTAAAGTGTATTGCTGGAGAAGTACCTTGTCAATAGGTTTTGCTGGTGATATAGTCGGGCGAGATGACCGCTCATTGCAACCCTATCACCTCGGAGCTTCGCCGAGTTCTCGAGTTCGTGAACACCGAAGAGCACGATCCGCCGACCGAGATCCTGGCGAATCTCGGCGCGGCCCGGAAGTGGCTCGCCGGCAGTGGTCTGCGGGGCGAGCTCGCCTCGGATGAGGACCGGCTCCGGCTGATCGGCCTACGCGAGGCGCTGGTCCCGGTCTTCGAATCCAACGCCGGTCACGGCGACCCGGAGCTGGCCTGGGCCGGCCTCGAACCCTACGCGGACGCCGCCCCGCTCTGGGTCCGACCGGGCGTCAAACCGGTGCTTTCGCCTGCGGGCACTGGGGTTGCCGCGACGATCGCCTCGATCTTGGGGACCATCTACGACGCCGTGCATGCCGGAACGTGGGGCCGGCTCAAGCTCTGCCGCGAGGCGAGCTGCCGCTGGGCCTTCTATGACGAAAGTAAGAACGGATCGGGCACCTGGTGTAGCATGCGCGTCTGCGGAAATCGGAATAAGGCGCGACGTCGTCGCGAACGCAGCCGACCTACGTCGTAACCCGCATCCTACCTACGTCTGAGCGCGTTCCCGACGTATATCTGAGCACGAGAAAATAGTTTTCCATTGTGCTTGACAGGGGTATTTGCCCGCGATATACTGCTCGTCGTGGCTCAAGCGCCCCGTGCGTCGGTACCGCCGAAAGGTCGGTCCGGACAAGGCATGAGGCTCGCTGAGTTCGCTCCTTGAAAACTGAACCGTGCAGTAGCGCACAAGTCTGTGGGTC
>JBEPVY010000235.1:0-3282 GCA_041690835.1 Vulcanimicrobiota bacterium | reverse complement strand
CCCTACTCCGACAGGCTACGCGGCGAGGCGAGCCGCTTTTTCAGAGTATCCCTAGCGCGGATCCGTGGCGAGCTTCGCATAGAGATAGGTGTCGAGGACGTTGCCTTCGCGGTCCACGACCCGCCGGCGCATCGTCGCTTCCCTGACGAAGCCGCATTTCTCGAGCACGCGAGCCGACGCGAGATTCGGCGCGAAGACGTGCGCCTCGAGTCGTCGGAGCGCGCGCGTATCGAACGCATGCGCGATGAGCAGGCGAGACGCCTCGGTCGCGAGGCCTCGGCCCCAGAATCCGGGCGCGATCCAATACCCGAACTCGGCGACGCCGGACCGTTCGTCATCGTAGAGCTGGATTCCGACGCAGCCCGCGAACGCGCCGCCGACGTCGATCACAAAGGTGTTCGTCGGGTTCTCGGCAGAGGTGATCGCGACCCAGGCTGCCGCATCTGCGTGCATGTACGGATGCGGGAAGCGCGCGTTCAACCATCGCGCGACCTCGAAGTGGTCGGCTGCCGCTCGAAGCGCATCGACGTCGCTCGACGCGTAGGGCCGCAGCGAGCAGCGTTCGCCGCGCAACTCCGTCACTTCGTCGCGTTCCACGGAAGATTGCCGATCGCGGTCGCGACGGTCCGGATCAACTCGAACGACATACCTTGACCCCAGTCTTCCTGGAACTTCGGATGCGTCGCGGAGTTCCGAAGACGACGGATACCGTCCCAGCGATTCGCCTCGGCCTCGCTCAAGAGCCCACGCTTCGCGAGCACGGCGATCCGCTCCGAGAAGCGTTCCGGCTTCGGCACGATGCCGCGCCGATCGAAGAGCCGGTCGATCGCGAAGTCGGCCACGCGCAAGATCTGTTGGGACATAAGCGTGAAGATCGGCGAATAGAAATAGGCATATCCCACCGCACCCGTCGCGAAGTGAAATGCCTCCCGGACATCTTCCGGGATGAACGGCGAGAGGTGTAGCCCGTTCACGAACGCGATCCAACCCTGCGCTTCGACGTGTACGGCTTCATCGCGGACGTCCGACACGTTCATGCTCGGGTCGGCATCGAGCCAGTTCTCCGGCGTCACGCGTTTGAACGCCGGAGCGGTCACGCTACCCTAGAACGGGATGCCGTCGGCGGCGGGGGCGCGGACTTTGCCGATGACGCCGGCGAGAGCTACGAGGGCCGCGACGTACGGTAGCGCCTGCATGGCGTCTGAGGGCAGCCACGAGATCTGGCCTTGCAACGCATACTCCAGCGCTTCGAAGAAACTGAAGAAGATCGCGGCGCCGGTCGCGCCGAACGGCGTCCAGCGCCCGAAGATGACGGCGGCGAGCGCGATGAAGCCGCGGCCCGCGGTCATCCCGTCGGTGTACGAGTTCAGCTCGCCGATCGAGAGAAACGCTCCGCCGAGGCCGGCAAGCGCGCCGCTGATGGTGACGGCGATGAGGCGCGTGCGCAGTGGGTCGAGCCCGGCGGACTTCACCGCGAGCGGATTTTCGCCACACGCCTGCACGCGCAGTCCCCAAGGCGTCTTGTAGATCAGCCAGCTCAGTCCGATCGCGCAGACGAACGCGAACGCGAGCACGGCGAGGGCGCCGGAGTGCAGATCGAAGAGCGCGACGTTCACGCCGCCGAGCTGCGGGATTTGTCCGTTGGCGCCGGTCTGCACGAAGACCAGCACGACGCCGTATGCGGCGGCACCGGTGCAGAGCAGGTTGATGCCGATACCCGCGACGATCTGATCGACCTTGAACTTGGTCGCGGCGATGCCGAGGACCCAGCCGATCACCGCGCCGGCGATGACGCCGGCGATCAATCCGAGGATCGGGCTGCCGGTCGCGTAGCTGACCAGCACGGCGGTGAAAGCGCCTGCGACCATCATGCCTTCGAGGCCGATGTTGATGACGCCCGAGCGCTCCGAGATCACGCCGCCGAGCGCCGCGTAGATGATCGGAACGGCCTTGACGATCGTCAGGATGAGGATCGTCACGATGAGCGACTGCGTCATGCTGCGGGCACCTCGACGGGCGCCGCGACGTAGCGTCGCGCCGCCAGGACTAAGATGATGATGCCTTCGATGATGTGGATGGCATCTTTCGGTACGCCGGCACTCGCCTGCATCGCGACGCCGCCCGCCTCGAGCACGCCGAAGCCGAACGCTGCGAGGCAGATCCAGAGGGGATGCAGATCTCCGACCAGTGCGACCGCGATCGCGGTGAATCCGTAGCCAGGCGAGAGCGAGGTATTAAAACGGTGCAGTTCGCCCGCGACGATCGCGACGCCGCCGAGTCCGGCGATCCCGCCGGAGAGCGCCATCGCGAGCCAGGTGAGTCGCTTGATGTTCACGCCGTTCCGGCGAGCCGCCTCGGGCGCTTCGCCGAGCGCGCGGAGATCGTATCCGAAGACCGTCCGTGTGAACACGAACTGAAGGATGAAAGCGATCGCGATCGCGATCAGGAGCGCGATGGTCAAGCGCGTATCCGGGATCAAGGTCGGCAACCACGAGCTCGACGGGAGCGGCGCGGTCTCGGCGCCGGTCGCGAGCGGACTCTTGAGCGGCCCGGCGACCAGGTAGTTCGCGATGTTGAGGGCGACGTAGTTGAGCATCAGGGTCGAGATGACTTCGTTTGCGTTGAAGCGCGACTTCATCCAACCCGCGAGAGCGCCCCACAGGCCACCTCCGATGAGGCCACCGCCGAGCATGATCAGGATCGCGAGCCAACCCGGCCCTACGAAGTGCGCGCCCAGTGCGCCTGCGGCGAGCCCGCCGAGCAGTAGCTGGCCTTCGGCGCCGATGTTGAAGAGGCCGGCCCGGAAGGCGAGGCAGATACCGAGCGCCGGGAAGAGCAGCGCGGTGGTCTGCGCGAGCGTCTCCGCGATCTCACGCGTGCCGCCGAGCGTCCCGACGATCAAGGCGTAGAACCCGTCGACCGGCGACGTGTGCGAGATCAGCATGACGATCGACATCATCACGACGACGAGGAGCAACGTGCCGATCGGCCCGTTGAGGATCTTCAGTACGGGCTTCATGCTGCCGAGCCGGCCATCAGGCGGCCGATCTCGCCGCGGTCGACCTGCGCACGCTCGAAGTTGCCGACGACCTTGCCGCGATACATCACCAGGATGCGGTCCGCGAGCGTCAGGATTTCATCCAGTTCGAAAGAGATCAAGAGGATAGCAGCTCCGGCGTTGCGCGCCTGCATGAGGCGCGACTGCACGAGCGCGGCGGCACCTACGTCGATACCGCGCGTCGGGTTGTAAGCGAGGACGAACTTCGGATCGTCGATCAGCGC
>JBEPVY010000234.1:0-3289 GCA_041690835.1 Vulcanimicrobiota bacterium | reverse complement strand
ACGCCCTACGACTCGCAGGCCATCGGTAGCGCGATCGTCGAGGCGAACAAGGCCGGTATCCCGGTCTTCACCGCCGACATCGCGTCGACGAGCAAGCTCGGCACGGTCGTCTCGCATATCGCCTCCGACAACGTCCAGGGCGGTGCGGTCGCCGGTGGCCTGATGTGCGCCGCCATCGGCAAGTCCGGCACGGTCGCGATCATCGACGAGCCGGAAGTGACCTCGGTTCAGGATCGCGTCAAAGGATTCAAGAGCGCGCTTGCGGCCAAATGCCCGGGCGTGACCGTGGTCGCCGACGTCGATGCGGGCGGCACGCGGGATAAGGCCGACAGCGACACCAACGACGTGTTGCAGGCCCACAAAGATCTCAAGGGCATCTTCGGGATCAACGACGATTCCGCGCTCGGCGCGATGACGGCGGTGAAGGCCGCCGGTCTGAGCGGCAAGATCGCGATCGTCGGCTACGACGCGAATGCCGAAGCGCAGGCCGCGATCGGCGCGGGCGGCATGTACGGCGACGCGATCCAGCATCCGGATCAGATCGGCGCGATGACCATCGATGCGATCCACACGTCGTTCACCGGCGGCAAGCCGGCGGCGGTCGTGCACGTGCCGGTCGGAACGTTCACCAAGGCCGACGCGGCGAAGGCGAAGTAGCCATCCCGGACGCTCCGCTGCTCGAGATGCGCGGCATCGGGAAATCGTTTCCCGGCGTCCGCGCGCTCGACGGCGTCTCCTTGACCCTGAACGCGGGCGAAGTGCTCGCGCTGGTCGGCGAGAACGGTGCCGGTAAATCCACCTTGATGAAGGTGCTGGCGGGCGCGTATCAGGCGGACGAGGGCGAGATCCTGATCGACGGTGCAGTGGTGCGCATCGATAGTCCGCGCGCGGCCGAGGGGCTCGGCATAGGCATGATCTACCAGGAGTTCAATCTGGTGCCGCAGTTCGATGCGGTCGACAATATCGTGCTCGGCTACGAGCCCGTGCGCGGCGGCCTGATCGACGAGGCTTCGGCGCGCGAACGGGCGACCGCCGTGTTCGAAGAGCTCGGCATCGATTTCCCGCTGCAGACGCCGGCCGGAAAGCTCTCGGTGGCACAGCAACAGCTGATCGAGATCGCGAAAGTGCTCTCGCGCAAGGCGCGCATCATCGTGATGGACGAGCCGAGCGCGGCTCTGACCGATCGAGAGATCGACCGGCTCTTCGCGATCATCGGCAAGCTGAAAAAGGCGGGGGCCGGCATCGTCTACATCTCGCATCGGATGGAAGAACTGCCGAAGATCGCGGATCGCGTGACCGTCCTGCGCGATGGTGCGGCGATCGAGACGCGCAAGGAGGCGGCGTTTCCGCCCGACGATATCGTGCGCGCGATGGTCGGGCGGACCCTCGACGCGCACTTCCCCGAGTTGCCGCCGGTCGCCGCCGATGCGTCCGTAGTGCTCGACGTCAAGGATCTGGCGCGCGCACCGGCCGTCAACGACGTCTCGCTGCAGGTGCGGGCCGGAGAGATCCTGGGCCTAGCCGGTCTGGTCGGTGCGGGTCGGACCGAGATCTTGCGCTCCATCGCGGGTGCAGACGTGCCGCAGGCGGGCATCGTGCAGGTAGATGGCGCGGTCATACGCATTCGAAAGCCGTCCGACGGGATCAAAGCCGGCATCGCGTTCATCACGGAAGACCGCAAAGCGCAAGGGCTCGTGCTGGGCATGGCCGTTCGCGAAAACGTGACGCTCGCGCATCTCGCACAGTTCGTCAATCGCGAGTACCTGATCGATCGCGCTGCCGAAGTCTCGACGACCGAGCGCTTCATCAAAGACCTGAGCATCCGGACGCCTTCGACCGAGCAACTGGTCGTCAACCTGTCGGGCGGGACGCAGCAGAAGGTCGTGCTCGCCAAATGGTTGGTCGGAAAGGCCCGCGTCTTTCTCTTCGACGAGCCCACCCGCGGCATCGATATCGCCGCCAAGTCCGAGATCTACGCGCTGATGATCGAACTCTTGAAGAACGGAGCCGCAATCGTGATGGTATCGAGCGAGCTTCCCGAGGTGATCGGGATGTCGCATCGTCTCTTGGTCATCCGCGGTGGCAAGATCGCGGCGGAGTTCGCTCACGCCGATGCGACGCCGGCCGCCGTGATCGCGGCTGCGACCGGGGTGGCGGCGTGATCGATACGGCCGAAGACGGCGTCAAGGCGAAGCGAGCCGGCTGGCTACGCATCGCCGGCATCGTCGCAGCCCTCGCGATCCTGGTCGGCATCGTCAACATCGCGACGCACGGCAACTTCCTTCAGCCCGGCAATCTGGTCAACGTGCTCCGCCAGATCTCGTACAACACGATCCTTGCGCTCGGCCAGACGTTCGTCATCATCACCGCGGGCATCGATCTTTCGGTCGGGTCGCTGGTCGCCATGTGCGGCGTCGTGATGGCGATCTTCGCCAACTACTCACACCTGAGCGGGATGCCGCTGGTGCTCGCGACGCTGGCGTTCGGACTCTTGGTCGGCGCGCTCGCGGGCTACGTCAACGCTCTGCCGGTGGTGAAGCTGAACATCCCGCCGTTCATCACGACGCTCGCGATGATGGAGATCGCGCTTGGCCTGGCGTTTATCTTCTCGCACGGGCGACCGATCGTGCTGAACTCGGATGCGTTCTCGGGGATCGGTGTCGGTTCGTTCCTCCAGCCGGTCACCGATTTTCTCCACTTACCGGCGATCCCGGTGCCGGTCGTCTGGATGGCGGCGATGATCGTGGGCGGATCGATCCTCCTCAACCGCACGCGCTTCGGGCGCTACGTCCGCGCGCTCGGCGGCAACGAAGAGGCCGCGCGCCTGGCCGGCGTCGGCGTGGCCCGCGTGAAAACGATGGTCTACGTGATCAGCGGCGTCTGTGCGGCGATCGTCGGGTTCCTCTACATGGCGCGCTACACGTCGGGATCGCCGCAGACCTCGACCGGCGACGAACTGCTCGAATCGATCGCCGCCGTCGTCGTCGGAGGGACCAGCCTGATGGGCGGCCGCGGCAGCATCGTCGGCACGTTCCTCGGCGCGCTCCTTATCGGCGTGCTCTACAACTCGATGAACCTGCTCGGCGTCGACTCGTACCTGCAGAAGGTCGTGCTCGGTATCGTAATCGCCCTGGCCGTGGTCGGCGACGAACTCCGAAAACGCTATCTGAGCAACGCGTAAAGAAAGGGCCACCGATAAGATCGGCGGCCCTTCCCGTCTACCCGGAACGGACCCTAGAACGGGAAGTCGTTCTGCGTGAGACCGACGTTGGTCTTGACGTTGTTGAAC
>JBEPVY010000233.1:0-3293 GCA_041690835.1 Vulcanimicrobiota bacterium | reverse complement strand
GCGTAGATCTCGGCGACCGCGTACTCCTCGGTGAAGTTCTTGGAGCCGATCCGGATCGTGTCGCCGGTTCCGCCGGAACACGACGGCAGTAGCGCGGCCGCGCCGATCAGTCCGAGCGCATGCGCGCGGGTGAGGGTCATGTCGAGACTCCGATCCGTTTGGAGAGGATGCCGCCGAGCAGTTCGACGGCCAAAGCGAGGATGGCGACGGCGATCGCGCCGACGTAGAGGACGGCGTTGTTGCCGGTCTGCATGCCGTTCACGATCCGGTCGCCGAGGCCGCCGGCGCCGACGAAGGTGGCGAGGGTGGCGCTCGCGACCACCTCGATCGCGGCGGTCCGCAGGCCGGTCACCACACCGGGCAGGGCGAGCGGCCAGGCCACCCGCGCGAAGGCCTGACGATCGGTCATGCCCATGCCGCGGGCGGCGTCGAGGGCGGCCGGGTCGACGGCGCGCAGGCCGAGATCAGTGTTGATCACGATCGGCGGAATGGCGAGCAGGGTGAGGGCGATCACGGCCGGCCAGAAGCCGACCCCCAGGAACGGCACCATGAATGTTAGCACGGCCAGGCTCGGGAGGGTGCGACCGACCGCGGCGAGGCCCACGATCGCTCCGCGAGCGGCGCCGGCATAGGCAGCCACGATGCCGAGCGGGACGGCGACGGCCGCACCGGCCGCCAGGGCCGCGCCCGCCAGTTCGAGATGAATTCGGACGTCGACGAGCAGAGCGGGGTCCACGATGATGGAGTTTTGCCCCGGCAAGGCGAATCCCATGCGCCTATGCTCTCGCACCCGGCTGCGGCCGAGCCGGCGCTCGTGGTGCCGCCGCTCGAAGACCCGTCGCTCTACTTCAGTCGCGAACTCTCTTGGCTCGCTTTCAACGACCGCGTGCTCGAAGAGGCTCTCGATCCGCGCGCCGCCTTGATGGAACGCCTGAAGTTCGTCGCGATCTACGGAAGCAATCTCGACGAGTTCTTCATGATCCGGGTAGCCGCGATCAAGCAACAGATCGCCGCCCAGGTCTTCCGTCGCAGCGATGACGGACGGACGCCGGCCGAACATCTGAACTCGATATCCGAACATCTGCACGGCTCGCTCGCGCGCCAGATGCGCCTGCTCGCCGACGACCTGATGCCCGCTCTCGAAGCCCAGGGCATCGCGATCAAGCGCGTCGGCGAGTTGGATGAAGAGACCCAGCTCGCGCTGGAACGCACCTTCGACGACCGCGTTTTCCCGGTGCTCACGCCGCTTGCGGTCGACAAGGGTCATCCGTTCCCGTACATCTCCAACCTCTCGCTCTCGCTCGCGGTCGAACTCGAAGAGGTGACTCGCGAGGGCGTACAGCTGCATTTCGCGCGCGTCAAGATCCCACCGACGCTCCCGCGGTTCGTCGCGGTCGACGGCGCGCCCGAAGGCGCCCGTTGGTTCGTGCTGCTCGAAGATCTGATCGCGCATCATCTCGACGCGCTCTTCCCGGGCATGGAAGTGCGCGAGACATATCTCTTCCGCGTCACCCGCGATGCCGACCTGGACCTGCAAGAAGACGAAGCCGACGATCTGCTCGAAGCGATCGAATCGGAACTGCAACGTCGCCGCTTCGGCGAGCCGGTCCGGCTCGAGATCGAGCGCGGCATGCCGGAGTACATGCGCGACCTGCTGCTCGAAGCGCTCGAACTCTCCGAGACGGACTGCTATGAGGTCGAAGGCCTCATGGCGCTGCGCGACCTGTGGGGCATCATCAATCTGCCCGACTACGAAAAACTGCGCGACGCGCCGTTCACGCCCGCGATCCCGAAGCGCCTGATCGGCGTGACCGATATGTTCGCCGCGATCCGCGACGGCGACATCCTGCTCCACCATCCGTACGAATCGTTCGATCCGGTCGTGCAGTTCGTCCAACAGGCCTCGCAAGACGAGCGCGTGCTCGCGATCAAGATGACGCTCTACCGCACCTCGGGCAAGAACTCGCCGATCGTGCGTGCGCTGCTCGAAGCCGCCGAGAACGAGAAGCAGGTCGCTGTCATCATCGAGCTCAAGGCGCGCTTCGACGAAGAGAACAACATCGAGTGGGCGCGACGGCTGGAGCGCGCCGGCGTGCATGTAGTCTACGGCTTCGCGAATCTCAAGACGCACGCCAAGATCACCCAGATCGTGCGCCAGGATGACGACGGCATCCGGCGCTACATGCATTTCGGGACCGGCAACTATAACGAGAAGAGCTCGCGCCTCTACACGGACCTGAGCCTGTTCACGTGCCGGCCCGAACTCGGGGCCGACGCGACCCAGCTCTTCAACGCGTTGACCGGCTTCTCGAAGGTCACCGACTACGACGAACTGCTGGTCGCGCCGATCACCCTTCGGCGCGAACTGACCGCCCTGATCGACCGCGAGACCGAGAACGCCCGGGCCGGGCGCCGCTCCGGAATCCGGGCCAAGTTCAACGCGATCACCGACCCCGAACTGGTCCGAGCGCTCTATCGCGCCTCCCAGGCGGGCGTCCCGATCGACCTGATGGTCCGCGGGATGTGCACCCTTCGCCCCGGCGTCCCGGGGGTGAGCGAGACGATCCGGGTCCGGAGCATCGTCGGGCGCTTCCTGGAGCACTCCCGGCTCTTCGTCTTCGAGAACGGCGGCGAGCGCGAGGTCTTCATCGGCTCGGCAGACCTGATGGCCCGGAACCTGGACCGCCGGGTCGAACTGATGGTCCCGGTCTCCGATCCGCTGGCTGCCGAGGCCATCCAAAGCCAAATCCTGGCGGTCCAGCTTGCCGACAACGTCAAGAGCCGCGAGCTTCAACCGGACGGGACCTATCGCCGTCTGGCCCCGGGCGGCACCGGCCTCCCGGTCGACGCCCAGCGCGTCTTCCTGGCCCAAGCCCAGAGCCTCTAGGTCCCTTTCTTTTAAAGTTCCGACCCCAATTAGAGGCTTGGGAATAATCTTTTCTTAATATTGTTGCAGTACACTACCGGGGTACACCGCGACCACAGAGGACCCGGTGTTTTTTGTTTTAGGAGGACGTGTTGAAGACACTCGTACGCATCCTCGCCGCTGTCGCAATTGCAGCGCTTACCGTCGGACCCGTGAGTGCGGCGACGGTTTCAAGCGACGCAACGGCCATCGTGGCGCAGGCTGTCAGTACCGGATCGGTTTCCGGTACCTTTTCAGATACATCCGGTTCGCCGGTCGCTTCGGCGGCCGTCAAGATCACCGGACCGAGCACCTACGCGACGACCACTGACTCGAAGGGTGCTTTCAGCATCTCCGACGTCAAGCCGGGCATCTACGTCGTAACCGG
>JBEPVY010000232.1:0-3306 GCA_041690835.1 Vulcanimicrobiota bacterium | reverse complement strand
GCTCGAACCCATCGTAGGCGCGCTTGATGATCCCGATCATCGGCACATCCGTCCGGGCGCGCGCGGCTGCGATGTTGGCCACCCCCTCCATGCGCAGCCCCGCCGCCCCCGCATCCTGAACCGCCCGCGCCATCGCCGCCAGCACCATCGGATCGTCCAACGCCGACCCTTTGGCCTGAACCGAGACGATCAACTTGCCGCGCAACTTCTCGATAATGCTCATCTCGTCACTCCGCGCTGCGTCGTCGAGGGACGAGCGAGGGTAAGCGCACCGATCACCGGCTCGTTCTTCGCAGCGACCAGATCGACCGAACGCCCCAACCGTTCCAGATAGTACGCGCTTCGCGTCATCCCGCCGATCGCAACCGATGGCGCGTCCACCCCGACCATCGCCCGCGCGCGCGCGATCTGTTTCGCCAGCGCTCCGACCTCCTCGTCGACGATGCGCGCGATATCCGCATCCGGAACCGCGAGCAGATGTTCCGCGAGCGCCGCCACGCGATCGCGCGAGATCCGGCCGGCATACACCGCGCGCGCGACATCGAGCGCCGACTCGAGTCCGAAGAACCCGCTCACGATACGGCGCAACGCGCCGTTCGCATCGGCCTCGCGAATCGCACGGCGCGCGATTCCGAACGCGCTGCCTTCATCGCCGAAAACGTAGCCAAGTCCGCCGACGGTGACCGCACGACCGTCATCCCCGACGCCGTACACGACCGATCCCGTGCCGACGATCGCGATCACGCCCGGGCCACCGCCGAACGCCCCCGCATGCGCGATCGGTGCGTCGTGCATCAACCGTATCTCCGCCGCATCGAACGCGGGGGGGACGCCAAGCGTAGCGCCGCCGTAGCCGCTAACCCCCGCGACGACCGCTTCGAACCGCGAATCGCGCGGGAGCATCGCATCGTCGAGCGCCGCCGCGAGCGCGCTTTCGAGCGCATCCTTCAATCGCGTCGAACTCGCGTCGCAGCCGACTTCATCGGCCGGTCCGGCAACGCCGCGACCCAGCACGTTTCCGTCGGCATCGCCGACGACGGCGGTGGTCGACGTCTGTCCGCCGTCGATGCCGGCGTAGAGCTTCACGACCGGGCGAACAACTCGTGGGCGAACTCGTTGGCGGCCTTCTCGCGATCGGCCCGTTCTTCGAGCCGCGGGATCTCGCCGACGTGTTCGCGGTGGTGATAGAGCTCGTGGCCGAGCGCAAGCGTCACGAACTCGCCGGCCTCGGCCGGGTTCATATTCTCGATACTGCGGACGTTGATCCGGATGAACGGACCGCTCGGATCGTACTCCGAGCGAAGCTCGTCGACGCCCCATTCCCCCAGATCCGCGAACGAGATCGCGATCCCATAGTAGCGCGCGAGTTTGAAAGCGTGATTCATCGGGTTAGATCAACACCATCGGCTTCAAGAAGACTGCGTAACCGGTGCACGTCCACATCCCCGACGCGTACGCCGCTCTGCTTCGCGAGAGCCGCAGCAGTTCCGGCCGCCTGACCCAAGGTCATCACGGTCGGCGTCAGGCGGGTCGACGCAAGCGCCTCGTGGGTGGTCGAGATGCAGCGCCCCGATACCAGTAACTGCTCGCGATTGACCGGCACCATGCAGCGATACGGGATCTCGTAGGCCGTCCCGGGAGCCAGGCGTTGGGTCGTCGTTCCACTGCCCGACGGGTTGTGGACGTCGATCGGATAGGCGCTACGCGCGATCGCGTCGTCGAACCGGCGCGCCTGGAGCACGTCGTCGCGGGTCAAGGTATAGCGTCCGACGATCCGACGCGATTCGCGGATACCGATCTGCGTGCCGGTCGCGGCGAGCCGGGCGTTCTCGAATCCCGGAACGCGCTTCTGGAAGAACCGGACCAGTTGCATCACCTGCGCCCGAGCCTCGACCTCGGCCCGGGTGAGGTCGTCGGGGTCGAGCGGATCGACGTCGGTGACGCGCGTCATGTTGACGGTCACTTCGTCCGGATAGGGTGAGGCGAAGAACGAGACCAGTTCGCGCGGAACTTCCACTTCGCCGGACTCGCGCGCGGCCTGCCAGAGTTCGTAGAGCCCGGCCACGGCCGTGAGCGCCGGGCCGCGCCGTTCGTGGGTCTTGAGCGAGGTCCGCATCTGATCCGGGTGCATCCGAAGGTAGACGGCGAGCCGGTCGAGGTCGACGTGACTCAGGCGGAACATCAGGCTGGCAGGCTGGACGCGGCCGCGCTCGTCGCCTTGCTGGGTCGGGACGCCCGCAGAAGCCGCCACGTAGGCATCCGCCGTCGAATCGATCGTGATCGTGCCGCGATAGGCGCGCTCCCCGGCGACCGTCGCGACCACCGCCCGATCCACCTCGGTCGTACCGTCGGGGCGCTCGCGCAGTTCGGCCCGCAAGAACCACGCGTGCAGCAGCAGATCGACCCCGGCCTCTTTCATCATCTCGAAGAGCA
The DNA here is from genome assembly GCA_041690835.1 of Vulcanimicrobiota bacterium. GTDB lineage: Bacteria > Vulcanimicrobiota > Vulcanimicrobiia > Vulcanimicrobiales > Vulcanimicrobiaceae > JALYSX01. Next base: position 873 of record JBEPVY010000232.1, on the reverse strand, counting down.
GCGCTTTGTGCGCCTCGGGATCGAACGGCGTGATCGTCGGGACGTAGTCCGACGCATCGACGATATGGCCGGGCGATGCGCCGGTCCGCATCAGGCGCTCGACGATCTCTTGCGCGATACCACCGACGATGCGCTTCTCGCCCGAGTGAAAGGTCATCCAAGGCCCGACCATCGACGCGGTCGCGGTGCCGCCGAGAAAGCCGTAGCGTTCGATCAACATGGTGCGGGCGCCGTGCCGCGCCGCGGCGAGCGCCGCCGCGCATCCTGCGTTTCCGCCCCCCAGAACCAGGACGTCGTAGTCGCGCATTCCCGCGCTCGTTCGCCGCCCGCTCGGAAGGCCATTCCCGGCGTTCGCGAAAAGGCGGAGCGATGGAAGAAGTCGTCTCGGGCGAGGATCGGAACCAGGCGCTCTTCGCGCACCTCTCGGGGCTGCTCGCGGTGACCGGCATGCCGTTCGCGCACGTCGTCGGGCCGCTCGTGTTCTACTTGATGGCGAAGAACAAGCCGTCGGTCTTCGCGCTCGAGAACGCACGCGAGGCGTTGAATTTCCAGATCACCGCCGGAATCGTCTATACCATCGCCATCGTCGGGTATATCGTGGGCATCTTCTCCGCCGTATTCAGTGCGCCGATGCAAGCGCACGCGACCGAACCACCGGCCGCGTTCTTCGCGAGCTTCGGGCTCGGATTCGCGTTTCTGCTGGCCGGTCTGGCGTATGGGATCTTCGACCTGGTCTGCATCATCCTGGCCGCCATCAAGGTCGGCAAGGGCGAGACGTTCCGCTACCCGCTCTCCATCCGCTTCGTCCGCTAGCTACCCGTGTACGCCCGCTCCGCGCAGTTCTACGACCCGCTCTATCGCGCGATGGGCAAG
>JBEPVY010000231.1:0-3316 GCA_041690835.1 Vulcanimicrobiota bacterium | reverse complement strand
TGAAACGATGACGCGCGCTATCGAACCGAAGACTCCACGATCGGGGTCGGCGGGAACGGTCGCACGGTCGCACGAGGCGTCGTCATAGTTTTCGCAGTCTACACCATATGCCGCCGGCAAGCAAGAGCAGCGCGCCGAGCGCGAGCACGAGCGGCACCGGGATGGCGGCGATCCGGATGGCCGGGTACTGCATCGCTAGAGCCTTGAGCCGCAGGCCACCGAGTTCCGTGCCCTCGCCGTCGATCGCCAGGCCCAGGCCGTGCGCGACGGGCTTGTCGTTCTCGTCGTCGACCGCGAAGAGGGCGGCGCCCCGGCCGTGGGTGTCGATCGCCTTCAGCATCGCGGCGTGACGCGCGTCGAAGAGCACGACCTTGACCATCCGGTGCGCGGCCGGCACCGCAAAGGTGTCGAACGGGAGATTCATCCCCGCGACGTTCTGTTGGCTCGGAAGGGTCAGCACCGGCGAAAGGAAAGCGCCGCCGTTCGGCTGCGTGACCGTCAGATGGGCGCCGCGCGCGTCCGCGACGTCGACGGCGAGCACCGTGCGTGGGACCTGCGAGAGCGCGAACGCCGCGGCGAAGTGCAGACCGCTCGCCGGGATCTCGGTGATGGTGCCGCCCCGCTCCAAACGGACGACCGGATCGGTCGCCGCCAGCGGAAAGACGAGCGAGCCACGCAGATCGTCGACCCGCACGCTCGCGCCGGGCGATCCGATGATGGTCTGCGGGTCGGGCGCGAACAGCCCGTTCGCGACGACCGCAATCGTGAGCACGCCGGTCCCGACGACGGCCGTCAGCAGCGCGAGTGCCGGCGCGACCTTCTCGCGCGCGACTTGACGCGCACGCACCGCGCAGATGACGAACGCACCGATGAGCAACGCGTTGAACCAGCCGTATTGATAGACGGCCTGACCGGGAAAGAAGAGTTCTGCAAACGCGATCAGCGCGAGTGCGATGCAGCCGGCGAGCAGTCCGTTCACGAAGCGCTCACCAGCGGCGCGACGGCGGCCTGCATCTGTGCGTAGGTGAGGATACCGTCGTAGCCTTGCTTCACGTTACCGGCACGATCGATCACGATCGTGGTCGGTAGGCCGAGGGCGGCGTAGACGCGGCCATATTGCTGCGCGTCATCGACCAAGACGGGATACGAGATTCCGAGCGAGGTCGCGAAGGCGCGCGCGCGGTCGAGCGATTCGCCTTGATCGACGCCGACCACCACCACGCCGCGCTTCGCGTAGCTGCGATAGAGCCGGTCGAGGTCGGGCATCTCGGCGCGACACGGCGGACACCACGAAGCCCACAGGTTGAGCACCACGATCTTGCCGCGATAATCCGCCAGCGATGCCGGGTGCCCGGCATCGTTCACGACCGTGAAGCTGGGCGCCGGTTTGCCGGCCAGGGCGGCCGGTCCGTTCGCGCCGGATCCGCTCGGCAGATAGGCGAAAACGACCACCGCAACCACGGCGGCGGCGATCAGCACCGAGAGCCAGATCCAACGCCCGTTCATCGGCTTAGTGTAGGGCTTACCTACCAATCGCCCATCCTATCTTCGTCAACTTCTCCTTCGAAGGCGACCGTGCCGGGGGCCAGGACGGCCGCCGCGATCGGGACGCCGCCGTAGTGGAGGGCGCGGCCGGATGCGGTCGCGTCCCCGTCTTCGAATAGGACCACGATCCGCTCGAGCACGTCCGGACTGCACCGCACGACGGCCGGCGCGGCGTTGTAGAGCTGGCGAAACCCGAGGAAGGCGGCCGAAAATTCGTCGGCGGTGAACCCGCGACCCAAGCGCACTTCGCGCCGTACCCGTTCCAGGTGAGCCTCCTTCGACGACCGAATCCGCGTCGGCGTGCCGGCCGTAATTCTTGATGGGCGAACTCTCGCCGCCGACCTCCGGGTCGAACTGCTCGCGCGCACTACTGCGCTGCGCGAGACCGGGATTCATCCTCGCCTGGCGATCGTCTTCGTCGGCCGGGACGAGTCCTCGGTCGCCTACGTCCGCAATCTGGTCCGCACCGGCACCCAATCCGGTGTCGACGTCGACGTCGTCGAACTCCCTGCCGACGCGCCCGCCGAAGCCGTCCGGGCCACCCTCGAGGCGCTCGGCCGCGACCGAGCGGTCCACGGGGTGCTGCTCCAACAGCCGCTCCCCGCGCACCTCGCGATCCGCGAGATCGCGCATGCGATCCCGCTCGAGAAAGACGTCGACGGAGCGCATCCGATCAACCAGGGGCACCTCGCCTTTGGCGACGGCACCGAGTTCGTGCCCGCGACGCCGGCCGCCGTGATGTTGCTCCTCGAGCGCAGCCCGCACTGGCCACTGCGCGGCAAGACCGCGGCGATCATCGGGCGCTCGATCGTGGTCGGCGCGCCGGTCGCGATGCTCTTGCTCGCACAGGACGCGACCGTCACGGTCCTCCACAAAGAGTCGCCCGGCTTGCAACCGCACGTGAAGATGGCCGACGTCGTGATCGTCGCGACCGGCGTTCCCGGTTTGATCCACGGCGCCGACATCAAACCCGGCGCAACCGTGATCGACGTCGGCACGACCGTCGTGAACGGCGAGCTCAAAGGCGATGTCGACTATGAAAGCGCGCTCGCGGTCGCGGGGGCGATCACGCCGGTGCCGGGTGGTGTCGGCCCGGTCACCAATATCGCGCTCCTGCGCAATGTGGTCAAAGCCGCGCAGTCGCAACAGCTCTAGTTCGAGCTGAAGAACTTCCCGAAATATTTCTCCTGATCGATGCGGTACGAGAGGTCCTCGCCGCGCTCTTCGCGCGCGGCTTGGTGGCGCTCGCGCTGTTCGACCAGTTTGCGCATCTGCGGGAGCGCCCGTTCGAGGAACGATCGCTCCATCGCAAGCCGCTCTTTGGTATCGTCTTCTTCCAGCAGGCGCTGCTTGATGCGCTCGCCGACCTGGAGCGCGTCGCCGACCAGGTACGAGAACTCTTGCGCGTCGTTCGATCCGTCCGGCAATACATCGCGGCCGGAGAAGTGGACCAGCAACTCGAGGTACTCGGCGAAGAGCGCGCGCAGTGTCGTCGCCAGGCCCGCGCACTCGACGTCCTCGACGAAGTCTTCCTCGATCATCTCGACCTCGGCGGTCAGATAGGGCTCGCGCGCGATCACTTCACGGATCCGAAAGCGCTCGCGGCCGATGGTCGAGACGTAGTACCGCCCGAACGGCAGGTTCGTGACCTCGACGATCTCGGCGACCGCCCCGATCTCGTGCGGCATGACGCCCGGGTCGCCCGACTCGGCGCCTTCGGCGATCAGCGCCACCCCGAAGCTCTCGCCCGATTCCAGGCACTCGGAGATCA
>JBEPVY010000230.1:0-3317 GCA_041690835.1 Vulcanimicrobiota bacterium | reverse complement strand
CGCGTCGACGATGACGGCGTCGGCATCGCCGCCGATGTGCGCACCGACGGGCGCGGCCTCGAGAACGTGCGCTCGCGCTTGGCCCAGCTCTACGATAACGACTATGCGTTCGAGATCGCGCCGGGCGCCGGGGGTGGGACGGTAGCCCGCCTCAGCTTCCCGTACCGACCCGTGGGAGAGCGCGCGTCGTGACCCTACGCGCATTGATCGCCGACGACGAAGCTCCGGCCCGGCGGAAGCTCGCGCGTTTTCTCGCGGATCGCGGCGATGTGACCGTGGTCGGTGAAGCGAGCGGCGGCGACGAGGCGATCGCACTCGCGCGCGAGTTGCGACCGGACGTACTCTTTCTCGATATCTCGATGCCCGAGGTCGACGGCTTCGATGTTGTCGAGGCGCTCGCGGGCGACGAGTCGGTGCCGCGCGTGATCTTCGTGACCGCCTTCGATCAGCACGCCATCCGCGCGTTCGAAGTCAGCGCGCTCGACTATCTGCTCAAACCCCTCGAACGCGAGCGCCTCGACGAAGCGATCGCGCGCGCCCATCGCGCCGTTCGCCCCGAGGCACCTGCGGATCGTACGCGTCTGATCGAGATGCTCGACGCGCTGCGCCCGGAGCGACGCTACCCCAAACGGCTGCTCGTGCCGGCCGAGGACCGCTCGGTCTTCGTCGACGTCGCCGAGATCGTCCGACTCGAAGCGGACGGGAACAACGTGCAGATCGTCACCGCGCGCGGCACGTTCCCCCTGCGGGCGACGCTCGAGTCGCTCGAAGGCAAGCTCGATCCCGAGCACTTCGCCCGGGTCCATCGCTCGCACATCGTGAGCCTCGACGCGATCCGCGAGATCCAGCCGTGGTTCCACGGCGATCGCCGGATCGTGCTGCGCGACGGATCGACCCTGACCTGGAGCCGCCGCTATGCGGGCAAGCGCCCGGACCTCGCGTAGGCCGTCCGCCCGCTCGTCCCGGGTTGCCGCCGCTCGTCACAAACTCGCGGCCGCCGGGCGCCTCCTCGCATAGACTCTGGAACATGACGAACGAGACGCCTTCCCGCCGCCTTGCCGACGAGTATCTGCTCCCGGCCATCCTGGCCGCGGTGACCCTGCTGGTCCACCTGATCGGCAACGCTCACTACGGCTTCTTCCGCGACGAACTCTACTTCATCATCTGCGGCCGTCACCCGGACTTCGGGTACGTCGACCAGCCGCCCCTCACGCCGCTGTTGGCGGCCGCGTCGCAGGCGTTCGGAATCTCGCTCTTCATGCTCCGGCTCGTGCCCGCGCTCTTCGCAGCCGGTGGCGTTTTCGTCACCACGCGGTTGGTCCGCGAGTTCGGCGGCGGCGCGTTCGCGCAGACGCTCGCCGGCATCTGCGTCGCGCTCGCACCCGTCTTCCTCAGCTTCGGCATGAAGGTCGGCACCGATATGGTCGGCCTGATGCTCTGGCCGCTCGCAGCGCTCTACATCGCGCGCCTGATCCAAGGCGCCGACCCGCGCTGGTGGATCGGGGTCGGTCTCGCGCTCGGCATCGCCGGCGAAGCAAAATACAGCGTCCTGTTCTACGCCGTCGCGTTGCTCGTCGGACTCGCGCTCTCTCCGTCGCGGCGGATCATGTTCACGCCGTGGTTCCCGGTCGGCATCGGCGTCGCGCTGCTCGTGGTCGCTCCGAACGTCGCGTGGCAGGCCACGCATGGCTTCCCGATGATCGAACTGCTTCAGAACGGCGCGCACGGGAAGAACATCGTGCTCTCACCGGTCGCTTACATCCTCGCCGACATCGTCATCCAGAACCCGCTGCTCTCGCTCGTCTGGCTCGCCGGCCTGGTCTGGGCATTCGTGCGCCCGGCGACGCGCTGGCTCGGATGGTCGTTCCTCGCGATGATGGTGATGATGATCGTCCTCCACGCCAAGGACTACTATCCGGCCGATGCCTATCCGCCGCTCTTCGCGCTCGGCGCGGTCGGCATCGAGCTGTGGACGCGTCGCCTGACGTTCCTGCGCCCGGTGACCGCCGTCGTCGCTCTCGCCGCCGGCATCGCGATGGTCCCGCTCGCGATGCCGGTGCTCTCCGAGACGCAGTTGGTCTCGTATCAGACCGCGTTCACCGGCAAGCTGCCGATCGGTCCGAGCGAGCACCACAAAGCCGCGCGCCTGCTCTCGGACTTCGCCGACATGCACGGCTGGCCCGAGCTGACCGCGAGTGTCGCGCACGTCTACGACGGCCTCTCCCCCTCCGAGCGCGCGAGCGCCGGCATCAACGCGAGCAACTACGGCGAAGCGAGTGCGATCAACTTCTTCGGTCCGGCGCTCGGTTTACCGTTCGCGAGTTCGGGACACAACCAGTACTGGATCTGGGGACCGCACTTCCGAAAGGGCGGCGTCCTGGTCGACGTCAACGGCGACGAGCCCACGCTCAAGAGGGTCTGCACGAGCGTTGCGCTCGCGGCGACATTCACCAACGAGTGGATCATGCCGTACGAAGACGATCTGCCGATCTACGTGTGCCGCGGGCTCAAGGTCGACGTCGCTAAGGTCTGGCCGTTGGTGAGGAATTATAACTGATGTGCTTGTTCGGGCATTTAGCGTCGTACGTTCGGAACGCGCAGATCGCGGTGTTCGGGACGCCCATGCGCCGGAGCTCTTCCGAACTCGTCGCGCCTCCGCTGCCGCCAATGCGTCGCCAGCCGGAGCCACTGCGCTTGAAGAACGTCTCGCCGCCGCCTGCGCCGTACCATCCGCCGACCGCAAACGGTCCCGACACGATCACGTAAGGCACCAGTGGCCCCCGCATGCGATAGCGAATCGCCGCAACGTCCGCAGCCGATCCTTCATCGGCGGTGGGGCCATCGTCGTAGGCACAAGCACCGAGAATCGACGGGATTCCGCGCATCAACAGGGCGACTGTGCGGGCAGACAGCCCGCGCTCCGGCAAGAGGCATCCGTTATCGAGAACCTCAAGCGATTGCCACCCGAATGAAAAGCGCCCGACCAAAATCGCCGTCTCGACACGTGTGCCATCAAGCCTGCCGCCCGAGACGTAGACGGTTGCGAGGTTCCCCACGACATTCGTCCTGAAGACCCCGGATGCTCCGGTACTCTGCATAGCCGCCTGCTGCGGGCTAGCCGCAAACGACGCCGCAAGCGCGAGCGCTGCCAGCACCGGTTACTTCACTTTCATCGCGGAGACGGGGATGAAGCCGAGCTTCGCGAGCGCGACCTTATCGTTCTGGACGTAGGCGATGAACGCGGCGACTTGCTTGTTCGGCCGGCCGTTGGTGAACATGTGCTCGTAGGACCAGAACTTGTACTTGCCGTCGATGAC
>JBEPVY010000229.1:0-3325 GCA_041690835.1 Vulcanimicrobiota bacterium | reverse complement strand
CCTGCAAACGCCCTAACCCCCCACCCGCCCCCCGTCCCCCCGCCCGTAAACCCCCCCCCCCCCCCCCCCCCCCGCCCGGTGCGGGCCCCCCCCCCCCCCCCCCCCAAGCGAGCGAAGCGAGCCTTCCTTCCGTGTCATCCCGAGCGTAGGGAGCGAAGCGACCGTAGTCGAGGGACCACCGCTCGCCCCGGCCAACCTCGCCCTCCATGCCCACCCCGATCACTCTCGCCACCGAGCGGCTCACCCTCCGCCCCTGGACGGAGGCCGATTTCGTTCCCTACGCCGCCATGAACGCCGACCCGCGGGTGATGGAGCACTACCCCTCGACCCTGACCCGGGCCGAGAGCGATGCCGGTGCGCTCCGCGTGAAGACCCGTATCGAGGAGAACGGCTGGGGCCTCTGGGCGATGGAGCTGCGCGAGACCGGGGAGTTCGTCGGCTTCACCGGCCTCCAGCGCCCCCCGTTCGAAGCGCACTTCACTCCTTGCGTCGAGATCGGCTGGCGGGTCGCCCACGCGCACTGGGGACGGGGCCTCGCCCCCGAAGCCGCCCGGGCCGCCCTGGCCTTCGGCTTCGAGACCCTCGCTCTTGGCGAGATCGTCGCCATGACCGCGACCTCCAACCTCAAGTCGATGCGGGTGATGGAGAAGCTCGGCATGACCCGCGACCCGGCCGACGACTTCGATATCCCGGTCCTGCCGGAGGGACACCGCCTGCGGCGTCACGTGCTCTATCGCTTGAAGGGATAGCGCCGAGAATCTGAGCATCGGCACGCACATGAGAATTGTAGCGAAGCTCGCCCTCTCCCTCACCGCCTCGATCTGCATGGTCGCGACCGTCGGCATTCCGGCCGTCGCCAATGCCGTGATCAGAGTTCACAACGCGAGCGGACACTGTGCGGCAGTCACCCTCAATAACAGGTCGCACCGTTTCATCGAACCCGGTACGTTTTGGTCGTTTTCCTTGCCCGCCGGTCCCGAGGTACGGGTGCGCGCTGAAATCCTCGACAGGAGGAACTGCACGGGGCGGACGATTGGCGACGCGTTCGCGGTACTCACCGATATCTCCGCGGACGGCGAGTACGCCGCCAGGATCGAGAAGGACGGTACCGGATACCGCGTCGTCATCCATCACTGAGTACCCGGAATAGCGGGTGACGAACAGACTCTACGGAAGGCCGCGCCTACGAGAAGGCGCTAGGAGAATGCTGCCAAGCCCGTGATCTGCTGACCGAGGATCAAGGTATGGATCTCGCTCGTGCCTTCGTAGGTCAGCACCGACTCGAGATTGTTCATATGGCGGATGACCGGGTACTCGAGCGTCACGCCGTTGGCGCCCAGGATCGAGCGCGCTTCGCGCGCGATCGCGAGCGCTTCGCGGACGTTGTTGAGCTTGCCGAAACTGACCTGACTCGAATGCAGCGTGCCCGCATCTTTCATCCGTCCGAGGTGGAGTGCGAGCAATGAGGCCTTGTTCAGTTCGAGCAGCATGTTCACCAGTTTCTGCTGGGTGATCTGAAAGGCGCCGATCGGCTTGTCGAACTGGACCCGCGTCTTGGAGTACTGCAAGGCCGATTCGTAACACGCGCGGGCAGAGCCGGTCGCGCCCCAGATGATGCCGAAGCGTGCCTCGTTCAAGCACGCGAGCGGACCGCGCAGACCGGTCGCTTCGGGCAAGATCGCGTCCGCCGGAAGGCGTACGTCCTGCAATACCAATTCGCTCGTCACCGAAGCGCGCAGCGAGAGCTTCTTCTCGATCCCGTGTGCGGCGAAGCCCTTGGTATCCGTCGGCACGATGAAGCCGCGGATCTCGCCGTCGACCTGGGCCCAGACGATCGCGAGATCGGCGATGCCGCCGTTCGTGATCCACATCTTCGTGCCGTTGAGGATCCAATCGCTGCCGTCGCGTCGCGCGTTCGTGCGCATGTCGGCCGGATTGCTGCCGTGATCGGGTTCGGTCAATCCGAAACAGCCGATCTTCTCGCCGCGCGCCATCTCGGGGAGCCACGCGCGCTTCTGGGCCTCACTGCCCCAACGATAGATCGCGTACATCGCAAGCGAACCTTGCACCGAGGCGAAGCTGCGCACGCCCGCATCGCCTGCCTCGAGTTCGGCACATGCGATGCCGTAGGCGACCGCGCTCGCACCGGGACATCCGTAGCCGTCGAGATGCATGCCGAGCAGACCGAGCTTGCCCAGTTCGCGACCGAGCTCGCGCGGCATGATGCCCTCTTCGAACCAGTCGGCGATGTTCGGCAGGACGCGATCGCGTACGAAGGCGCGCACGGTCTCGCGGATCAGGCGCTCTTCGTTCGAGAGCTGGGCATCGAGCCCGAGAAAGTCGAGCGGATCGGGCGCGGCGGCCTTGGCGGTCGTACTCATCGGTTTACGAAGCTCATATCGGCGTAACGCGCGCCCGAGGCGGCGTCGGGTGGGAAGATCAGGTCGAGTTCGGCGATCTCGGCCTGCGAGAGTTCTACGTCCGCAGCCGCGATGTTCTGGTCGAGCAGGCCGCGGCGCTTCGTCCCGGGGATCGGGACGACGTCCGGACCCTGCGCGAGCAGCCACGCCAGCGCGAGTTGTCCGGGCCTGCAACCTTTCACGCGGGCGATCGCTTCGACGCGTTCGACGAGTCGGAGGTTCTTGCCGAAATTCTCGCCCGAGAAGCGCGGTGAGTGCGCGCGGTAATCGTCGGGTGCGAAGTCCTTCGGATCGCGGATCGCGCCGGTCAGAAAGCCCCGTCCGAGCGGGCTGTAAGCGACCGTCGCGATGCCGAGCTCGCGGGTGGTCGCGAGTTGACCGTTCGCTTCGAGATCGCGCGACCACAGCGACCATTCGTTCTGCACCGCGGCGATCGGGTGGACCGCGTGCGCGCGCCGGATGCTCTCGGAGCTCGCTTCGGAGAGTCCGAGAAATCGGACCTTGCCGGCGACGACCAGATCGGACATCGCACCGACCGTCTCCTCGATCGGGGTCTCGGTGTCGACGCGATGTTGATAGTACAGATCGATGTGATCGACGTTCAAGCGTTGCAAAGACGCGTCGCAGGCCGCGACCACGTATTCGGGGCGGCCGCTGATGGCGAGCGATCCGGCCTCGCGCACGATGCCGAACTTGGTCGCGAGGAAGACCGCGTCGCGCTTGCCGACGATCGCCTTTCCGAGCAGCAGTTCGTTCTTGCCGACGCCGTAGATGTCAGCCGTGTCGAGCATATCCGCGCCGGCGTCGAGCGCGCGATGGATGACGGCGATCGATTCGGCGTCGTCTCCGGCGCCGTAGAACTCCGACATCCCCATGCAGCCCAGGCCGATCGCCGAGACGAGCGG
>JBEPVY010000228.1:0-3358 GCA_041690835.1 Vulcanimicrobiota bacterium | reverse complement strand
CGTCCGTTCACCCCGAACACCTCGGCCCCGGCCCCCCGCGAAGCGGCGCCGGAAGAGGCTCCGTCGAGCGACTTGAGCGAACTCCCCCGTCGCCCGCGGCGTCGTCGCCACGGCGGCGAAGAGTAGCTCTCCGCTAGGCCGACCAACGCAGACCCCGAAAGGCTCGCAGTGATGCGGGCCTTTCTTGTAACCGGAGCGTCGACCGGCATCGGCGCGGCGACCGCCACGTTGCTCGCGCAGCGCGGATATCTCGCGTATGCGGGCATCCGCGACGACGAGCACGCGCGCGAGATCGACGCGGTGCATGCGAACATCCGCTCGATCCGGATCGACGTCACGGACGCTGCCAGCATCGAAGCAGCGCGCGCCACGATCGCCGCTTCCGGCAACGATCTGGTAGGGCTGGTGAACAACGCGGGTATCTCGGTCGCAGGCCCGACCGAGCGGCTTCCGATCGACGCCTGGCGCAAGCAGTTCGAAGTGAATCTGTTCGGCCAGATCGCGGTCACGCAGGCCTTCTTGCCGCTCTTGCGCGCAACCCGTGGGCGCGTCGCCTTCGTCGGGTCGGTCGCGGGGCGACTCGCGGTTCCGTTCCTCGGCCCGTACAGCGCGTCCAAGTTCGCACTCCGTGCCATGGTCGACTCCCTGCGCGTCGAACTCGCGCCGAGCGGCATCGCGGTATCGCTCATCCAGCCCGGCGCCGTCAAGACGCCGATCTGGCAGAAGGGCCGCGACGGCCGGGATGCGATGGTCGCCGCAATGGGACCGGAAGCGAGCGCCGGCTACGAAGACGCGATTGCCGCGCTGATTCACGCGACCCACGATTCGGAAGCCAAGGCCGTGCCGGCTTCTGCCGTCGCGAGCGTCATCCTCGAAGCGCTGACCTGCAAGAGCCCTCGCGCGCACTACCTCGTCGGCAAGGATGCCGCACTACAATCACTGCTCTCCCGGCTCCCCGCCAGCGTGAGCGATGCTCTGCTGCGAAAGAAGCTGAAGCTGCCCTAGGCGACGTCCCTATTGTCCCTATCTGCTACAACGGGGACGTGACCATACCGAACGATCTGGTCCTCGAGGGCGAGCGCGCGCGCATCGAGCCGTTGGCCAAGCGGCACCTCTCCGACATCGTCGCGCGGTGCGCCCATCCCGCCTTGTGGGAGTTCACCTTTCAGCCGAACCCGCTCACAAACGAAGCCGACGCACGGGAGTGGTTCGAAAAGGCGCATGGCGACGAGTCGGTGCGCTCGTTCGCGATCGTCGATCGCGCGAGCGGTGCGGCGATCGGCTCGACGCGCTATCTCGACATCGTTCCGAAGGACCGAAAGCTCGAGATCGGCTGGACCTTCATCACGCGCGACGCCTGGCGCACCGGCATCAACCGCGAATGCAAACTGCTGTTGCTCGGCTACGCCTTCGACACGTGGGACGCGATCCGCGTCCAGCTCAAAGCCGACTCCACCAACATGCGTTCGCGCGAAGCCATCGCGAAGCTGGGTGCGACCTACGAAGGAACCCCGCGCGACTGTCGGATCCGACCCGACGGCGAAGCGCGCGGAATCAGCTATTTCAGCATTCTCGCGGCCGAATGGCCGGGCGTTCAGGACGCGCTCAAGCGCAATCCGACGTCGGTATAGCGTATGCCGTGACGGCGGACGGTGTCGACGTACCGGCGGCGCGCGCTATTCGGGCGGGCAGAACGCCCGGTACGGCCGGAGTGGGATGACTTGGACCTCGAGCATGCCGCGCTGCGCGATCGGCAACGAGTCCAGAGCCGCCTGAACGGTGGCCTGATCGGGCGCCTCCCACTCCATCACCGCACCCGGCATATCGGTCCGCCCCCAGAGCGCGCGGAGCGAGCCGTCGGCGTAGAGCTCGCGAACGCGAAGGCCCTCGGCATCCAACAGCGCCTCGAACGCCTCGGGCGGAAACGCCTCCGTCCGCCGCCGGGAGATCGATATGAACTGCATGCACCCCCATTTAGTCGGAAGCCCTCTTTGTCATCCCGAGCGTAGCGAAGCGCAGTCGAGGGACCGGCGCGATCGCTGTAGGCGGTCCCTCGACCACGCGGCTTCGCCGCTACGCTCGGGATGACAAAGAGGGCCAACCGCCAATCCTTGAGGGCCATGCCGTTTGACTCGTTGCGCGCGTTCGTCGATGCTCTTCAGAAGAGCGGCGATCTGCACGTGATCTCCGCTCCCGTCGATCCCTATCTCGAGATCTCGGAGATCACCGACCGGGTCGTGAAGGCCGGCGGCCCGGCCCTGCTCTTCACCAACGTCAAAGGCTCTGCGTTTCCGGTGCTGACCAATCAGTTCGGCACGCAGAAGCGGATGGCGGCTGCCTTGGATGCGGCGACCCTGGACGAAGCGGCCGAACGCCTGCGCGACCTGATCGATATCAGCCCTCCGGAGACCGCCGGCTTTATGGACAAGCTCGGAGCGCTCAAATCGTTCGCTCCGCTGGCCAACGCGATTCCGCAGACGGTCCGGTCGGGTTCGTGCCAAGACGTCGTGATGACCGAGCCGGATCTCACCAAGATCCCGGTGCTGACCACCTGGCCGCTCGACGGCGGGCCGTTCGTCACGCTACCGCTGGTGGTCACGCGCGATCCCAAGAACGGCCGCTTCAACGTCGGCATGTATCGCATGCAGATCTACAACGCGACCGAGACCGGCATGCACTGGCAACGCCACAAGCACGGACGCGCGCACGCGGATGCGTGGGGCGATCGGATTCCGGTCGCGGTCGCGATCGGTGCCGATCCGGCCATCACCTATGCGGCCACCGCGCCGTTGCCGCCGGTCCTCGACGAATATGCGTTCGCCGGATTGCTCCGCGGCAAACCCGTGAAGCTCGTGCAGTGCAAGACCGTCGACCTCAAGGTCCCGGCCGATGCGGAGTTCGTGCTCGAAGGGTACGTCGATAACACCGACATGCGCACCGAGGGTCCGTTCGGCGATCATACTGGCGTGTACAGTCTGGCCGACAGCTATCCCACGTTCCATGTCACGTGCATCACGCATCGCAAGGACGCGATCTATCCGGCCACCGTCGTCGGAAAACCGCCGATGGAGGATGCTTGGATCGGCAAGGCCACCGAGCGGCTCTTCCTCCCGCTGTTACAGATGGTGCTCCCCGAAGTCGTCGACATGAATCTTCCGGTCGAAGGCGGCTTCCACAACCTCGCGATCGTATCGATCAAGAAGTCCTATCCGGGTCACGCGAAAAAGGTGATGAACGCGCTCTGGGGCCTCGGTCACATGATGATGTTGACGCGCGCGCTCGTGATCGTCGATGCGGATGTGAACGTGCAGAACCCGCGCGAGGTCGCCTGGTTCGTCCTCAACAATCTCGCGCCCGA
>JBEPVY010000227.1:0-3378 GCA_041690835.1 Vulcanimicrobiota bacterium | reverse complement strand
GCTGTTGTGACCGCCGAATCCGAACGAGTTGGAGAGCGCGACGTTGACGGTCGCCTTCCGCGCGACGTTCGGCACGTAGTCCAACCGGCAATCCGGATCCGGGAACTCGTAGTTGATGGTCGGTGGCATGATGTCGTGATGGACCGCGAGCACCGTCGCGACGCCTTCGATCCCGCCGGCCGCGCCGAGCGCGTGTCCGTGCATCGACTTGGTCGACGAGACGCCGATCTTGCTCGCGTGCTCGCCGAAGGTCTTCTCGATCGCCTGCGATTCGGCCGTGTCTCCGAGCGGCGTCGAGGTACCGTGCGCGTTGATGTGGTCGACGTCTTCGGGTTTGATGTTGGCGTGCACGAGCGAGCGGCGGAGCGCGAGGTTCACGCCGTTGCCTTCCGGGTCGGGCGCGACCAGATCGTAGGCGTCGCCGGACTGCCCGTAACCGAGCACTTCGGCGTAGATCCTTGCGCCGCGGGCCTTTGCGCCTTCGTACTCCTCGAGCACCAGTACGCCGCAGCCTTCGCCGAGCACGAAGCCGTCGCGCTCTTTGTCGAACGGCCGGCTCGCGCGCGTCGGATCGTCGTTGCGCGTCGACATCGCCTTCATCGAACAGAAGCCGCCGACCGCGAGCGGCGAGATGGCCGCTTCGGATCCGCCCGTGATCATCGCATCCGCATCGCCGTACGCGATATAATTGTACGCGACCACGATCGCGTCGTTGGCCGACGCACACGCACTGCCGGTGGAGAAGAGCGGACCGCGATAGCCGTAGGCCATCGAGATGTTGGCGGGCGCCGCGTTGCTCATCAGCATCGGGATGAAGAACGGCGAGGTCTTGGACCAGTTGCCGACCTGTTCGGCCTTGAGCGACTGCTGCCAAAACGTGATGATGCCGCCGATGCCGGTACCCATCACCGCCCCGACGCGCTCTTTGAAGTCCGCATCGTCGGGCAGGTTCGCATCCGCGATCGCTTCCTTGGCCGCGACCATCGCGAACTGGGTGAAGCGGTCCATCCGGCGCGCTTCCTTACGCCCGATCAGATCCTCGGGATTGAAGTCTTTGACCTCGCCCGCGATCTGCGTGGTGAAGGGGCCGGCATCGAAGGCGGTGATCGGAGCGATGCCCGATTCACCGGCGACGGCCCTGCGCCAGAACTCATCCCGGGTGTTCCCGATGGGGGTCACGGCGCCAAGGCCCGTGACGACGACACGTCGTTTGTTCAAAACTTCTCGAAGATACGGCGGGCCCGGCACGTCCCCTCTCGCGAAGCGGGGGTACTATGGCCTCTCGATCTACCTTTCTGACCGCCGCAACCGCCCTGGCAGCCGCTTCGGTTGCCGCGCCGGCCCTGGCCGACGCGTTTCCCTCGGGACTGCGCAAGCCGCCCATGCTCCGTCCGGGCGATCTGGTCGGTCTGGTCGCCCCGGCCTCGCCGCTCTCCGAGGACGAGATCGCGCGCGGCATCCGCCAGGTCGAGTCCCTCGGCCTCAAGACCCGACTTGCCCCCCACGCCCGCTCGCAGAACGGCTACCTGGCCGGAACCGACGCCGAGCGAGCGGCCGATTTCAACGCGATGGCCCGCGACCCCAAGATCCGGGCGATCTTCGCCCTCCGAGGCGGCTACGGGACGATGCGCATCCTCGACGACTTGGACTACGCCGCCCTCCGGGCCGACCCCAAGATCGTGCTCGGGTTCTCGGATATGACGGCCGTCCTGAACGCCGTCACCGCTCGCAGCAAGCTGGTGACGTTTCACGGCCCGGTCGCGGCGCTCTCGACCTTCGATACGACCACCGACGCCGCGCTGCAGCGCGCGCTGATGTCGCGCGAACCGATCGGCACCCTCCATAGCGCCGGCATCACGCGTCTGCACGGCGGACGGGCGACCGGGCCGCTGGCCGGTGGAAATCTCTCGCTGGTGGCCGGCTCGCCGGTACGCCGTATGCGATCCCGGCCGACGGCGCACTGCTCTTCTTGGAAGAGACGCACGAGGAACCGTACCGGGTCGACCGGATGCTCACGCAACTGGCGTTGGCGGGCGACTTCCGGGCGGCCGCCGGCGTGGTGTTCGGCGCGTGCAGTCATTGTGACGCGTCCGGGCCCGCGCTTTCGCTCGACGAGATCTACGCAAATACGATCGGCCGCGCGAAGCGGCCGTCGATCACCGGCGCGAAGATCGGCCACATCACCGATCAGTGGGTCCTCCCGATCGGCATCCGCGCAACCCTCGACGCGGACGCACGAACCCTGACGATCGCCGAAAGCGCGGTCTCATAGCTCGAGGGACAAGAGCGTTCATGGATGCATCAGTACTCCGTTGTACATCCCGTATTCGAGGGTGTGGGAGCCGTTCTGGTCGCGCACCATCACCTCGATAGGGCGATGTTTTGCATCCATGCGAACGGTCGTGATGGAGCGCGTGACGTCGCTGCCGGAGACGACCCTGTAGACGTGCAGTGAAAGGCCGAACTTGAGGAGCTTGCCGGAATCCGTGATGGTCGCGAGCTTGAGCGGCGAATCGGCGACGCCGCCCATCGAGCAGTAGTCGATCATCGCGAAGGTCGGCGCGTCGAGCGCCGCCATATCTTTGGGGCCGTACGTACGGCTCTTTCCGTTCCGGAAGTCGATGCGATAGCGACCGCCACCGAGGTAGTTGACGTCGTCCGATCCGCCGGCGTCGTGCACGGCGCATTCGTAGGTGTGTTGCGCGGCGATCGCCGATCGCATCGAGATGATCGCGGCCAGGGCCGCTGCGGCTGCACTCATTGTAGGGCTACTCCTGCGGGGCAGATGAAGCCGGTGCGATCCCCGGCGATGATGCGGCGCGGCGCGACGTCTCCGTCCGCATGCGGAGCGAAGACGAGCACGCTCTTGCCGCTCGCGTTGGCGACGTAGATCGAACCATCGGGCGCGACCGCGACGCCCTGCGGTACGGCCAGGGCGGTGTGCAGACCCGCGATCCGGCGCAGCGGTGCGACGTTCCCGGAAGCTCCGGGCGCGAAGACCGAGACCGCGAGACCGGACTCGTCGGTGACGACCAGCTCGCCGGCCGGATCGATCGCAAGCGCGCTTGGGCCCTTGAGCCCGGTCGCCGCGCCGCGGATGATGGCGCGCGGCGCGACGTTGCCGCTCGCGTTCGCATCGAAGACGAGGATCGACGCATTGCTGTTCGCGACGTAGATCGTTCCGTCGGCGGCCGCGACGGCCGCGCGCGGAAAGGTGGTGGTGGTCGCGCTTCCGGAAATCGCACCGGCCGCACTTCCGTCGGCCGCGAAGGTCGCGATCGTCCCGTTCATCCCGGGCGCGATCGTGCGACCGCTCGCATCGACCGAGACGGCTTGCGCGGAGCCGGGCTTTGCGGAGACGACCGTCGCGGCGGCATT
>JBEPVY010000226.1:0-3379 GCA_041690835.1 Vulcanimicrobiota bacterium | reverse complement strand
GTGTGCGTTCCGTGGCGGAAGAACGCGTGCCCGACCTTCGGATAGGTCTGGATCTGGAACGTCTTGCCCGCGCCTTCGAGTGCCGCCGCAGTGCGGGTGATCGCCTCGGCCGGGATGCCGGTATCTTCGCCGCCGTAGACCAACAGCAACGGACACGCGACCTTGTCGACGTCGGCGAGCCCCTCGGGTTCGCCGTTCATGAACGGGCGCGTGATCTGGCCGCCGTAAAAGCAGACCGCGCCGCGTAGACCGGGCAGGTCGGCGGTGACGAACGCGACCGACCCGCCGATGCAGAAGCCCCAGGTCGCGACGTAACCCGTCCGGACGAACTCCTGTGCGTTGAGCCAGGCCACCGCCCCGGCGACGTCCGCGTGGAGCGAATCGCGCGTGACCGTCTTGGCGGCCGCGACTCCGGCGTGCATGCCGGCCTCACCGTAACCCGGCGAGAAGTCCGGGTCGACGCGGTGGTAGAAGTTGATCGCGAGCGCGACCCCGCCGGCTCCGGCCACGTGATCGGCGACGGCCCGCATCTCGGGCGTGATGCCAAAGATTTCGGGGATGATGATCACGGCCGAATGGGCCCCGGAGCCCTCCTCGGGGCGAGCCAGATAGCCCGGCATCGAGCCGCCCTCGACCGGAATTGCCACGTCCTGATGAATCATGCGGTCTCTTCTCTCCTCAGCTTTCAAGGGAGTTTCTTCCCGAACGCGCATCCTCCTAACCCGAACCTGGGTTGGGAGTCGCAATACCGGGAAAAGAGGCTGAAATGCATTCGACGCTTACGACGATTTCGGACCGTCTCGAGATCGTGACCGTCCCGCGCCTGGTGCGGACGGCCACGTTCGCCGAAGACGTCGCTGCGGGGCTCGCCCCGGCGGGCAAGCGGCTTCCGTCGAAGTACTTCTACGACGACCTGGGCTCGGCGCTCTTCGATGCGATCACCCACCTACCCGAATACTATCTGACCCGCGCCGAGACCGAGATCTTGCACGAATCCGGTTGGGAGATCGTGCGCGCGCTCGAAGAACCGGTCGAGTTCCTGGAGCTCGGCAGCGGCAGCGCGATCAAGACCCGGATCCTGATCGACGAGGCCCTGCGCGCCCAAGGCTCGCTGCGCTACAGTCCGATCGACATCTCGGCCGACGCGCTCGAAAGCAGCGCCCGCTCGCTCGCGGATGCCTATCCGCAATTGCGCATCCGCGGATATGTCGCCGACTATTTCGACGTGCTCGGTTCGCCCGAGCTCACGCGCGAACGTCGCGTGCTCGCGATGTTCATGGGCTCGAACATCGGCAACTACGATCCGGCCTCGGCCGATGCATTGCTGAAGAAGATGAACCGGAGCCTGCTGCCCGGCGACGGCCTGCTGATCGGCGCGGACCTGAAGAAAGATCCGGCCATCCTCGAAGCGGCCTACGACGATCCGACCGGCGTGACCGCGGCCTTCAACAAGAACCTGCTGGCGCGGATGAATCGCGAACTCGGCGCGAGTTTCGACCTGCGCGCGTTCGAGCACGTCGCCGCCTACGATCCGGTCCGCGGCGCGGTCGACTCGTTCCTCGAGTCGACCCGCGAACAGCGCGTCCGCATCGAAGCGCTCGATCTGGAGGTCTCGTTCGCGGAGGGCGAACGGATCCACACCGAGTCGTCCTACAAGTTCGACCGCGAATCGATGGCGCGAGCGGTCGAAGCCGCGGGCTTCCGCTTGACGAAGACCTGGACCGATGCCGACGAGCGATTCGGCGTCAACCTCTGCATCAAGGCCTAGCTTGGCGTGCGGCGAAGCGCCGCAAGATGAAGATCACGCGTCTCGCCTTAGCCTTCGCCGTTCTTCTCTCGCTCGTCTTCGCGGCACGACCGGCGTCGGCGCGCCCGGTCCAAGCGGAAGACCTCTTCAAGTTCACGCTGCTCGACGGCGCCCAGATCTCGCCCGATGGCAAGTGGGTCGCGGTCGGCACCCAGCGCCTGGACCCGCAGAAAGACCGCTACGAATCGAGCATCTTGCT
Organism: Vulcanimicrobiota bacterium; assembly: GCA_041690835.1. Taxonomy (GTDB): domain Bacteria; phylum Vulcanimicrobiota; class Vulcanimicrobiia; order Vulcanimicrobiales; family Vulcanimicrobiaceae; genus JALYSX01. Next base: position 1,373 of record JBEPVY010000226.1, on the reverse strand, counting down.
CGTCAACGTCGCGAGCGGCACGACCCGCGTCGCCGGCAAGGGGCCGCACGACGGCGGTGCGAGCTGGGCGCCGGATTCGAGCGGCTTTGCGTTCGTCCGGCCGGGCAAGGATAAGAAGCCGCAGATCTTCATCTACCGCGTGAGCAGCGGCAAGATCTCGCAACTGACGCATGCCAAAGACGGCGCCGGCGGACCGGTCTTCTCGCACGACGGCAAGCATCTGGCCTATACGGTCGTCGCGACCGACGACGCGCACGCGACCTTCGTCGATTTCGGGAATGCCGGGTACAAGCCGAAGAAGGCGCAGCAGAAGACCGACATCCGTCAGATCACGACCATGCACTTCGCGTTCAACGGCGCGGGCTACGTCTACGACCGTCATCCGCACCTCTGGATCGCGAATGCCGACGGAAGCGACGCGCACCAGCTCACGTACGGGACCTGGGGCGAGAACTTCGGCGGCTGGTCGCCCGACGATCGGACGATCGCTTTCGACTCGCTCCGTTACGAGAGCCCGAGTCTCGGGCCCGACGACATCTACACGATCCCCGCCAAGGGCGGCGCGATCCGCAAGCTCGCGACCGGCGCGGTCGCCAACACCGGCGAGACGTATGCCAACGCCGGCGATCGGCTCTGGTTCTTCTCGGGCGGCGTCTACGATCCGTCGGAGTTTCCGGCGCTCGCGAACGCCAACGCCGACGGCTCCGATGCACGCGTGCTCGTGACCAAGGACACGACGCTCTTCGGCGATAGCGTCCTGGCGGACATGAAAGAGGGCGGCGGCCAGTGCGGCCCGCTCTTCCTCCCCGGCGACGCGTCGTTCGTGATCAACGCCGACGGCCCGGCCTACGCGAACCTACGCACGGTCGATGCGACCACCGGTGCGATGGCCGACCTCACGCCGGAGCGCGGCGAAGCCTGGTCGTGCTCGATGTCGCACGACGGCAAGCGCGTCGCCTATCTGTTCAGCGATGCGACCCATCCGGCGGACGTCTACGTCACCTCGACCGCGGGCGGAACGCCGCGTCGCATCACCGACGTCAACGCGAAACTGCTTGCCACGCTCACCCTCTCGCACCCGCAAGCGATGAGCGTGACGGATGCGGCCGGCGTCGCGATCCCGGCCTGGTTCATGCCGGCGGTCGGCGGCGCGAAGGGCGCCAAGCATCCGACCATCCTGGACATCCACGGTGGTCCGGCGACGCATTTCGGGGATTCGTTCTTCCAAGAGTTCCAGTATCTCTCGGGCCTCGGCTACAACGTCGTCTATTCGAACCCGCGCGGCAGCACCGGCTCGGGCTACGGCTTCCAGGAGGCGCTCGTCAAGAACTTCGGCGACGTGATGTTCGACGACGTCCAAGCCGTGATGGACG
>JBEPVY010000225.1:0-3392 GCA_041690835.1 Vulcanimicrobiota bacterium | reverse complement strand
ACGCTTGGCGTCGAAATCGCGCAGTAGCGCGGCTACACTCTCATAGGCGGACACGCCGATAGGATTGCCGCCGCCGCAAAGCCGGACCTTCTGCTATGCGGCGCCGAAGGGGGTGGCATGCTTCCGCCGCCCGCCGCTCTCGCGCGACTCGATGCAACCGTCCGGTTCGTCATGCGCGAGCAGCACGTCGGCGGCTTGGTGGTCGGCGTCGGCCGCAATGGTGTGACCGTCTTCGTTCGCGGGTACGGGTACGCGGACCGCGCGCACCGCCACCGCGTCGACGCGCGCACGATCTTCTCGATCGGCTCGCTCACCAAATCGTTCACAGCCGCGCTCGTGCGCGATCGCCTACAACCGGAGGATGCCCTCGCGCGTTACCTCCCCGAGTATCCCAACGCCCAGGAGATCACCATCGACGAACTGTTGCGCGGCACGGCCGGTATCCCGGACTACTCCACGGGCGAAGACTTCGACCGTTCGTCGCGCGAACCGGTCTCGCCGCAATCGTTCGTCGCTCGGCTCGCCGGCATGGTGCCCGCGTTTGCGCCAGGTTCGGATTCGTCGTACTCCAACGGCAACTATCTGCTCGCCGCCTTCGCCTACCAGCGCGCTACCGGCGGGCCGTACGCGGCGGCGCTCCAACGGCGCATCCTCCGGCCACTCGGGCTCACCCGCACCGCGATCGCCAACGCCTTCGTCCCGGACCCCGATCGCGCCACCGGTAGCATCGCAGCGGGTTCCGCGACGCTCGGCTTCGGAAGCGCCGATCTCGAATCGGACGCACCCGATATGCTCGCGTGGTATGCAGCCCTCGACAACGGGACGCACGTGAAGACTCCGCGCTATCTTCCGGAGTATGCCGACGGATTCTACGACGGCACGGCGTTCGGGCAACCGATGCGTTTCGCGTCGGGCTACGTCGCCGGCTTCTCGGCGTATGGTGCGACCCTGCTCGAGGAGCACGCGAACGTGATCGTGCTTGCGAATCGGGACGCCGTCGATCTCGGGCCGCTCGGCCGCAGCGCGCTGGCGCTGGCGATCGGTCTTCCCGAAGACTCGCCGCAGGCCGCGCATTGATCCACGCGATCTTCGCAGCGGTGCTGGCCGCGCAGACCCTGATGGTGCCGATGACCGGCGAACGCGCGCGGCCGACCCGGAGCGCGACCCTTTTCCACACGCTCTTCACCGACTTCTTCGACGAATCCGACGGCACCACATACGTGCAGACGGGCGACATCCCGGCCATGTGGCTGCGCGATTCGTCCGCCCAGACGATCCCGTACCTGCGCTTCGAGCAGACGTTCCCGGTGCTGCGCACCAAATTCGCCGGCGTGATCGAGCGGAACGCACGCAACATCGCGACCGATCCATACGCCAATGCGTTCATGGCGAACTACCACGTGTGGGAACGCAAGTGGGAGATCGATTCGCTCGCCGCCCCCTCCATCTTGGCGCGCATCTACTGGCGCAGCACGGGCGACCGCACGATCTTCACGCCGGCCCTTCGGCGCGCTCTCAAGATCGTCGTCGATACCTTTCGCTGCGAACAGATCCACGCGACCTGCAGCCCGTACCGCTATCCGTATCGCGTCCGTACGAACGAGGCCTATGCGGCCGGCACCGGGCTGATCTGGAGCGCCTTCCGGCCGTCGGACGACCCGGTCAAGTATCGATTCAACATCCCGCAGAACGCCGCCGCCGTCGTCGCCCTGCGCGCGATCGCCGAGATGGCCCGCTACGGGTACGGCGATGCGAGCGTCGCCGACGAAGCGACCTCGATCGCCAACGCGGTGCAGATCGGGATCGCGCGCTACGGCGTGGTCTGGAACGAGCAGCGGAAGGTCTGGATGTACGCCTACGAAGTCGACGGCTACGGCCGCGCCAACTTCATGGACGATGCGAATATCCCGAACCTGACCACCCTGCCGTATCTCGGTTGGTGCTCGACGTACGATCCGGTCTATCTGAACACGCGCGCCTTCGCGCTCTCGTCCGCGAATCCGTACTACTACGCCGGGACCTACGCATCCGGACTCGGTAGCCCGCACACGCCGGCCAACTTCGTCTGGCCTCTCGGGATCATCGGACGTGCGCTCACCGCGACCGGCAGTGACGAGGTCGCGCAATCGATCACGACGCTCGCCGAGACCGACGGGAAAGACGGATTGATCCACGAGAGCTTCTACGACGGTGGCTACTGGCGGTACACGCGCGCCGAGTTCGGCTGGGCGAACGCGCTCTACGCCGAGCTGCTCTTCCGCACCACGGCCGGCTTCAACGCGATGTCGTTCGTGAACGCGGACGAGGCGATCGTCCCGTACCAACGCGCCGCGCGCACGCCGACGCTCGCATCACCGCTCGTGCAGATCCGCAACGCCGGCCTCCTTTACGTCACGCTCGGCGACTTGCTTCAGCCGCCGAACCGGCGCTGACGATCGCCAAACCCACGCACCGCATCGGCGAAGATCGCCTGATCGAAGTCGGGCCAGAGCGTCGGCAGCGCGAGTAGCTCCGTGTAGGCGATCTGGTAGAGCAGAAAGTTCGAGACGCGCAGATCCCCACCGGTCCGGATCAGCAGATCCGGATCGGGCGCGTAAGGTGCGTACATCCGATCGCGGAGGGCCGTCTCGTCGACGTCCGCGACGCTCAAGCGGCCGCGCGCGACATCGGTCGCGATCGCTCGGGCCGCGCGCAGGATCTCGGCGCGGCCGCTGTAGTTGAGCGCGAGTGCGAGCGTCATCCCACGATTCTTCGCGGTCGCCCGGACCAGGTCGCGGAGCGCGGCGCGCACCGGTAGCGCGAACGCATCCAGGTCTCCGATCGTCTCGACCCGGATCCCGCGGGCCGCAAGCGCGCGGAGCTCACTGCGGGCGGCCCCGATACAGACCTGCATGATCAGATCCACCTCACCGGCCTCGCGTCGCCAGTTCTCGGTCGAGAATCCGTAGACGGTCAGCCGGCTCACCCCGTTAGCGAGGGCGGCCGCAGCGGTGTTCCGGAGCGAGATCACCCCGCGCCGGTAGCCCTCGATCAATGGGAGCCCGTTGGCCCGGGCCCAGCGGCGGTTTCCATCCATAATCACGGCGACATGCATAGTTACTTTGTAACACAAAGTAACTATGCAACGCAAGCCGGGATGAGGGGCGTCCCCGGGTCGCCAACCATGAGCGGGCCTATGGAAAACGGATATTACCGGTACCCGACCATCTCGGGAGACCGCATCGTCTTCGTCTGTGAGGACGACCTCTGGAGCGTTCCCGCGAGCGGCGGCACCGCGACCCGGCTGACGGTCAGCTTCGGCGCGTGCTCGTCACCCAAACTCTCGCCCGACGGCAAGTGGATCGCGTTCGTCTCGACCGACGAAGGCAATCCCGAGATCTTCGTGATGCCGG
>JBEPVY010000224.1:0-3410 GCA_041690835.1 Vulcanimicrobiota bacterium | reverse complement strand
CCGCGGTGCGCGACATCAGCAGCAGTTTCGGCGTCTCGATCGCGTGCGCCGCGATGACGAAGATCTTCGCGGTCGCCAGATGCGAGCTACCGTCGGGCTTCTTGTAGCGAACGCCGGTCACGCGCCCGTCCGATCCGAGTTCGACCGAATACGCGATCGCCGAATCCTCGATCCGCGCGCCGGCCGCGATGGCCTTCTGCGCGTGCACGGCACCGTCGTATTTGGCACCGATCGGGCAGATCGGAATACAACTCGCGTTGCCGCAGCATGCCGGCCGGTCGTCGAACGGCTCCGAGTTGCGTGCTTGCGGAGTCGGCGCGACGTCGAGGCCGAGGGGCGCGACCGCGCGCTTGAGGCGCTGGTCGAGATACGATTGCGGGATCGGCGGCAGTGGATAGGCAACGTCGCGCGGTGCGCCGCCCAGATTCGCCTTGGCGTCGCCCGAAACGCCCATCGCCTTTTCGGCTTCGTCGTACCACGGCGCGATGTCCCCGTACGAGAGCGGCCAGTCCATCCCGACGCCGTAGGTCGATCTGAGCTTGAAATCGCTCGGCAGTAGCCGCAACGCCGTCCCGAGCCAGTGCCAGGTCGTGCCGCCGACGCGGCGTTCGTAGGTGGCCGAAAACGTTTCCGGCCCCGCCTGCACGTAGTACGCGCTCAGATCCGCAAACGACGGCGTCGGTGCGTAGGGCACCTCCGGATAGGGAGAACCGACGAACTTGGTGACGGACGTACGGAACAGTCCCGTCGAGGCGCCACGATCGACCGGCGGTCCCGACTCGAGCACCAGCACACGCAAACCCGCCTTGGCGAGGTCGAAGGCGGCAAGATTGCCGGCCACGCCGGCGCCGACGATCAGAACGTCGGCGGAGAGTTCGCTTGCCACGGTTACGCCGGCGCCGGGAGCTTGGCCCAGTAGGCCGGCCCCCCGCAGTAGCTGGGCGGCTTCGTGAAGGTGCACGAACGCCATGCGAGTGCATCCGCCCAGACCGCGCTCGTCAGCGCTCCGTTCGCCAGATACATTCCGGAGTACCAGTTCTGCAAGATATCATTGGTCAGGTCGAGCATCCCGAGCTTCTGGAAGATGCCCGCCTTTTCGAGATCCGCAAGGGTCGCAGGCCCCGCGCCTTTCGCGTATCCGGCCTTGGCATAGATCGCGTCAAGGGTCGCCGACTGCTTGGCATCGCTACGGATCGAGCCGAGGTAGAGTGCCCCGACCGTCGCGTCGAGATCGTCGAAGCCGGTCAGCAACGACGAGAGCGAGAGAAAACGCCGGGAGTCCTCAGGGTCGGGCGTCGCGTTCGGCGCGCCGCCTTTTGCACACGCCGCGAGAACGCCGGCCGAAGCGACCGCCGCCAGGAGCGCGATGAACCGTCTGCGCCGAAGCATCCTCACCAAGGTTGGCGAGCGAGCAGATTCTCCCTGGAGCGCCTGGCCGAGGCGCTACAGCCTCTCTGCGAGATACCCCGAGAGCGCGTCGACGGCGATGCGCTCCTGTTTCATGGAGTCGCGGTCGCGGACGGTGACTTTGCCGTCTTCGAGCGATTCGAAGTCGAAGACGACGCAGAACGGCGTACCGATCTCGTCTTGGCGACGATAGAGCTGGCCGATGTTGCCCTCGTCGTACTGCGTGCGTACGCCGCGCCTACGCAGGTCCAGTTCGATCGCGCGAGCGCGCTCGACCAGTTCCGGCTTGTTGCGTGCGAGCGCGAAGACGGCGACCTGGACCGGCGCGATCTTCGGATGGAAGTGCAGGACGACGCGCTCGGACTCTTTGCCGCTCTCGTCGGTCCACTTCTGCTTCTCGTAGGCATCGATCAGCATCGTGAGCGTGGTTCGATCCATGCCGGCCGAGCTCTCGATCAGCAACGGGGTATAGTGCGCCTTGTTCGCCTCATCGAAGAACCGCAGATCCTTGCCCGAGAGCGCCATGTGCGCGTCCAAGTCGTAGGTGCCGCGATGCGCGATCGACTCGAGTTCGCCCCAGCCCCACGGGAACAGGTACTCGACGTCGATGCCGGCCTTTGCGTAGTGCGGGCGTTCTTTCTCGGTCAACTCGTAGAAGCGTAGACGGTCCGCCTTGACGCCATAGTCGGAGTACCACTGCTTGCGGCGCGCGACCCACTCCTGAAAGGCCTCGAGATCCTTGCCGTCGTCCGGCACGAAGTACTCGAGCTCGGCCTGTTCGAACTCGCGCATCCGGAACGTGAAATTACCGGGCGTGATCTCGTTGCGGAACGACTTGCCGATCTGCGCGATCCCGAAGGGCGGGCGCTTGCGCGCGCTCTGGTAGACGTTCTTGAAGTTGACGAACATGCCCTGAGCGGTCTCGGGGCGCAGGTACGCGACCGCCGCGGTATCTTCCATCGGGCCGACGTACGTCTTGAGCATCAGGTTGAACGCGCGCGGCGCGGTCAGCGAATCCTTGGTGCCGCAGTCGGGGCACTTGGTCGCGTCCTTGAGGTGGTCGCTGCGGAAGCGGTGTTTGCAGTTCGTGCAGTCGACCATCATGTCGTTGAACGCATCCACGTGGCCGGAGGCCTTCCAGACGAGCGGGTTCATCAGGATCGACGAATCGAAGGCGACCACGTCGTCGCGCATCTCGACGTTCTCGCGCCACCACGCATCCTTGACGTTGCGTTTGAGGATAGCACCGAGCGGACCGTAGTCGTAGAAGCCGCCGATTCCGCCGTAGATCTCGCTCGACGGAAAGATAAAGCCGCGGCGCTTCGCAAGCGCCGTGATCTCTTCCATCGTCACGCGTTTTTCGGTCGCGGGTTCCATCGGGCTCCTTCTCGTGTGCGGGTCGGGGTCTCGAGTTATCTGCGCGGCGCGCCGCTCGGACCGTAAGTCCGGCCGCGCCAGGTGACGCCGCCGCCGGCGCTATGCCGGAAGAGCGAGTTGATGAAGACGGCGATCGCGTAACAGCCGCCGACCGGCGCCCAGAGCGAGGACCAGCGCGGGAAGCGCATCCGCATCATCGCCAGTTCCGTGATGACGATCGTCTGCGCGATCGAGACCAGGCAGACGACCAGCGAGAGGTAGTCGCCCGAGACGAGGCCCCAGATCGCGATGATCTCGGGCAACGGCGAGACGCACAGCATGAAGGCGATCCCGAGCGCCGAGAGCCACGGTTTACCGCGCACGCCGAGCGCGAAGTTCTTGCTGAAACCTTCCCATATCTCGCTCGACGACTGGTACATGCGCGTCCGCACCAAACCGTGCGCGCCGACCAGCGCGATCGGGAAGCGTCCGTCGCGTTTGAACGCGAGCGCCAGTTCGTAGTCTTCCGCGATCTCGTTCTTGACGACTTCGTGGCCACCGACGCCCTCGTAGGCGTCGCGACGGATCGCGATGTACTGGCCGTTGAAGAGCGCGTTCTCGAGCTTGGTCGGATCGTGGATGTCGTC
>JBEPVY010000223.1:0-3419 GCA_041690835.1 Vulcanimicrobiota bacterium | reverse complement strand
ATCCGCCGCCCGACGAGAAGCCGTTGCCCGAATCGACGCCGGCCGTGATCGTCAGAAGTGCACCGGTCGTGGTATTGCTCGTGAAGTTCACCGCGCCGACCGAGACGAAGTACGGGTCCGACGACGGCGAGCTGACGCCCGGCGTTCCGCTGCCGCACTCGGCGCTGCCCGAATCGCCCGAAGATGCCGCGAAGGTGATGCCCTTGGCGGCGGCCTGTTGCGCGATCGTGTTGGTCGTGTTGGTGAACGCGGTGTCGCCGGATTCGCATCCGCCGAACGACGAGTTCACGACGCTTGCGATGTTATCGGATACGGCCTTGTTGTAGCCGTCTTCGATCGACTGCGAGCTGAGGTCCGGGAAGTTGTAGACGCGGATGTTCGCGCCGGGCGCGAGGCCGCTGATCGTCTCGACATCCAACGCCGTCTCGCCGTAGTCGCTGCTCGACGAGTTGCCGCCGCCGTCGACGGCGATGTTGGTGATCGTGCCGGTCTGCGTGATGCCGGCCGCGCTCAAGTACGCCGAGACGTCCGAGGTGAGGATGGGCGTGTCGATCTCAACCGCGACGGTCTGACCCGCGCCGTTGCATCCGTGTTGGACCGGGAAGTCGAACGCCTTGGCGACGCCCGTCGCGAGCCAGCCACCGGCCGAAGCCTTCAGCGGACCGTTATCCGCCGCGCTGCCCGTGCAGCCGCTGCCCGGCGTCGGAGTCGGTGCCGGCGTTGCGGTCGGGACCGGGGTCGCCGTCGGAACCGGCGTGGCCGTCGGCTTCGGCGTCGCGGTCGGAACCGGCGTCGCGGTCGGCTTTGGCGTGGGCGACGGCGTGGCCGTCGGCGCAGGGGTCGGCGTCGAGCTTCCGCTCGAGAGGTTCACGTCGTCGACGAACTGCTGGGTGTAGGCGCCGGTATAGCCGTCGCCGTGTACGCCGATGTAGAGGTAGTACGTGCCGCCGGCGTAGGCCGAGACGCTGTACGTCTTGTGGACCCAGGCCGCGTTGTTGGTCGAGGTCTTGTAGAACTGCGCGACGCGCGTGCCGCTCGAATCCAGAAGGTCGGCTTCTTGCCAGGCGTAGCTCGTGCCGCCTTCGTTGGAGCGCTGGTAGACCCAGAAGTCGAGCGATCCGCCCGACGGAATCGTCACCGATTGGCAGAGCCCGGTATCGCCGTTCGGTTCGGCCGAGCCGGTTCCGTCGCGCTCGTCGTGCGAGCCTGCGTGCGGATGCGTCGTCACGACGGTCGCGTTCACGCTGCCGCACTGCGACCAGCCGGACGTGCCGCTCTCGAAACCCGGGTTGGTGATGATGTTCCCGGCGAACGTCGTGATCGCGGCGCGCCGTTCGGCCAAGGGCCCCGGCACGGCGATCGGCGTGTTGGCCGTCGTGCGCTGCGTGTGCGCGACCTCGAGGTCGTTCAGCGAGACGGCGGTGACCAGGCCGGTCAGCGAGTCCGGCAGCGTGCCCGGCTCGGTGTTGGTGAAGCGCGATCCGAAGCGCCCTTGCGAGACGTTATGGATGTGCGTATTGAAGGTCTTCTCGATCGCCGCGGTCGGTCCGGTCGCGTCGATGATGGTGTGGTTGTCGAACTGCTGGGTGATCGTAAAACCCTGCGCCTGGAGGGTCGCGATGACTTTCGCTTCCTGCGCGGGCGTCGGTGCGAACTGCGCGTTGAACTGTTCGTTCGACAGATACTGGTGGTACATCGGGGAGAGCGGATCGCTCTGATCCTTCACCAACTGGTCGAGTTGCGCCTGATTGTTATAGGCGAGCGTCACTGCGATGTGGGTCGCCGTGGTGGCGCCGCGTTCGCCGGCATCGGCGATGGCGAAGGCGCCTGCCGGACGCGGAACGCCGGCGATCTGGGTGATGGTCGGGGCGTTCCCGCCCGTCGACGGTCCGCCCGGAGTAATGGGAACGAGGGAGGACGACCCGTGTCCTCCGCAGGCCGAGACCGCGAGCGTGACTGCAAGCAGCGACGCTACGGCACGTATGGTTGTGCGCATGGAACTCCTCAAGAAGGAATGCATCAATACGGCACACTGTAAAGCAAATGAAAAGACCGCGTAAGGCTCGGTCCGCATATGGGTGGAGAGTGCCTCTATAGGCATTCCGGTCAAAACGGCGATTCGTTCGGCCTCCCCGCCGTCTTGGCGGTGCGCAGAGGAACGAATCGCGCTTGCTTCAGACCTGGAGCACTTCGGTTATTTCCGGAACGTCCGAGGTGACGACCATCTCGATCGCGCCCTTGAGCGTCATGTTCGCGGCCGCGCAGCCGCCGCACGCGCCGAGCATCTGCACGAACGCCGTGGAGCCTTGGACGCGTACCAGCCAGACCTCGCCGCCGTCCATCGCGATGCCTGGCCGTACCTTATCCAAGGCGGCGTTCACTCGTTCTTCGATGGACGGTTCGGCGGCGGTCATGATCTCTATTAGACGCCGTAGCCCTTCATCAGGTCGTGCATCTTTGTCGTCATCGAGAGCGCGTCGTCCCATTTGCGCTGCCACATGTTCCGGCCGAAGATCAACCCGACGCAGCCCGCCTCCATCGCGAGCTTGGCCTTGTGCATGGTCGCGTCGTCGCCCATCTTGCTGCCGCCCGAGACCAGCACGAGCGTACGCCCGGCCGACTTGACGACCTTGGCAAGACCCTCTTCGTCGGTGAACTTGAGCGTGTTGTAGGGTTTGGGCGATGCGGCCGCCCCCGCGGCGTCCCATTTGGGTTCGTTCAACTTGACGATGTCGGCACCGATCTCGCAGGCGACCCGGGCCGCATAGTCGATCCCATAGAGCGAATCGACGCCGCCCTTGGCCTTCACCGAAGCACCGCGCGGATACGCCCAGATGATCAGCGGCATGCCGTACTTTTCGCACTCGCGGCGGACTTCGTTGCACTGCGCGATGTCGACGTCTTGCGACGGGCTACCGACGTAGAGCGTATAACCGACCGCGTCCGCACCCAGGCGGACCGCGTCTTCGACCGAGGACGTGAGCGAGGAGAAGGCGTCGTCGTCGGGCGGAATGGTGGTCTTCCCGTTGATCTTGAGGACGAGCGGCACTTTACCCGCGTACTTCTGGTGGTACTTTTCCGCAAGGCCGATGTGGAGCGCGATGCCCGAGAAGTTCCCGGCGACCGCGAGCTTGTAGATCCAGTCCGTGTCGATCGACTCCGGATTGTCGAAGAAGTCGACCGGCCCGTGTTCGAGGCCCTGATCGATCGGCAGGATCATCAAGGTGCCGTTGGCCGGCCCATGTTCGTACATCAAGCGATGCAAACGCACGCGTTTGCCCGTCGAGAGGTTCAGATCGTCGAACGACGGACGGCTGGGGGATGCGGGCATCGGCGTCTCCTCGGTAGGTGCGGGGACGGTTCGGCTTCGGCAACAGGCGTAGGCCGCCCCGCCCCGAAGCCGCGCCAGCGTGAGTCAA
>JBEPVY010000222.1:0-3468 GCA_041690835.1 Vulcanimicrobiota bacterium | reverse complement strand
CGACCCCGGGGTTGCCGGCCTTCTCGGCGGTCATCCATTCTTCGACCCGGCTCTGAAGGCTGTGGGAGCGTCCGATGTCGAGTTTGGCGGTCATTGCCAGGTTCTGAATACGGCGCATCCCAATCAGTGCCTTCACAGGTTCAGTCAGGTATAGTGACACAAACCAGGGCGAGCGCCGTACATATGGACGAACAGCGTCGCCCACGACTAAGGAGATTCATGCAGTATCAACGCTTGGCGGTCGCGTGTGCGATCGCAGCGAGCCTCGCGCTCACCGGGTGCGGCGGGGGCAAAGGGGGCGCAAAAGCGCCGCAGGCGCTCAACGTCGACGTCGCGAGTGCAAGGGAGCAGACGATCGCGACGTACGTCACCCTCGACGGCCAGATCGCCCCGCTCGAAGAGTCGACGCTCTCATTTCAGCAAGCCGGTCCGATCTCGTCCGTCTCCGTCAACGTCGGCGATCGCGTGAGCGCCGGCCAACTGCTCGCGCAGATCGACCCCTCGACCTTGAGCGCCCAGCTCTCGGCCGCCGAGAGCACCGCGGCCCAGGCCGCCGCTTCGGCGCGCGGCGCGCAGGCCGGTCTCCCGATCGCCCGTCAGTCCAACGCGTCCATGCTGTTGACCGCGAAGGCCGCGCTCGACAACGCGAAACTGCAGTACGACCAGAACCAATCGCTCTTCAAACAGGGCTACGTCTCGCAGCAGCAGTTGGAAGTCTCGCGCTCGGCGTACGTGCAAGCCCAGAGCCAGTACAACACGGCCTTCGCCGGACAAGGCAACGACCAGGTCAGCGCGCAGAACGTCAAGGCTTCGCTCGCACAGGCGCAAGCCGCCTCCGCGCAGGCTCAAGTGCTGCGTACCGAACTCGGTCAGACCGCGATCTATGCGCCGTTCTCCGGCGTCGTGACCGCGCGCATGCTCGACCCCGGCGCGATGGCCGGCCCCGGAACGCCCGCGCTGAAAGTCTCGCGCGTCGATTCCGTCTGGGTCAACGTCAACGTGCCGGACGAAGATCTGGCCTACGTCAAAGCCGGTTCGATGGTCTCGTTCACGTCGTCGTCGCTACCCGGGCGCAAGTTCTCCGGCCGTCTCGACACGGTCAACGCGGTGCCGACATCGGGAACGCTCTCCTATCTCGCGCGCATGAAATATCCGAACGCCGGATCGATCCTGCGCGGCGGTATGCTCGTGACCGTCGTGATCCCGAAGGAGCGCCACGACGACGCGATCGTCGTTCCGCGTTCTGCGATCGCGCAGAACGATTCCGGTGCATCGGTCTTCGTGGTCGGCGATGACAACAAGGCCAAGGAAGTGCCGGTGAAACTCGGACTGCAGACGGACACCATGGCCGAAGTGACGGGCGCCGGCGTCGTCGTCGGGACCAAGGTCATCACGACGCGTCCCGACGCCTTGCAGAACGGCAGCCTGGTCGCGATCGCCAACGGCGCGCCCAAGCCCGCGCCGTCGGGAGCGCCGTCTAAGTGAAGTCGGCTCTTTACGCGAGCGCCGCGGCGCTCGCCCTTGCTCTCGCGATCGGTGCGGCCGCGCCCGCCGGCGCGCAGAACGCGACCACGCCGGCGTCGCGACTGACGCCCGCGCCGACGCCGTCCCCGGCGCCGAGCGGTGCCACCTTGCCCTATCCTGCGTATGGTTCGCCCGCGCCCGACGTCGCGGCGTTGCAGCCGGCGGCCGACGTGCCGCCCCAGATCACGCTCGAACAAGCGGTCGCGATCGCGGCCGCACAATCGCCGACGTTCGCGAGCGAACGGGCGCAGTACGACGCGATCCGCGCGAAATACGGCGCCGCCAAAGGCGCGCTCTTCCCGAGCGTCAGTGCCGATGCCAGCGTCAGCCGTCAATACGGCGGAAGCAGCGGCACGAGCGGGAGCGGCTCCGGCAGCACCATCGGCCCGAACACCACCTTCTCGATCCAAGGTAAGATCTCGCAGTTGATCTTCGACGGCGGGCGCGTCCTGGCGGGGCTTCGCTCCGCAAAAGCCTCGGATCTCGCCGGCAAGCTCACCCTGGACCGCGCCTTGCAGACGCTGCAGTTCAACGTCGCGACGTCGTATTTCGCGGTGCTTCAGGCGAACGCGTCGGTCAACGCCGCGAGTCAATCGGTCCGGCAGTTCCAGGTGACCGAAGACAGCATCCGGGCGCAGATCAAGGCGGGATCGGCGGCTCGTACCGACGTTTCACAGGCGCAGTTCCAGACGGCCCGAGCCCGCGGATTGTTGGTGGTGGCGCAAGGTCAGGCGATCGCCGCGCAGTCGACATTCGCCGCGACGCTCGGACTGGACGCCGACACCGAAGTGGTTCCGCAAGAACGGCCGACCAGTGCCCTTCCGGCGGTCGCGCCGACCTATCCGAAATCCGTCGCGCAGGCGTTCTTGCTCCGCCCCGACTACCTGGCCGCGCAACACGATGTCGACGCGGCTCGCGCCGGCGTCTCGTATGCGAAGCTCGCGCGTATCCCGTCGATCCAAGCGACCTATGCCGACGGTGTCACCAAGACGTTGCCGACACAGACGACGTTCAATCACGGGTCCTCGCTCGGTGCGACGCTTTCGATCCCGATCTTCGATCAGAACCAGACCAACTATGCGATCGCGCAGGCCCAATCCCAACTCGACCAGTCGACGGCCGGACTGACGCTCAGCAAGCTCGGCGTCGAGCAACAGGTCCGCACGGGCTTGGCCGGCATGATCTCGTCGCGCGCTTCGCTCACCCAGGCGCAACTGGAGTTGGACGCCGCTAAGGTCGGGCTCTCGGCCGCCCAGGCGCGCTACAGGGTCGGCGTGGCGACGATCCTCGACCTGGTCACCGCCGAAGCCAACTACTCGCAAGCGCAGACCGACTACGTCAACGCGCTCTACGCGACCCAGACGGCCGAACAGAGCTACGACTACGCGGTCGGGCTGACGGGTCTCCAAGGGACCCCGTAGCCCGCTCCCGGAGAGCGAAAGGGGCGTGCGCGCGCCGTCAACGAAGAGCGCGGCATACCCCTTTTGCGATCGTCTGAGGAGTTCGTCTTGAGAACCTGGCTACGATTCGGCGGCATCGCCGTCTGCGCGCTCGCCCTCGCCGCGTGCAGTAAGGCCGGTGGTCCGGGCGGCGCCGCGTCCGGCAATCCTTGGACTCATCCCGGCGTCTTCACGTTCTCGGAGAACACCGACACCAAAACCCTCAACCCGGTGCTCGGCGCGAACGCCGTCACCGGCGATCTCTCGATGTTCATCTATTCGTATGCGGTGCGCTACGACGACCACGGGAAGCCGGTGCCGGATGCCGTCAGCGAAGTCCCGACCGTCGAGAACGGCGACGTCAGCAAAGACGGGCTGACCCTCAAGTACAAACTCCGCCACAACATCACGTTCCAAGACGGCGTTCCGCTGACGTGCAAAGATCTGCGCTTCACCTGGCAAGTGGTGATCAATCCGCACACCAACGTCGCCGCGACCGACGGCT
>JBEPVY010000221.1:0-3491 GCA_041690835.1 Vulcanimicrobiota bacterium | reverse complement strand
TATAAGGATTGGATCGGGCCGTTCTATCCGCCCAAGACGCGCAGCTCCGAGATGCTGCCGTACTATGCGAGCCGCTTCGGCGCCGTCGAGATCGACGCGTCGTACTACGGCGTGCCGGCGGAACGGACGATCGCGACCATGCTGGCGCGCTCGCCGAAGGGGTTTCGGTTCTCGTTCAAAGCGCCGCAGGCGGTGACCCATCCCGGCGACTACGGCGCGCGCGTGCATGAGGATGCTGGATTGTTGCGCGAGCGCTTGCTGCCGGTCCGCGATGCGGGCAAGTTCGGCGCGGTATTGCTACAGTTCCCGAACGGCTTCAAACCCGAGGCGTTGACGGAGCGATACCTGGCGACGGTCGTCGCGGCGTTCGACGGCCTGCCGTTGGTCGCGGAGTTCCGCAACGTCGCGTGGCAGACGCCCCAGACGTCGGCGATGCTCGAAGGGCTCGGCGTCGGCTGGTGCAACGTCGACATGCCCGCGCTCGAGTCGCTGATGCACCCGTCCTCGGATGCCACGTCGCGGATCGGATACGTGCGCTTTCACGGGCGCAATGCGGCGATGTGGTGGACCGGCGACAACGTGACCCGCTACGAGTACGACTATCGGGCCGACGAACTCGTGCCGTGGGCCGACCGGATCGCGGAGATCGACGCACAGGTCGAGCAGACGTACGTGTTCTTCAACAACCATGCCGTGGGCAAGGCGACCGGCAATGCGGAGATGCTGGAAGCACTGCTCGTCGAGCGCTATGCTGACGCGGCCGAAGACCGGATCGCCCTTCCGTCCGACGCACCGGCGGTGCAGCCCGGCCTGCCGGGGTTCGAGACATGAACGTGGTCATGACCGCCGGCGGTCGCATCGCGGGCGCCTACGCAGAGGAGTCCGGCACCACGGTCAAGGCGTTGGTCGAAGTGCGCGGCGCGACGATGCTCGCACGCGGGGTCGATGCGGCACGCGGCGCGGGCGCGACCAGGATCGCGGTGGTCGGCGGAGACGCCGTACGCGCGGCTTGCGGAGCGAGCGTCGACGTCGTGATCGGCGAGAGCGAGAGCGGTTCGGAGAATCTGCTGCGCGCGCTACGCATCTGGCCGGAGGACGAGCCGTTGCTCTTGCTCACGACCGACCTGCCGTATACGAACGCCGAGGCACTGCGCGCCTTTCTCGACGCGGCGCCGAACGACGCGCTCGCGATGCCGCTCACCACGCCCGCGCTCTTCGACGCGCGCTTCCCCGGCGCACCGCCGGTCGGCATCGCCCTCGGCCGCGAACGGGTCGTCAACGGCGGCGCCTTTCTCTTTCCGCCCGACGTCGCTGAACGAGCGGCCGTGACGGCGACGCGGTTCTTCGAGGCACGCAAGTCGCCATGGGCGATGGCCTCGGTCTTAGGTCTCTCGCTCGCGTTCCGGTTCGCGACCAAACGGCTGACGGTCGCCGTGTTGGAAGAAGAGGCGCCGCGCCGATTCGGGGTCGCGATCAAAGCGGTGCGGGAGTGCGCGCCGGAACTCTGTTTCGACGCCGATACGGTGGAGGATTACCGCTTTGTCGTCGCCCATCGCTAGAGCGCCGAAGCCGGCGCAACTCGCGCTCTACTGGCTCGGCATCCAATCCGTCTGGGGTGCGCTGCTCGCGATCTCGCTGCAGGCCCGCTCGACGGAGCTGGTCGTCGGCAACGCGGTCGCCGCGTTCGGTCTCCTCGCGACCAGCGGCGCGATCGTGGCGGCGGTCGTCCAGATCGTTTCCGGGCTGCTCTCCGACCGGCGGCGCCGCTCGACCGCCGACCGGGTGGTATTCTACGTCGCGGGCGGCGTCGTCGGTGCGCTCGGCATCGTGTGGTTCTATCTCGCGCCGACCTTCCCACAGGTGATCGCCGCATACGCGCTCGTGCAACTCGGGCTCAACGCGGCGATGGCCGCCTACCAACCGATCATCCCCGACGTCGTCGAGCCTGGCGCGACCGGCGTCGCGTCGTCGTGGATGGCGGCCTTCCAAAGTCTCGGCAACGCGGTCGGCGCCGTGATCGCCGCGAAGATCGCCGACGCGCGCATCGTCGCGGCCGCGATCGTCGGCCTACTGCTCGTCTCGTGCGTCGCGACGGCACATCACATGCTCGGTCTAGAATTACGGGAGACCAACCCTGTCATCCCGAGCGTAGCGCAGCGTAGTCGAGGGATGAATCGCACCTTCGGAAATCTCTTCGGCTCGCGCGCGTTCGTCTACATCGGGTTCTTCACGTTGCTCGACTATCTGTTCTTCTACGTGCGCGCCGACGCGCCGTCCGCGCCCCTGGATGCGGTCAAGTCGCAGAGCGGGCTGATGGTGTTGGCGTTCACGGTCGCGGGCGCCATCGGCGCCGCGCTAGCGGCCAGACCGAGCGATCGCGTCGACAAGCGCGCGGTCGCTTCGATCGGAGGCGCGGGCGTGATGCTCGCGCTCCTAGTCCTCATCGCCACGCACGACCCACGCATCGCCTTTGCGGCGACCGCGTTCGCCGGTGCCGCTTGGGGCGTCTTCCTCGTCGCGGACTGGGCGCTCGCTTGTCGCATCATCCCGTCGGGCGCGCTCGCGACGTCGATGGCGGTCTGGAATCTCGCCATCGTCGTACCGCAGATCGTCGCGCCGGCACTGACGACGGGAGCGATCGCGCGCTTCGGAGCGCTCGCCGGCTTGGATGCATCGCGGCTGGCGTTCGCGCTTGCTTCTCTCGAAATTCTCATCGGACTTCTCTGGATTTGGTGTTTACCTTCGGCGATTGCGCGGAACAACGGTCGAAGTGTACGCATTTAGGAGAATACAAGTGAAACGATTCAGCACTGGCATCCTGTCCGCGATCTTCATCGTGGCCCTGGGATCAGCCGCGATCGCTTCGCCGAATCCCGCGCAATCGACTGGAAACTTAGGAAGTCAGACGATCGCTCAGGCCGACGCGCAAGCGGCACCCGCGAACTTCGGCTCGGCCCCTTCGGGTCAGATCCCGATCCTCTACAACGATCATCACGTCTATACCAAACCGGACAAGCTCAAAGCGGGCCGCGTGCTCGCCGCGATCGTCCGTGGCGGAACCGTGCTCATCCCTCTGCGCTCGATGTTCGAGCAGATGGGCGCGACCGTTTCGTACGACGCCGGCAGTAAGACCGTCGACGTCAGCAAACCCGGAGCTGACGTCAAAGTGACCGTCGGCAAGTCGGAAGTCGTCATCAATGGCGAGTCCCGCCCGCTCGACGTTCCGCCCGAGATCTATCAGGGCAGCGTCGTCGTCCCGGTCCGCGTCATCTCCGAGGGCATGGGCGCATACGTCCAATGGGTGCCCGAACAGCACCTCGTCGTGGTCCGCTACAACCCGGCCACGCCGCCGCCGGCCCCGACGGCCGCTCCGACGATGGTCCCGACGATGGCCCCGACCGCGACCCCGGCCCCGGCAGTCGTGCCGAATAAGGAGGCCTTCATCGCGGGCGACTACATCATCAATCCCAAGGTCTACAACGAGTTCAGCC
>JBEPVY010000220.1:0-3497 GCA_041690835.1 Vulcanimicrobiota bacterium | reverse complement strand
CCATCCAGTCGTTCTCGAACCTCGGCCTGCTCGAGTTCACGCGCAAGCGCATCGGTAAAGACCTGGGCGCGCAACTGCGCGGCTCGTGTCCGACCTGCAGCGGCTTGGGCACGGTGCTCTCGTCGCAGTCGGTCGCGATCGACACCCTGCGCCAAGTGCGCGAGATCGGCAAGAACGGCCAGCCGGTCGTGGTGCACGCCGCGCCGACGGTCGCCTCGCAGCTCGACTTCTGGTACGAAGACGAGACCGAATCGCTCGCCAAAGAACTCTCGTGCGAGATCCACGTTCGGGTCGATCCGATGATGCATCCGGAACGTTCGCGCGTCGAATCGGTCGCCGCGTTCAAGGAGAGCCTCGGGGAGATCGTGCGCGTCGGCGACGAGCACACCGTCGAACTGCTGCCCGGACGTCTGCCCAACGCGACCTCGGCGGCCGCCGTCGTCGCCGGACACATCGTCGAAGTCGAGAACGCCGCCAACAACGCGGGCGGCTCGGCTCGGATCAAGATCATCGATGTCGACGACGCCGACGACTACGTGCTCGCCGAGATGCTGACCGCGGGCGTGCCCGCGGCCAAGGCCGAGGCCGGCGCGAAGCGCAAACGCCGCCGCGGTGGACGCAAGGCGCCGCTCACGGCCGCCGAGCAGACCGCCCAACTGCGCGAGCTCGCGAAGGAAGCCTCGGAGTTCGCGTCCGCGCGGCCGCCGATCGGCATCACCGCGATCTCCGAAGAAGAAGAAGCGCTCGACAAGAAGCTCTCGGCCGAAGCCAAGGGCGAGCGCACCGCCGACGCGATCGTGATCGCCGAGGGCGAAGCGCAGCATCATGGCGACGAAACCGAACTCGACGAGAACGGCGAACCTCGCAAGCGTCGCCGTCGTCGCGGACGCGGCGGACGCGGACGCGGTGGCGCGGGCGCGGGCGCAGCGGCCGGCTCGAACGAGCGGCCGCCGCAACAGCAACAGCAGCGTCAACCGGTCCGCGCGCAAGCGGCCCCGGCTCCGGTCACGGATGCCGATGACGATGAGGATGGCGACGAAGAAGAGTCGACCCAATCCGCGACCGGCCAACCGGCCGAGGGCGAAGCCGGCCGCCGTCGTCGGCGCCGTCGTCGTCGTCGCGGTCGCGGTGGTCGCGGTGGTGAGAACGGTGCGGCTACGGCCGAGCCGGGCTCGCAGCCGTCACCGTCCGTTCCCGACCGCCACATCTTCCGCGTCGGCTCGGCCGGCGATGCCGAGCCGACCGGACAGGTCGCGCCCCGTGAGCCCTCGCGAGCGATCGCGACCTTACGCCGCGCCCACCCGCCGGCCGTCAACGCTCCGCCGCCGTCCCTGAAAGCGCCCGCGGAATCGGTTCAGCCGACCAAGCCCGCCCGTCGTCGCCGCCCGGAACCGGCCGGACCGGCCCCGGAACTCTCGGCCAGGCGGATCGCGGCCCTGCCGCCGGCCGCGCCCGAGCCGGCCTCGGCGGCCAAGCCCAAGGCGGCGCTCAAGCGCGTCGCCCCGAAGGCCAAGCCCGCGGCGAAGGTCGCCGCCGTCGAAGCCGCTCCCCTGAAGAAGGCTCCCGCCAAAAAAGCCGCGCCCGCGAAGAAACCGGTAGCGGTGAAAAAAGCGGTGGCTCCCGCCAAGAAAGTAGCCGCTCCGAAGAAGGCAGCGGCGACGAAGGCTCCGGCGAAACGCAAAGTCAGCAGTACCGCTGCAACCTCGCGCAAGAAGAAGTAGCCGGTCCAAAGGGCACTGCGTTCGGCAGTAGTACAAAAGGCAAGAAGGCTCGGCAATGCTGCCGGGCCTTCTTCGTGTCATCCTGAGGAGCGGAGCGTCTCGAAGGGCGTTCGCTTACTGGTTGGCGCCGGTCACCGGTGCCGGGGTGTTGATGCTCAACTTCGCGAGACGGTCGTTGATGAAATCGATCGCTCGTCGGAGCTGGGGATCTTTTTTCGGGTCGCCGATCACCGACTTGGGCGGTTCGTTGACGACGATATCGGGCGTGATGCCCTTATGGTTGATGTCGTGGTTGTGGGGCGTCAGGTAACGCGCGATCGTGACCTTGATGGCCGATCCGTCCGGCATCGGCCAGACGTTCTGCACGACGCCCTTGCCGAACGTGCGCGTGCCTATCAGCGTGCCGGCGCCGTTGTCCTGGATCGCGCCCGACGTGATCTCCGATGCCGACGCGGTGTGCCCGTTCACGAGCACCGCGAGCGGTAGCGGCGGGATCGCGGTGTCGTCGGCTTCGTAGGTCGTGATGTTCGACGCGCGCTGTTCGACCGAGACGATCGGTCCGGCTGGGATGAACTTCGAGCTGACCGAGACCGCCGCGGTCAGGTAACCGCCGCCGTTCTCGCGCAGGTCCATGATGATCGCCTGCGCGCCGTCGCGTTGCAGCCGGTCAAGCGCCGTCGCCATCTCGGTGGCGGTTTCGCTGCCGAAGACACTCAACTGCACGTAGCCGATCCTGTTCGGCAGCATCTTCTCGAAGACGCTCAACTGATGGATCTTCGCGCGCGTGATCGAGATCGGCGGCATGCTCGCGCCGTTGCGCTGCACGACCAGGACGACTTGCGTGCCTTCTTTGCCGCGCAGATGCGTGCTGGCTTTCTGGATGGGCATGCCCTTGGTCGAGACGCCGTCGATGCTCACGATGACGTCGTCCTGCTTCACGCCGGCCTTGTCGGCCGGACCGTCGGGAACGAGGTTCGTCACGTCGATCATCTTGGTCGCGTCGTCTGCGGTGATCACGATGCCGGTCCCTCCGAAGTCGCTGCCGTCGAGATCGCCGTTGAGCGCGGCGTACTCCTTGGGATCGAGGAAGACGGTGTACTTGTCATGGACCGAGCCGAGCATGCCGGAGATGGCGGCGTAGGCGAGCAGATGGGCCGAGACCTTCGCGCCCGACGCTTTTGCAGCCGCACCGACCGCGCGGTCCACCGCGCTGACGTTGCCCTGCGCGTCCAGCCCGGCGTGGATCGGCGCGAGCGTCGGCGCCTTCACGCCCGAGTGCTTCATCATCAGGATCAGCGCGTCGTGTGCGCCGTCCAGAATCGTCTGCGGGCCGGTCTTCTTGTAGTAGTCCTGGGTGACGTGGCCGTAGGCGACCGCGATCTCTTCCGAATCGAGCGGTGCGACGCCGGCCGCGGCGGCCGACGATGCGGGCACCTGAAGGAACGCGAATGCGAGAGCTGCGGCGAGGGCGATCGAGAGCGGTCGCTTGATATTCATGATCTTCCTAACGAGCGAGCTGGGCTAAACGTGCCTCGGCGGCCTTGAGTTGTCTGTCGCGAGGCGTCCCGATCAACGACGGGTCGTCGGCGTTCTGGTCCACCACGATGTCGGGGACGATGCCGCGGTGCTGGATATCGCGGCCCATCGGCGTGACGTAGCGCTGGGTCGTGATCTTGAGCGCACCGCCGTCCGGCCACTGGTAGATGCTCTGGACGACGCCCTTGCCGAACGTGGTCGTGCCGACCAGCGTCGCCAGATGGTAGTCTTGCAACGCGC
>JBEPVY010000219.1:0-3528 GCA_041690835.1 Vulcanimicrobiota bacterium | reverse complement strand
TCGCGATTGAGTTCGGCCGTGCCGACCCGCATGATCGCTTCGGTCTCTTTCTTGGTGCCGTACTTCTCGCGACGGCGCAGGAACGAGGCGATGCGCGCGACCAGCTCGTTCCCCGAGAACGGCTTGGTGATGTAGTCGTCCGCGCCCAGGCCGAGGCCGAGCAGGACGTCTTGTTCGCGGGAGTGGCCGCTCACCATCAATACGAACGCGCTGTTCGAGTTGGAGAGCGAGGTACAGACGTCCAGGCCGGAGATGTCCGGTAGGCCGACGTCAAGCAAGACCACGTCCGGTCGATAGGTATCGGCGAGCTCGAGCCCCTCGGCTCCGCTGCCGGTCACCTTCACCTCGTAGCCGGCGCGCTCGAGGACCGTCCGCTCCAAACGAGCGACGTCTTCGTCGTCTTCGACCACTAGGACCCGGGCCAGCGACATGGTTACCCTCCCTGATGAACCGTGGCTGCGTCTTCTCCGTCACCCTTTACAATTGTTCGGCGAGCGACGCCTTCGTCCACAGCGGCCGCGGCCACAGCTTTTGCGACTGCGTCCACGACCCGGGGGTCGAAAACGCTCGGAATGATGTATTCGGCGCTCCGCTCGTCGTCCGTCACGATGGCGGCGATGGCCCGGGCCGCCGCCAGCATCATGCCGTCGGTGATCCGGCGGGCCCGGACATCCAGGGCACCTCGGAAGATGCCCGGGAAGGCCAGCAGGTTGTTGACCTGGTTCGGGAAGTCCGAGCGGCCGGTCGCGATCACGGCCACGTAGGGGGCGGCTGCGTCCGGCATGATCTCCGGGGTGGGGTTGGCCATCGCGAAGACGATCGGGTCCCGGCCCATCTTCTGGATGTCCTCGGGCGTCAGTACGCCGGGGGCCGAGACGCCGATGAAGACGTCCGCGCCGACCAGCACTTCGCCGAGGGTCCCGCGACGGTTCTCGACGTTGGTATTTTCGGCCAGCCAGCGCCAGTGCGGGTTGTCGTAGCGATCGGTCCGGTTGAGGGCGCCCGCGCGATCGACCGGGATCACGTCGCGCACGCCGACGTCGAGCAGCATCTTGATCGTCGCGGTACCGGCCGCGCCGGAACCCGAGACGACGACCTGGAGATCTTCGATCCGCTTGCCGACGACCTGAGCGGCATTGATCAACGCCGCTAGGATGACGACGGCGGTGCCGTGTTGATCGTCGTGCATCACGGGGATGTCGAGCCGCTCGATCAGACGCTTCTCGACTTCGAAGCAACGCGGAGCGGAGATGTCTTCGAGGTTGATGCCGCCGAAGGTCGGCGCGATCCGCACGATCGTCTCGACGATCTCGTCGACGTCTTTGGTATCGAGACAGATCGGGAACGCGTCGATGTCGGCGAACTGCTTGAAGAGCATCGCCTTGCCCTCCATCACCGGCAACGCGCCGAGCGGACCGATATCGCCCAGGCCGAGCACGGCGGTGCCGTCGGTGACGACCGCGACCGTGTTGCGCTTGATGGTGAGCGTGAACGCCTTATGCGGGTCGGCCGCGATCGCCATCGAGACCCGCGCCACACCGGGGGTGTAGACGATCGAGAGATCCTGGCGGTTCGTGACGGGGATCTTCGGCTCGATCCGGATCTTGCCGCCCAGATGCGCGAGGAAGATCGCATCCGAGATGCTCTGCACGTGCACGCCTTCGAGCGCTTCGACCGCGCGACTCACGTCGTTACCGATCACGTCGCTCGAGACGTTGATGGTGACGTCGCGCACGACCGTCGCCTTGGTCACGTTGCGCATGTCGACCGCAGAGATGACGCCGCCCGCATCGCCGATCGCGTTCGCGAGCTGCGCGAAGGCGCCCGCGGTGTTCGGCATCTCGACGCGCATGACGAGGGTGAAGTTGATGGCTACCTGGGGCAACGTTGCTTCCTCTTTCTTTCCTAGGACGAGAGCGGCTAGTTGCCGCTGATCGTCATCTCGGCGACGCGGAACGACGGCGAGACGACGCTTCCGTCGAATCGCAGGTCCGCGGCGACCGCATCGATTCCAGCCAGCATCTCGGGTAGACCGGCCGCAATCGTGAACTCTTCGATCGGATAGGCGAGCTCGCCGTTCTCGATCGTAAACCCACGCGCTCCTCGGCTGTACGTCCCGGTCGCATGCTCGGTCGCGAATCCGATCGTATCCAACACCAGGACGCCCCGTGAGGTCTTGGCTATCAATTCCGCGAGCGACCCCGTCCCGGCCTCTAAATAGAGGCTATTCGGTCCGATTCCGCCCGACGAGGCGTTGCCCGTGGTGGCGGCCCCGAGCCGCCGTGCGAAGTACGAATCGTAGAGAAACGACCGCAAGACGCCCTTCTCGAAGACCACCGTGCGCCGCGTCGCTACCCCCTCGCCGTCGAAGGGCGAGCTGCCGAGCCGGCCCGGTAGCCGCCCGTCGTCGACGATGGTCGCAAGGTCGCTGCCGATCTTCTCGCCGATCCGGCCGGCCAGCCACGAGTTGCCGATGGCGACGTTGGCGGCGCTGACGGCCGAGAAGATATCCGCCAGGACCGAGGCCGCCACGTCGCGTTCGAAGATGACCGGGACGCGCATCGTATCGGGCTTGCGTGCGCCGAACATCTCGGTCGTCCGGAGGGCCGCGATCCGTGCCACCTCGGCGTTGCTCTCGAGCTCGTCGAGGCGTCGAGCGGCCGTGCCGTAGTGGGCCGTGCGTTTATGCGGGCCGTCGTGTGCGACCGGGCTGGTCGACCGGCTCGCGCGCGTCGCGATATAGCTGCCGGCGAACCCGTCGGAGTTGGCGAGCGCGACGAGCGAACTCGAGTCGCCGAAATGCGAGCCGCTGCTGTTGACGATGCGAGGATCCGCGACACGCAGCGCGCGCTCCATCTCCAGCGCGTCTTCGGCGCCGGCATCGTCGCCGCGCGCGACGATCGCGGGATCGTAGAGTTCGAGATCCGGGACCGTCTCGGCGCGTTCGTCGGGGAGTCGCGCGAGTTCGTCGACGGCCACGTGGGCCGCCTGCGAGACCGCCCGCGCGAGCGCGGCGCGCAGGCCGTCGCGGTCGAAGTCGGCGGTCGCGAACGTCGCCTTGCGTCCGTCGACGAAGACGCGGACCGTCAGGCTCTTGCCGGTCGACTGTTCGAGCTTGGTGATGACCGCTTCGCGCGCTTCGACCGAGAGCCGGCGCCCGACGCCGACGGTGGCTTCGGCCGAGCTGGCGCCGGCCGCCAAGGCGAGTTCGACCGCATCTTGCGCGGTCTGCAGTGCGTCGTCGTTATTCACCGGTACCACCCACCGTGATCGCAGAGATCTTGACGGTCGGCATACCGACGCCGACCGGGACGTACTGCCCGCCTTTGCCGCACGTGTAGTGACGACTGGCGAGGCGCGAATCGTTGCCGACCGCCGTCACCTTGGTCATCGCTTCGGGGCCGTTCCCGACGATGGTCGCGTTCTTGATCGGCGCGGTGATCTTGCCGTCTTCGATCAGATAGCCTTCCGCGACCATGAAGACGAAGTCGCCCTTGGATATCTCGACCTGTCCGCCGCCGAAGCCCT
>JBEPVY010000218.1:0-3573 GCA_041690835.1 Vulcanimicrobiota bacterium | reverse complement strand
TAGGCTTCGGCCGCGCGCCCGGCCAGATCCGTATCGTCGTCGACGTTGAAGATCTCCGCGAAGAAGGCGGCGTCGGCGAACGCGACGTTCGACGTTCCATCGGCGAGGTTCTGGCCGTTGCCGATGCGACTGCCGCCTGCGACGAAGCAGCCTTCGCCGAGGGTGGCGCCGACGACGTAGGCGCCCGGTCCGACGATGCAGCGCTCGCCGATCTCGAGCGGGAACGTGCTCGCGCTGCCGCCGCTGGCTTTGAGGACGGCGTTCTCCATCACGACCGAGTCGGAGCCGATGCGCACCGGTGCGCCCTCGGCGGTGATCACGGCGCCGTGCAGGATCGCACAGCCCGAGCCGATCTCGACGTCGCCCGAGATCACGGCGCTCGGCGCGACGTACGCGCTCGAATGGATCTTCGGTTTCTTGGTCCCGCTGGAGAAGATCATGCGGTCGCTCCCGTTCCGTCGTAGCCTTCGACGTAGATGCGGCGGATAATGGATTCCAACTCCGGCTCCTCGATGGAGACGTCGGTGATCTCGTACTGGGCGGCCACGCGGCCGATCAAGACGTCGGCGCGTTCGCGATGACGGTCGAAACGGAAGCGCGCGGTCGCGCCCTCGACGCCGGTCAGATGCGCGCCTTCGAGGACCGGACGTTCGACCGGTTTCGCGAACGTCACCACCAGCGTGCGGAAGGTGCCGTACTGCGTCTTGATCCGCTCGATGTCGCCGTCGTAGATGACCGAGCCCTTGTCGATCAGGACGATCCGGCGACAGAGGCGTTCGACGTCGGCCAGATCGTGGGTGGTGAGGATGACGGTCGTGCCGCGCTCTTCGTTGATCTTGGCGATGAACGTGCGGATCGCTTCCTTCGCGACCACGTCGAGCCCGATGGTCGGTTCGTCGAGATAGATGATGCGCGGATCGTGGAGCATGGCGGCCGCGAAATCGCCGCGCATCCGTTGGCCGAGCGAGAGCTGGCGGACGGGCGTGTTCAGGAACTCGTCCATCTGGAGCAGCTCGACGAACGATGCCAGGTTGGCCTTGTACCGGTCGCGCGGGATGCCGTAGATCGCGCGCAAGAGCTCGAACGACTCGATCAGCGGGAGATCCCAATAGAGCTGGCTACGCTGTCCGAAGACGACGCCGATGTTGCGCGCGTTCTCGCGCCGGCGTTCGTGCGGGACCAATCCGGCGACCTGGATCTCGCCCGAGGTCGGAACCAGGATGCCGGTCAGCATCTTGATGGTGGTCGACTTGCCGGCGCCGTTCGGGCCGATGTAGCCGACCAGCTCGCCCGCTTCGAGCGTGACGTTCACGCCCGAGACGGCGACCTTGTCCTCGTATTCGCGCGAGAACAGCGTGCGCAGCGCGCCGAGCGCGCCGGGCGCGCGCTTGACCGCGCGGAAGACCTTGCGCAGTTCGCGGGTCTGGATTATCGGCATCGCGCCCGGTCTTCCACGCAGGGTGGCGCGGCTCCGCGCGGGTAAGTCGTCTGCATGATCGTTACGATCTCCAACGAGTACGGTTCCGGTGCGGTTGCGATCGCGCGCGACGTGGCGGCGACCCTCGCCTTCGAATTCGTGGACGAGCAGCTCCCGGTCGTGGTCGCCAAGCGTCTGCAGAGCTCGCCCGAAGAGGTCGAGGCCGCCGAAGACGCGCGCCGTTCGGTCGGAGAGCGGATGCTGGCCCGGCTCGAGCTCGCGACCCCCGAGATGGCCTTCGCGTCCTCCGAAGAGTCGTTCGACGAACGCTGCCTCCGCGAGGTCCAGACCGCCGTCCGCGAGTACGCCGCCCACGGCGACGTCGTGCTGGTCGGCCGGGCTGCGAGCGCCATCCTGGGCCGGCGCGCGGACGTTCTCCGCGTCTTTCTGCACGCGCCGCGCGATTGGCGCGTCCATCACGTGATGACCGGGACCGGCGTCGATCAGAAGGTCGCCGCCGGCGAGGTCGACCGGATCGACGCCGCCCGACGCAGCTACCTCTACGAATGGTACGACCTACGCTGGGGCGAGACGGACCAGTACGATCTGGCCCTCGACACCGCGAGCTTCGGCCACGACGCATCGGTCGCCGCGATCGTCGCGGCGGTACGCGCGCGGCTGTGAATTCGCCCGAACGCGCGATCCCGCCGCGTCGGCAGTCCATCCTGGCTCCGCTCTTCAAGTTC
This sequence comes from Vulcanimicrobiota bacterium, assembly GCA_041690835.1. GTDB lineage: Bacteria > Vulcanimicrobiota > Vulcanimicrobiia > Vulcanimicrobiales > Vulcanimicrobiaceae > JALYSX01. The sequence continues at coordinate 1,410 of JBEPVY010000218.1, read as the reverse complement.
CGCGACTTTCGGCTGCTCTGGTCCGGCCTGCTCGTCTCCAACCTCGGAACCTGGATGCAGTTCACCGCGATGGGCTACTACGTCGCCAAGCTCGACCCATCGCCTCATAGGGTCGCGCTCTTCCTCGGCTTCCTCGGAGCATCGCGCGCGATCCCGGTCCTGCTCGCTTCGCCGATCGCGGGCGTCGTGGCCGACACCCTACCGCGCCGGCGTATCCTGCTCTGGGCCAACGTCGTGATGTCCCTAGCCGCACTCGCACTAGCGATCGGCACGTCGACCGGGCACATGGGCATCGTCGGCCTGATGGTCGTCTCGGCCGTCAACTCCGCCGCCCAATCGTTCGACTCGCCCGCGCGCCAGAGCTGGGTTCCGATGCTGGTCGATCGCGCCGCCATCGGCAACGCGATCGGCCTGAACTCGGTCGCCTTCAATTCGCCGGCCGTCATCGGACCCGCAATCGCCGCGATCCTGATCGCGAGCGTCGGAGTGGCCGGCTGTTTTCTCGTGAACGCGATCGCGACGCTGGCGGTGGTGGTCGCCGTCGCCTTCATGAAGCCCGCCCCGCCGAGCACCCAGCGTCGCGAACCGTTCCACCACGCCATCCGTTTCGGCATCGTCTTCCTCTGGCGCCATGCGATCCTGCGCTGGGTGATCCTCGCGTTCCTCGTCACCGCCATCTGTGTCCGCCCGTACAGCACGCTCCTACCGGCCTTCATCGTCAATCTCTTGCACGGCGATGCGGGCGCTCTCGGGTGGGCCTACACCGCCGCCGGTGCCGGCGGCTTCGGCGGTGCACTGCTGACCGCATACCTCGGCAACCGCGAACGGCGAGGCACCATCTGGCTCGCGAGCGGAGCCGTCATGGCGCTCGGCGTCTTCGCCCTCGGCTTCGTCTACAGCATCGCACTAGCACTCCCGATCATCTTCCTGATCGGACTCGGAACGCTCACGTTCCTCGGCACCTCGAACACGTTGATCCAAATCCTCAGCCCCGACGCCGTCCGCGGAAGAGCTCTCAGCGTCTACACCATGATCGCCCTCGGCATCGTCCCCGGCGGCGCCCTCATCGTCGGAAGCATCGCAAGCATCCTCGGCCTCCACACCGCCTTCCTGATCGCCAGCGCCATAACCATCCTCGCCTTCGCCTGGCTCTGGTTCACCAAACCGATCATGCAAACGGTCTAAGCCAAAGCCCCCTCGTCCCTCGACTACGCGCTACGCGCTACGCGGCATGACAAGTGCGGGCGCTGCTCGCCCAAGCTCGCAAATCAGAAAGCCGCCGCCGGCATAACAACCTAGCGAACGAAGTTTTTCCCGAGCTACGACGATGGAAGAAGAACGTCAATGAGGATGGGATCGTGGGGGGGGGGGGGGGGGGGGGGGGGGGGGGGGGGGGGGGGGGGGGGGGGG
>JBEPVY010000217.1:0-3584 GCA_041690835.1 Vulcanimicrobiota bacterium | reverse complement strand
ACGTCGAGAATCGTGTTGTAGTTCTCGGCGCTCGAGACGTCGTGCGTGATCGGACCGCCCGCGGGCGCCTGATGCTCCTTCTCGTTCAGCGTCAGGTCCGGACTGATGCGCGTCCAATGCCGGCCACGATCGGTCGTCTGGAAGATCACGTTGCCGGCCACCCACGCGATGTGCCCGTCCCACGGCGCGAACGCGATCGGCGAGTCCCAGTTGAAGCGATATTTGGCGATCCGCTGATCGAAGTTCTCTTCGGTGGTGGCGATGTATGGCTGGATGGAGAACTGATCGCGCGTACGCCGGTTGAAGACGCTCACGTAGCCTTGCTGCGAATCGGCCCAGAGCCAATCCGGATCGATCGGATCCGGAATCGCCCACTGACCGTCGCCGCCGGTGACGTTGACCCAGTGCTTGTTGAGGATGCCGGACGGATCGGTCGTAAAGGACGGTCCGCACCAGCCGTTGTTGTCTTGCCAGCCGCCGCAGATCCAATACGGATTCCCGGTCGCACCGACGCCGACGTGATAGACCTCGCCGATCGGCATATTGCGCGCGAACGCCCACGAGCGCGCCCGATCGAGCGAGATGCCGATGCCGCCGTCTTCCGCGACGATCATCCGTTTGGGATCGTTGGGCGCGATCCAGAGGCCGTGATAATCACCGTGCGGCGAGCCGAACGAGGGTTTGAACGTCTTGCCGCCGTCGGTCGAGACCGAGAATGCGGCCGAGAGCGAGTAGAGCCGATCCGCGTTCTGCGGATCGACCACCACGTGCGAGAAATAGAACGGGCGTTGATTCACGAGCGTGTCGTTGCTGACGAGAGTCCAGTTCGCACCCGCGTCATCGGAACGCCACAGGATGCCCTTGGTCGCCTCGATCAAGGCGTAGACGCGTCCGGTGGTCGGCGCGACCGCAAGGCCGATGCGGCCGAGCGTGCCATCCGGCAGACCGTGTCCGGTCAACTCCGTCCAAGTCCGCCCGCCGTCGGTGGATTTATAGAGACCGTCGTCGCTTCCGCCGGAGTTGGTCGTCCAGGGCTTGCGCACGAAATGCCAGATGCCCGCATAGATGACGTTCGGGTGATGCGGATCGAGTGCGACGTCCGAAGCGCCCGCTTGATCCGAGACGTAGAGCGTCTTCGCCCAGGTCGCGCCGGCGTCGAAGGTCACGTAGACGCCGCGGTCGGGGCCAGGTGCGTAGATGTCGCCCTGCGCGGCGACGATCACGTGTTTCGGATTGCTCGGGTCGATCAGGACGCGCGTAATCGTGCGGGTCGCTTCGAGGCCCATCTTCTTCCAGGTCTTGCCGGCATCCGTCGACTTGTAGACGCCGCCGCCCGGGATCACGTCGTTGCGCGGATTGCCTTCGCCCGTGCCGACCCAGACCGTTTTATCGTCGGTCGGATCGATGACGACGTCGCCGATCGAGGCGACCGCCTCTTTCTCGAAGACCGGCTTCCAGGTCAGACCCGCATCCGTCGTCTTCCAAACGCCACCGCCGGCCGAGCCCGCGTAGTAGAGGTTCGCATCGGTCGCGGAGCCGGCCACGTTCGCGACCCGGCCGCCGGGCAACGCCGGGCCGATCTCGCGCCAGGTCATGCTCTGATAGACCGGCTTAGCCGTCGGAACCGGCGAGGGCGTCGGGCTGGGGCTCCCGGATGGACTCGGGGAGGGCGACGCGGCCGAACCGGCAGCCGCCGCACCGAGAATCGCACACACGGCCAGCGCACACGCGCGCAACGAGAAACCGACTTGCATCACCGAAGACTCCTTACAAAGGCGCAAACTGTCGTAAGTATGCGCCTTCGGGAATCAAAAAGTCTTCAGAGTTGCGGTTCTAGCAGCCGAGAACGTTAGGTGGTAGCAGGGCGACCGTCGCCAGATGTTCGCCGGTCAGATCGAAACGAACGGCCTACTATCGCCAGCGATGGTCCCACCACAAGCAGGAGCGCGCCGATCACCGCGCATGAAAAAGCCCGTAGTCGTCCCTCGACTCCGGGCTTCGCCCTACGCTCGGGATGACAGTGCCAGGTCCTCCCGAGCGTGGCTCCTACGTGTGCGCGGGTTCCGGTGGCGCCGCGTTGGCGGGCGGTTCGACCGACGGGATCTTGCTGAACTTCAGCTTGTCCGGATTGTCGGCGTCGATGTCGGCGAGCACGTGATCGCCGGCGACGAAGTTGCCGCGGAGCATCTCCTCGGCGAGGTCGTCTTCGACCATCCGCTGGATCGAACGGCGGAGCGGGCGCGCGCCGAACTGCGGATCCCAGCCCTTGGCCGCGAGCAGCTGCTTGGCGGCCTCGGTGACGCGAAGGTTCATATCCTGGGCCTTCACTTCCGCCGCGACCTTGGTCAGCTCGAGGCTGACGATCTGTTCGATCTCCGGACGCGTCAACTGATGGAACACCACGACTTCGTCGATGCGGTTGAGGAACTCGGGACGGAAGGTGTGCTTGACCTCTTCCATCACCTTGCTCTTCATCCGTTCGTACGACTTGATCTCGTCCTCTTCGCTGTTCTTCTGCAGACGGAAGCCGATGTCGGTGGTGGTCTGCATGCCCGTCGCGCCGACATTGCTGGTCATGATGATGACGCAGTTCTTGAAGTCGACTTGGCGGCCTTGCGAATCGGTCAGGCGGCCATCGTCGAGCATCTGCAAGAGCAGGTTGAAGACGTCCGGATGCGCTTTCTCGATCTCGTCGAGCAGCACGACCGAGTACGGGCGGCGACGGACCGCTTCGGTCAGTTGTCCACCTTCTTCATACCCGACGTATCCCGGAGGCGCGCCGACCAAGCGCGAGACCGAGTACTTCTCCATGTACTCCGACATGTCGATGCGGATCATCGACTCTTCGTCGTCGAACAAGAACTGGGCCACGCTACGCGCGACTTCGGTCTTGCCGACGCCGGTCGGACCGAGGAACATGAACGACCCGATCGGGCGGCTCGGGTTCTTGAGCCCGGCGCGCGAACGGCGGATCGCACGGGTGATGACCTCGATCGCTTCGTCTTGGCCGACCACGCGGAGGTGGAGCGACTCTTTCATGTTGAGCAGCTTCTCGGTCTCGGCTTGCGCGAGCCGGCTGACCGGAATGCGCGTCCACGACGAGACGATGTGGGCGATATCTTCTTCGGTCACCTGGAGCGGCTTGTCGCCCTGGGCGGCCTTCTTCTCTTGCCACTTCTCGTCCAAGCGCGTGCGCTCGGCGCGAAGCGTCTCTTCTTTGTCGCGTAGCTCCGAGGCCTTATCGAACTCGGCGGTCTTCACAACGTTCTCGCGCTCGGTGGTCAAGCGACGGAGTTGGGCATCGAGGTCGCGCAGTTCGGGCGGCTGTAAGGTCGCCTGCAGGCGCACGCGCGACGAACCCTCGTCGATCAAGTCGACGGCCTTGTCCGGCAAGAACCGATCCGTGATGTAGCGATCGCTCAGCTTCGCGGCGGCGATCAGTGCCGCGTCGGTGATCTGGACCTTGTGATGCTGCTCGTAGCGCTCGCGCAGGCCCTTGAGGATCTCGACGGTCTCTTCGACCGACGGCTCGCCGACCATCACCGGCTGGAAGCGGCGTTCGAGCGCCGAGTCCTTTTCGATGT
>JBEPVY010000216.1:0-3604 GCA_041690835.1 Vulcanimicrobiota bacterium | reverse complement strand
ACGTGCAGAACCCGCGCGAGGTCGCCTGGTTCGTCCTCAACAATCTCGCGCCCGAGCGCGACGTCGTGATGATGCCGGGGCCGGTCGACGATCTCGACCACGGCTCGTATACGGTCGCGTACGGCACCAAGATGGGCATCGATGCGACCCGCAAGACCAAAGCGGAAGGCTACGACCGCGAATGGCCGCCGGACATCGTGATGGACGCGCCCACCATCGCGACCGTCGACCGGCGCTGGAAAGAGTACGGTCTCGACGCCATCGGCGCGATGCTCACGTCGGACGGCTGGAGCGGTCAGGGTTGAGTTCGTTCCGCCTCTTCCTCAAAGAGATCCGGCCCGAGCACACGTTCTTCGCGTTGCCGTTCGCCTACACGGGTGCGGTCTTCGCCGCCCGCGGCGTGCCGTCGTGGTGGGCGTTGCTCTGGATCACGCTGGCGGTCGTGGGAGCGCGTACGGCCGCGATGGCGGCCAACCGGTATCTCGACCGCGACATCGACAAAGCCAATCCGCGGACCGCGCGGCGCGCACTTGCGACCGGTGCGCTCTCGCCGAACGTGATGCTCTGGGCGATCGGGCTCGGACTCGTGCTGTTGCTCGTCGCCGCTTGGCAACTCAACCCGCTCTGCGTGAAGTTGATGCCGATCGCGGCGGTCGGCGTTCTCGCCTATCCGCTCTGCAAGCGCTTCACCTGGATGACCCACTTCGTCCTGGGCGCGGTCGATGGACTCGCACCGCTCGGCGCGTACATCGGCATCACCGGCACGATCTCGTGGCCGGCCGTCCTGGTCTTCCTCGCCGTCACCGTGTGGGTCGCCGGATTCGATATCGCCTACGCGCTAATGGATCTCCCGACCGACACCGAGCAAGGGATCAACTCGCTCCCCGCCCGCTTCGGTGAAGGCGCGGGGCGGCGGTTCCCGATCGCGCTTCACGTGCTCATGGGTCTCCTGTTGCTCGCCGCCGGCGCGCTCGCGCAGCCGGGCTGGCCGTACTATCTGGGGCTCATCGCGGTCGTGGCCCTGGTCCTCAAAGAGGCGGCGGACTACCGGGCCGCGCCCAACGTCTTCGTGCTCAACGAGCGCATCTTCATCGCCAACATGGTCTTTTCGGTGCTGTTCCTGGCAACGACCGTTGCCGGTTTTGCGTTCGTGAGGTAGATATGCGTCGATCCCGTTTTCTCGCCGCCGGTGCCGCTCTCGCTGCGGCCGCAGCCGGCCTCCCCGCGCGCGCGCAATACAACGGCACGCCGTACCGCCAACAGTTGACGATCGCGGTGAACGTGCCGCTCTCCGGAGCGCTCGGATCGTACGGCGTGCAGATCGTCAACGGCGCGCGCGCGGCGGTCGATTACAACACGCGATACTCCGGGCCGCTCGAACGCATCTTCGCGATCCGCACGTTCGACGATCAGGGCGTGCTTGCGATCGCGATCGCCAACGCGCAGTTCGCGGCCGGCGACAACACCGTGGTCGCGACCATCGGTGGCCTGACCGCCGACGTCACTGTCGGGTGCCTGCCGGAGTATTCGAACGACGGGATGCCGCTGATCGTGCCGGCGATCACCGCCGATGCCGTGACCGCGCGCGGCTATCGCAACGTCTTCCGCCTTCCGACCAAGGACACGACCGAAGGCATCCTGTTCGCGCGCACCGTGCTCCCGGATACGAAGCCGACATCCGCCCTTGCGGTAACGCAGGACGGTGGGTACGGAGCCGAGGTCGCTAACGGCTTCGCAGCGCAGGCCCGCGCCGACAAACGCCCCGTCGACGTCTTCACTTTTTCGGCCTCGAACCCGGACTACACCGCGGCGGCCGCCGCGATCCTCGCCAAGAAGCCCGACTATCTCTTCCTCGCCGGCAAGGTCGGCGCGATGGGTCCGCTCGTCCCGGCGCTCCTAGCGGCCGGATACAAAGGCGCGTTCGGATTGAGCGACGGCTTCTACGACGTCTCGACCACGAAACTGTATGGCGAGCAGTTGAACGGAGCGCTCGTCGCGACGTCGTTCGCACCGCTCAAGCGAGCGCCGGCCGACTTCCTCCTGCTCCAGGATCTGACGAATGCGATCGGCGACGTGACGGCATTCTCCGCCTACGGCTATGCGGCCGCGCAACTCGTCATGGCGGCCGTCAAGCGTAACGACGCCCAGGATCGGACCGGAACCTTGCAAGGGCTGGTCACGCCCGGCGCGCCGTACGACACGTTGACCGGATCGTACTCGTTCGATTTCTCCGGCGATCCGATCGATCCGAATCTCTACTTCTTCTCGATCGCCAAGGACGGCTTCACATACAAAAAGTCGGCGCACCCCTCCGGCTTCGTGTTGTAGATCGCCGCGCTAGGGCTGATAAGTGCGAGGGCTAGTCACCACTTGTCATCCCGAGCGCGGCGAACCTCGAGGACCGGCGCTCTACGCGCGGTGCTCGACGCGATCGTCCATGGGGACGACGCGCATCTTGTGCGGAACCGGCCGGGCCGGCACCATGCGTTCTTCGGTCTCTTCCAGTGCGAACTGGAAGCGCAGGCGCCACGCGCCTAGGGTGATGCTGAAGTTCGTGCCGAGGAATTCCATATCTAAGCCTCCACCCGGCGCCACTCGATGAGTCCGGCGCCGGCGTAGACGAGTGCGAGCAATACAAGGATACCGAGTTTGATCGGATCGTCGAGCGACGCGAGCCCGAGGGCGTGGCCGTGGTCGTTGAACTCCAGGCGCAAGTACGCGAGCGGGTCGATGTACGAGATCGTCTTGAACACCCAGTGGAAGGCCTGACCGACCGGGTTGAACTCGAGCGGGATCAGCGCGAGACCCGGGACGAACAGTCCGACCGGCCAAGCGATCCCGAGGAAGGCGCCGTGCCCGCGCTTCATCCACGACGTGAGCGCGGAGAACATCGCGTACCAGGCGATACCGGCGGCGATCGAGATCCCCATCTTCCAGGCACCCGCCGCGGTGATCGTGAGGTGCGGCGCTTGGAAGAGCGAGTACATGGCGATCGCGCAGATCACGCTCAAGGTCAGTGCCGCGAGGATTCCGACGACGTCGACACCGTAGAGTTGAAGCGCGTATGCGATGCGATCGATGGGCTTCGTCCAGGCGACTTCGAGGCGATCGTTCTCACGAGCCAGCGGTGCGGCCAGACACGTCGCGATGATCAGACCGACCAGCACCGCCCAGCCGAAGAGCATGCCGACATCCAGCGGTCCGTTGGTATCGATCTGCATCGTCGTGTCGCCATCGCGATGCATCAGGACGGGGCCCATGTTGAACGTCGGCGGGATACGGTCGCTACGGTGGAACATCCCTTTCGGGTCGGTGATCTTGATGTGCTTACCGTTCCAACCGTGATCGGTGATGACGGTCGTGCTCTCGGAGCCGCCCTTGGCGACGATCGTCGTTTCGACGCCGCCGTCCGGAAGCGTCCGCGTCGAGACCCGGTCGCTCGAGTCGGTCACCTTTGTCCAAGTATCCGCGTTCATCTTCCCGTTCACGCTGACGCGCACGACGACGGCGATCAGGAAGAGTGTCGCGAACACGATGCCGAGGACGATCAGCGTCTTCTTGACGCGCAGCCATTCAACGTAGGCCATTATGCGGCTCCTTCCAC
>JBEPVY010000215.1:0-3641 GCA_041690835.1 Vulcanimicrobiota bacterium | reverse complement strand
CGCTCGCCGAGGCGCTCGAAGCGGACGGGTTCTTCTTCGGCGGCATCCAGCCGCTGGTGCTCGGCGACGGCCGCGACGCGCTCCTGATGCAGCGGCTCCTGGTGCCGCTCGACGCGAGCAAGCTCAGCATCGCGAGCGACGACGGCAAGACGCTCCTCACCTATATCGAGGCAGAGCGGGCGCGCGTCCGACAATCGTCGTGAAGGTCGGCGAAAACGAGCGCGCCGAACCATAGCGTCGATGAAATACGCGTCGCCGGATAGCCCGTTCTTGCGTGCCTGCCGGCGCGAAGCCGTCCCGCACACGCCCGTCTGGCTGATGCGCCAAGCCGGGCGCTATCTTCCCGAGTACCGGAGCATCCGCGAGAAGCTGACCTTCCTAGAGCTCTGCACCCGCTCCGAGGTCGCGGCCGAAGTGACCGCCGGCACGGTCCGACGCCTGGGCGTCGACGCGGCGATCGTGTTCGCCGACATCCTGCTCCCGCTGGTCCCGATGGGCCTCGGGTTGAGCTACGAGAAAGGCGACGGCCCGCGCATCGCATCGCCGATCCGTCACGACGGCGACGTCGCGAAGCTTCCGAAGATCGACGTCGACGCGAGCCTCTCGTACGTCGGCGAGACCATTCGGCTGACGCGCGCCGACCTCGGCACCGCGACCCCGATCATCGGCTTCGCGGGTGCGCCGTTCACGGTCGCATCGTATGCGATCGAAGGCGGGTCGTCGCGCAACTACATCCACGTCAAGAGGATGATGTATCGCGATCCGAAGACGTGGGATGCGCTGATGCACTACGTCGTCGACATGACCGTCGACTATCTGAACATGCAGATCGAAGCGGGTGCCGATGCGGTGCAACTCTTCGACAGTTGGGTCGGCTGCCTCTCGCCTTCGGACTACGTCACCTACGTGCAGCCGCACGTGACGCGGCTCGTCTCGCGCGTGCGACCCGGTACGCCCGTCATTCTGTTCGGGACCGCGACCGAGAGCCTGCTCGAACCGATGCGCGACACCGGCGCCGGCGTGATCGGTTTCGATTGGCGCGTCGATCTCGCGTCGACCTGGGCGCGGGTCGGTCACGGCACGGCGATCCAGGGCAACTTGGATCCGGTCGCGCTCTTCGCCGATCGCGCGCACGTCGTCGACGAGACGCGCAAGGTCCTGGATGCGGCAGCGGGCCGGCCGGGACATATCTTCAATCTCGGTCACGGCATCTTGCCGGAGACGCCGGTCGACAACGTGCTCGCGCTGGTCGACGCGGTCCATACCTACGAGCGGAAGTAGCCGCGCGTTGAGCGACGCCGTCGACGCGATCGTTCTGCTCGGCTTCGGCGGGCCACGTTCGCCCGAAGAGGTCCGTCCATTTCTCGACCGCATCCTGGCCGGACGCCCCGTTCCGCCCGCGCGTTACGAGGCCGTCGTCGAGAACTATCGCCTGATCGGGGGTTCGTCGCCGTATAACGAGCGCACCGAGAGTCAGGCGGCCGCGTTACGCGACGCGCTGCAGGCGCGCGGTATCCAGACGCCGGTGCTGATCACGTATCGGAATACGGCGCCGTTCAACTGCGAGACGATCGCCGACCTCATGGCCGCCGGCGCGAAGCGCGTGCTCGGCGTTCCGTTGACCGTCTTCAGCGGTGAGGAGAGCAACGAGCGCTATATCCGCGATTTCGACCGCGCACTCGCGGAGGCGGGGCCGGATGCGCCGACGGTCGCGTATCTCGAACCGTTCTACGAAGACCCTGCGTTTATCGATGCGCACGCCGAGTCGATCCGAGAGGCGCTCGGGCAGTTCGGAGCGGATTCGTTCGAAGACGTACGCGTCATCTTCACGGCGCATAGCATCCCGACCGCGACGCCCGGATCGTATGCATCGGATTTCGAGCGCGCCTCACGTCTCGTCGCCGAAGCGCTCGCGCTACCGCATTGGAGCCTCGCCTATCAGAGCCGGAGCGGAAGTCCGCAGACGCCCTGGTTCGGTCCGGACGTCCGCGACGAAGTCCGCGGTCTGCCGGATGCGGGCGTGAACGATGCGTTGCTCGTGGCGATCGGTTTTCTGTGCGATCACGTCGAGGTGCTCTACGATCTGGACATCGACGCTGCCGGAGCCGGACTCGAAGTCGGCGTGCGCACCGTCCGCGCGGAGACCATGAACGACCGCCCCGCCTTCATCGCCATGCTCGCCGACCGCATCTGCAAGGAGCTGCGTTGAAACGCGTCGCGATCCTGGGCGGCGGAATCGCCGGGCTCTCGGCCGCGTACTATCTGCGCGAGGCCGCCCGCGAGCGCGATCGGGCGGTCGAGATCGTCCTGCTCGAACGCACCGGACGCGTCGGCGGAACCATCGAGACGACGCATGATGGCGCGAACATCCTCGAGCTCGGACCCGACTCCTTGGTCACCACCAAGCCGTGGGCGATGGACTTGATCCGCGCGCTCGGTCTCGAATCCGAAACGATCGGCGTCACGCCCGGCGGCTATGCGGGCGTGCTCCGCGGGAAGCACGTCGTGCCGCTCAACGAGGGTTTTCGCTTCTTCACGCCTACGTCGCTACGTTCGCTTGCGGCGAGTGGGTTGCTGAGCTGGTCGGGCCTGCTACGCGCCGCACGCGAACCGTTCGTGCCGCGCCGCCGCAGCGAGACCGACGAGAGCCTCGCGTCGTTCGTCACGCGGCGTCTCGGACGCGAAGTGCTCGACCGCCTCGCACAGCCGTTGATCGGCGGTGTCTACTCCGGCGATCCGGTGAGTCTGAGCATGCACGCGACGATGCCCCAGTTCGTCGAGTACGAACGCCGATATGGGAGTCTTGTCCGCGCCATGCGAGCGACCCCCGCGCCGAAGCGCGGCACGATCTTCACGACGCTCAAAGGCGGCCTGGGCGTGTTGAACGACGCACTCGAACGAAGTCTCGGCGAGATCGTGCGCGAGAACGTCGAGGTGGAGAGCGCGACCTATGACGCCGAAAGCGGTTGGCGCATCGCTTGCGCCGGAGGCTCAACGGTTCGGGCGGACGCGATGATCTGCGCGCTGCCTGCCTACGCCGCCGCGAAGGTCTTGGCCGTGCTGAATGCGCCGTTGGCACGCGCGATCGGAGCGATCCGCTACCATTCCATCGCCACGATCACGCTCGCGTTCGACCAAGAGCCGACGGCCATTCCTACGACCTGCTATGGCTTCGTCGTACCGCTTGCAGAGCGGCGCTCGGTCACCGCGTGCACGATCGTGTCGCGCAAATATGCCGGCCGCGCACCGGTCGGCACGACGCTCGTGCGCGCCTTCGTAGGCGGCGCGATGCAACCGGAGAAGTTCGCGCTGGACGACGGCGCGATGCTCGCCGCCGTGTTGATCGACGTCGAGGAGCTCCTCGGCATCGGCGTCGCGCCGAGAGCGGTCCATATCAAACGCATGGAACACAGCCTCCCCGAATACCGCGTCGGTCACGTCGCGCTGGTCGATTCGCTCGAGCGAAGCGCCGCTGAGATTCCCGCGTTTGCACTCGCCGGCGCCGCCTACCGCGGCGCGGGGATTCCCGACACCGTGCGCACCGGCAAGAACGCCGCCGAGCGCATCGCCTCGCTGCTCTAGCCGCTGTCATCCCGAGCGTCGGGAGCGAAGCGACCATTCCTTACGTGTCATCCCGAGCG
>JBEPVY010000214.1:0-3667 GCA_041690835.1 Vulcanimicrobiota bacterium | reverse complement strand
GCCGGTGGGACGTGGCTCTTCTCCGAGCCGCAGATCCAGACCGATACGCTGATCGATCTGGGCCTGCTCGGGTGGCCTTCGATCGCGGCCGGTGCGGAGGGCATCGAGCTAGCCGCCACCTGTAAGATCGCCGAGCTGTATGCCTACGCGCCGCCCGCCGTGTGGAAGGCCGGTCCGCTGGTCGGCGACTGCTGTCGCTCGTTTCTTTCGTCGTTCAAGATCTGGAACGAGGCGACGGTCGGCGGAAACATCGTGATGTCGTTGCCGGCGGGGCCGATGATCTCGCTCACGGTCGCACTCGAAGGGACCTACACGCTGTGGCCGCGCGGCGGCGCGCCGCGCGAGGTCCGCGCGATCGACTTCGTCACCGGAAATCATGCCAACGTGCTCGCGCCCGGCGAACTCTTGCGTGCCATCCGCCTGCCCGCGTCGGCACTCGAGAAATCGTTCGCCTTCCGTCGCAGCGAGCTGACGCATCTCGGACGATCGACCGTCCTGCTGATCGGCACGCGGCTTCGACCTGCGGGCGGCCTGACGCTGACCGTAACCGCAGCGACCTTGAAGCCGGTCCAACTCTCGTTCGGCGGCGCGCCGTCGGCCGGCGACCTCCGCGATGCGATCGATGCGGCCATCCCGGACGAGCTCTATCTCGACGACGTGCACGGCTCGCCGGCCCATCGGAAACATCTGACGTATCACTATGCGGAGCAGATCCGTCAGGAGTTGGGCGCATGAATCTCAAGGTCAACGACAAGAGCTTCTCCGCGACGCCCGCGCCCGGAGAATGTCTGCGGATGTTCTTACGCGATCTCGGCTGGTACGGCGTGAAGAAAGGCTGCGACGGCGGCGACTGCGGTGCGTGCACCGTCTGGGTCGACCAGAAGCCGGTCCACAGTTGCCTCTATCCCGCATTCCGCGCCGAAGGCAAAGAGGTCACGACCATCGAGGGCCTGGCCAAGAACGGCGAACTGCATCCGATGCAGCAGGCCTTTCTCGACGCGCAGAGTTTTCAGTGCGGCTATTGCGCGGCCGGCATGATCATGACCGGTGCCGCGCTCACCGACGAACAGAAGACGGACCTTCCGCGCGCACTCAAGGGGAATCTCTGCCGCTGCACCGGCTACGGTTCGATCCGGGACGCCTTCGACGGCGTCAAGAACGTGGCGTGCGACGTCGCCGGGAACTCTACCGGAACGAGCGTTCCGAACCCGTTCGCAGAAGCCATCGTCACCGGGGATGCGCGGTACACCGGCGACGTCGCGCCGATGGAAGGGCTTCTTCACCTCAAGGTCTTGCGCTCGCCCCACGCGCACGCGAAGATCCTTTCGATCGATCGCTCCGAAGCGATGAGCGTACCGGGCGTGGTCGAGGTCTTCACCTGGGAAGATGTCCCGCGGCGTCTCTATTCGACCGCGATCCACGAAGACAATCGGGTCGATCCGGACGATACGTATATTCTCGATAACGTCGCCCGGTTCGTCGGGCAGCGCATCGCCGCGGTCGTCGCCGAGACCGAGGCGGCCGCCGAGGAGGGCTGCCGGCGCCTCAAGGTCGAGTACGAACTGCTTCCGGCCGTCTTCGACCCGGAGGAGGCGATGGCGCCGGGCGCTCCGGTCCTTCACGATAAGGGCGGCGACTCGCACATCCTCCATCCCGAGAAGAACATCTTCCTCGAACTGCACGGCGAGGTCGGGAGCGTCGCGGCCGGTTTCGCGGAAGCGGATGCCATCTACGAGGAGACCTACGAGACGTCGCGTCAGCAGCACGTCCATCTCGAAACGATGCAGTCGATCACCTGGCGCAGCGAAGACGGACGCCTGCACGTGCGCACCAGCGTTCAGGGGCCGTTCACGGTGAAGGGCAAGCTCTGCTATCTGTTCGGGATCCTGGCGGCCGATCTGCACGTGTACACCGAGCGCGTCGGCGGAGGCTTCGGCGGTAAGCAAGACATGCTGAGCGAAGATCTGCCGCTGCTCGCGACGATCAAGACGGGGCGCCCCGTCAAGTGGGAGTTCACCCGAGAAGAACAGTTCATCGGCGCGACTACCCGCCATCCGATGAAGATCCACGTCAAGCTCGGGGCCAAGAACGACGGGACCCTGACCGCGATGCAGTTCCGGATCGTCTCGAACACGGGTGCGTACGGCAACCACGGCGGCGAGACGCTTGCAAATGGAATGTCGGGACCGTGGGCGATCTACCGGTGCCCCAACAAGAAGGGCGACGGGTACGCCGTCTACACCAATCTTCAGTGTGGCGGCGGCTTCCGCGGCTACGGCACGACCCAGCCGACCTTTGCGGTCGAATCGGCGCTCGACGAACTGGCCGCGCTCCTGGCCATCGATCCGACCGAGATGCGTCGGAAAAATATTATCGGTCCGCACCACAAGATGGAGTCCGTTCTGCCCGAGGTCTCGGATCTCACGATGGGCAGCTACGGATTGGATCAATGCATCGATGCGATCGAAAAGGCGCTCGCGAGCGGGCGCGGATTGCCGAAACCCGAAGGCGACGACTGGCTCGAAGGTAGTGGGACGGCGCTCTCGATGCTGGACTGCGTACCGCCGACGGAACAGCGCTCGGGCGCAGTCGTGGAGTTGCTCGCGAACGGCGATTACCATTTCACGGTCGGGTCGGTCGAGATCGGTAACGGCCTGGTGACGGTCCAGCAGCAAGTGGTCGCACAGATCATGGGCTGCTCGACCACGCGCGTCAGTCTGCTCAACGCCGACACCGATAAGACACCATACGATAGCGGAACGTTCGCCAGCGTCGGGATGATGGTGCCGACCAAAGCGGTCGAATATGCCGCGCGCGCGCTCCGCGAGAATATCCTCGCTTTCGCCGCGCGTGCGACCGGTTCGGCACCGGACGACTGCCGGTTGGAAGATGCGGCCGTCGTCTGTGGCGAGCGCCGCTTGACGCTCGTCGAACTGCGCGCCATGGCCGAGAAGGCCGGCGTCGAGCTCGCGGCCTTCCGCAAAGCGTACGGATCGCCCCGCACGGTCGCGTTCATCGCCTACGGCGTGCGCCTGGCGGTGCATCGCGTGACCGGCGAGATCCGCATCCTGTTCAACGCGCAGGCCGTGGACGCGGGCGTCGTCATCAATCCCAACCAGCTGCGGGGCCAAGTCATCGGCGGGGTGGTCCAGGGTATCGGTTTCGCGCTGCAAGAAAAGATGGTCTACGATGCGCACGGCGCGGTCGTCAACCCGTCCCTGCGCAACTACCGCATCCCGGCGTTCGCCGATGCACCGGTCACCGAGGTGTTCTTCGCCGATACGTACGATTCGGTCGGACCGCTCGGCTCGAAGTCGATCGCCGAGAACACCATCAATCCGATCGCACCGGCCATCGGCAACGCGCTGCGGGCCGCGACCGGCGTGCGCTTCACCGCGCTGCCATTCGGTGAAGACCGCATCTTCGCGCAGCTACAACAGGCGCCAAAGGGCTAGGATTTCGATCGCGTAGCCGCAGATCAGGAAGAGCGGCATGACCCGCACCAACTCGCGCGGACGGTTCTCCGGAAAGAGCCACGGGCGAAACGCGCGGATCGCCAGCGGCATCAACGGCCAGGTGGTGAGCAACACGCTCACCCCGTTGCCGATGAAGGTCGCGAGCGCCGGATGGAGCGGCGAGAGCAGCGGGTTGAGAAATCGGAGTTCGA
>JBEPVY010000213.1:0-3685 GCA_041690835.1 Vulcanimicrobiota bacterium | reverse complement strand
GTCACTCGTTATCGGCCGGTGCGGGCGGTTGCGAGAGGAACCACTTGACGCTGTACGGCTTGCGCTTGGTCAGAAATATCTGCGATATCGGGATGGGCGTGATCGTCGCGCTCGGATTCGGCTGCCACATGTCGGCCAGGTGGTCGCCCCCGAAGTCGATGTCCTCACCGCCGATCTGCGCGAGGCCGAAGTTGTGCTCGATGAATCCGACGATCGCGCCGAGGTCGCGCGGCGTGTGCGAGGCGCCCTTCACGGCGTTCGGCGCGAGGAAGAGCAACGGCACGCGCATGCCGACGATCTGATCGCGATAGCCGAAGTATCCCGGCGGCGGGGTGTTGGTCACGAACGGTGGCGGGACGTGATCGTACCAGCCGCCCGAATCGTCCCAGACGACCAGGACCGCCGTGTCCGCGTAACACGGACTCTGCGCGATCGTCTCGTAGATCTGCGCGACCCAGTACGGACCGTCGGCATTGTTCGCAACGCCCGCGTGATCCGAAGCGTTTCCGTTCGGCGTGATCCACGACACGCCGGGCAGCGTGCAGACCGAACCGCTGGTCGATGCGGTGACGGCGTCGGTGAAGAACTGCGCGCGCGGGACCACCTTGGCGGCGTACTCCGAGGAGTTGAAGACCGCACTGCTCGCGCGATAGGCATCGACCAACCCGTCCCAGCCGTCGGCGGGCGTCTCGGCGGTGTAATACTTCCAGGAGACGCTGGCGGCGTCCAGCCGGGTCGCCAAGGTCGGGTACGTAAAGCACGGGTAGACCGACGCGACGCCCAGATAGAGTTCGACCCGATCGGTCGACGGCTCCGAACATCCCCAGGGCGAACTCGATGGATTGTTGCGCGTACCGAGTCCCGAGATCAGATACTGATGCCCGGGAAACGACGGCGATAGGCCGCCCGAAAAGAGTTCATCGGCAACCCCATAGGAGTTGGCGAGCGCGATGTACGGTGCGATCTCCGAGGGCGTCAGGTACGCATAGACGGTCGTATTGTACGCCGCCGGATAAGACTGGTTGTTGACCGGCTCGTAATCGAAGCCGTTCATCATGCACGGCGACGTACCGGCCACCGGCTGCGGTGAGGGGGAGGGCGCATTACACTCCCCGACCAAGGCGTCGTTGTTGTGATCGGGATCGTTGCCGTCTCCGAACCCGCGCTCGGTCAGCGGGACGGGCGTGCAGGTCGTGACGTTGGTCGAGTTTCCGCAGATCGAGTTGTACCCGGTCGTGACCGTGTCGACCGTCGGCTTGAACGATCCATCGGCGACCGCGCCGGCGAACATGTTGTCGAACGAGCGGTTCTCTTGGATGATCACCACGATGTGGCGGTATGCCGGTGCGGGGGCGCCCGGCAAAGTCGGCGGCCCGACGCGGGAGCCGCCATTCGAGCCACCGGAGCATGCGGCCAACACGCACGCGACACCGGCGACGAGCGCAAGGTGACGACGAAGATGCATCTCTCGGACGTTACCTACCGGGCGAAGGTTCCCTCGTCAGTCGTTCGCGAACTTGAAATTTTTGCCGCACTTGTCCTTGAACGTCGCCATCGCTTCTTTCTTGGCCGCTTCGTCGCCGTTGCTGGCTCGCATGTAGAGCGCGAGTTCGTCCTGCGTGAACGGCGGATCGTACGTGACCAGCCCGAGCGTCGTTCCACCGTTCATCTTGGCGGCCATCTTGGAGAGCGCCGGCGGCATGATCATCCTGAGGACGACCGCGGCGGTCGCGCCGTCGGCCGAGATCACCGAGATGTCGTGCATCCCGATGCCGTTGCGCAGATGGTCCACCTTGATCTGCTTGGAGTCCGGCATCTTGCCCGCGTACCAGGCGGCGACCGTGTCGACCGGATCGACGACTTTGTACATCACCATCGCCATCTTGTGCCCGCACATGGTCACTTGCGAGACCGACTGCATCGGTGCTTTGGTCGCACCCGGGTAGACCGGGAGCGCGGGCTCGACTGCGGGCGCAGTCGTCGCATCGATCGCGGCGGCCGTGCTCGCGGGCGCGGCACTCGCACTCACGGGCGCGGCACTGGCACTTGACGTGCTGCTCGCAGATTGTCCGGAGCAGGCGGTCACCGCGGCGGCGGCCAGGGTGACGATCAGAAGGCGAAAGCGCTGCATGATGAACCTTTCAGAAGAACGTTCCCAGAGCGTAGCACCGAGTCGAGGTGCCGACCATCGGCCCTTCGGCCCATGCCCCGCTCAATACCCTCCGCGGGCCTCGGACGCACGCTGGACGCGGGGCCCGAAGCGCTCGATGGTCCACTCGAGTCCGCGCCAGAAGCCGATCGCTTCGAGCGCCGGATTCAGGAAGTTCGTGCCCGCGCAGAAGTGCGACGCGAACGGATTCTTATGGTGGCGGGCGTGATGCGCGGGCGACTGTAGCACGCCCACGTTCTGCAGCGCGCGGACGATCGGCGGCACGCTCGAACTGTGCGCCCAGCGATGGACCTGATTCGAGTGCGAGAGCAAGAGCGCCACTAGATACGGCTCCCACGCGTGGACGTGGAAGACCGCGAATGCGCCGGCGGCGACCGCCGCGAGCACGATGCAGACGCCATTCGTCTGCCAGTAGGTGCCGGTCCGGATCGAGCCGGGCCGACGGTGGTGTTCGATGTTGTCCCGCACGATGATGCGATCCATGAACTCCGAGCGCCCGAGCGCGAGCCAGGAGTCCTCGGCCCAATGCATGAGCCCGGTCAGAAAGTCGGCAGCCAGAACACACCCCCCGAAGAGGGCCAGATCGACGAGGACCACGGTCAGTGTTTCCATGCGAAGAGCGTAGCGGGACGACGACCTTGGGGAGTCCGTAGAACTACGGAAGGGCGGCCCAGGTAGTATCGCCCCCGGCCTCCGGTGAAGTATCCTCGTCCTCATGCAGTACGTCTACCAGATGCACCGGCTCAGCAAGATGGTGCCGCCCAAGCGTCAGATCCTCAAGGATATCTCGCTGAGCTTTTTCCCCGGCGCCAAGATCGGGATTCTCGGAACGAACGGCTCGGGCAAATCGAGCCTGCTCCGCATCATGGCCGGGATGGATACCGAGTTCGACGGCGAGGCCCAGGCCATGCCGGGCATCTCGATCGGCTTCCTCGAGCAAGAGCCCAAGCTGGATCCGGAAAAGACCGTTCGCGAGACCGTCGCCGAAGCGCTCGGCGAAGTCAACGCGGCGCAGAAGCGCCTAGACGAAGTCTACGCGGCGTACGGCGACGAGACGGCCGACTTCGATGCACTCGCTGCGGAGCAAGCGAAACTCGAAGCGATCATCTTCGCGCAGGGCGGCAACGACGTCGACCAGCAGCTCGAGATCGCGGCCGACGCGTTGCGCTTGCCGCCGTGGGATGCCAAGATCGGTCCGCTCTCGGGCGGCGAGAAGCGCCGCGTCGCGCTCTGCCGGCTGCTGCTCTCCAAGCCCGACATGTTGCTGCTGGACGAGCCGACCAACCATCTCGATGCGGAGAGCGTCGAGTGGCTCGAACAGTTCCTGGTGCGGTTCCCGGGCACGGTCGTGGCCGTCACCCACGATCGCTACTTCCTGGACAACTCGGCCGAGTGGATACTCGAGCTGGATCGCGGCCGCGGCATTCCGTGGAAGGGCAACTACTCGTCCTGGCTCGAGCAGAAGCAAGAACGCCTCGCCTCCGAAGAAGCCACCGAGTCGGCGCGTCAGAAGGC
>JBEPVY010000212.1:0-3734 GCA_041690835.1 Vulcanimicrobiota bacterium | reverse complement strand
TCTCAATTCGTGTTGTATAGTAAGCCGATGCAACGTCTCTCGTCCCGCGGGCGCCTCATCGCCCTGCTCGTCATCGCCTTGCTCGTCCGCCTGGCGTTCGTCCTGAACGCCGGCTTCAGCATCGACGTCGGCGACTTCCAGGCCTGGGCCTCGCAGCTGGCGAGCGGCTCGTTTGCGACGTTCTATCCGACCGGAGGGCACGGGTTCGCGGACTACCCGCCGGGCTATCTGTACGTGCTCTGGCTGATCGGCCATATCTATGCGTGGCTGGCGCCGCACGGGAACGCCGGGCTCTTCCTAGCGCTGGTCAAGGCGCCCGCGATCCTGATGGACCTGTTCGATGCGGCCGTGCTCTACGCGTTGGTCCGCCGGTATGCCGGCGAAGCCTGGGCGTTCGGCGCGGCCGCCATCTTCGCGCTCAATCCGGCCGCGATCTTCGTCTCCTCGGCGTGGGGACAGGTCGACTCCGTCTCGGGCGGCCTCGCGCTCTTGGCCGTCTACCTGATGGTGCGCGCCGGCGACGACGACAACGACTCCGCCTGGTTCACCGTCGAAGCCTGGATCGCGCTCGCCGCGTCCGTACTCGTGAAGCCGCAGGCGGCCGTGCTCGTGCCGCTCTTCATCGCCTTCGCATTTGCGGGCCGCCGCGAGCGTCTCGATCGACGCGCCTTCGCGACCGTCGCCGGCATCGTAGCCGCCTTCATCTTCGCGGCCCTGGTCGCGCGGCCGTTCCACCCGGACGGCAACTCGATCGACGTGCTGATCTGGCTCAAGGGCATCTACCTGGCCGGCTACGACGGCTATTCCTATAACTCGGTCAACGCCTTCAACCTATGGACGGTCGCGCGTCAGTTCTGGCTACCCGACTCGCAACCGATCGTCTTCCTCTCGCAGCACATCTGGGGCGAACTGCTCTTCGCCGGCGCCACCGGTCTGATTCTCTGGCGCTATCTCCAGAAGCGCACCACCGAGTCGTTCGTGGAGGCGAGCGCCCTGATCGCGTTCGCCTTCTTCATCCTGATGACGCGCATGCACGAACGCTACGTCTTCGATGCGCTCCTCTTGCTCTGCGCCTGCATCTCGTTCGGGCGCCGGTATCTGATCGCGACGATCGCCGTGACGGTGACGCTCTTCGCCAACCTGATCTACTCGCTCGAATACTTGAAGGCGGTCACTCCACCCGGCCTGCCCGGCGTCAACGCGGTCGACATCTGGGGCGCGGGCGACCATCTGCTCTCGCTGCTCAACGTGGCGGCGTTCTTCGTCCTGGGCTTCGTCTATCTGAACGGCGAGGCCGGCGAGGCGAGCGACGCGATCGCGCTGCCCACGTTCAACTGGCCCAAAGCACCGCCTCGCGCCGAAGGCGATCCGAAGGAAGGCACGCTCGGCCTGCTCTGGCCGCTCGACTACCTGCTCTCGATCGGCATCGGCTTCGCGTCGTTCGTGCTGCTCTTCATCAACTATTGGTTTCCGGCGGACAAGATCTTCGACGAGATCTACTTCGCGCGCGCGGCCGAGAACTACCTGACGCGCAACTACATCTACGAGAGCACCCATCCGCCCGTCACCAAACTCCTGATCACGCTCTCCACCTGGATGTTCGGGGGCATGGCGCACGGCGACACGTCGTATGGATGGCGCTTCCTCGACGTCGTCGCCGGCGCCGCGGTCGTCTGGCTGCTCTACGTCTTCGCCAAACGGATCACCGGTTCGACCCTCTTCGCTTCGTGCGCCGCCATCCTGCTCGCGCTCGACGGTCAACATTTCGTTCAGTCGCGGATCGCCACGCCGGAGGCGTTCGTCGCGTTCTTCTCGCTTGCCGCGATCTATACGTTCTACCGGTTCTGGATCGCCTCGCAAGAACGCGAGACGCCCCCCTTCGCCTTGAACGACTTCCTCACGACCCTAAAGGCGCGCGGGCTCGGTGTGCTCGCTTCGATCGTGCTCTCGATCGGGGTGGTGCTCCTGCGTTTCCCGACCGAGGCGTTCTCGACCAAGGTCGTGCTCGTCGTCTACATGACGACCGGCTTCTATCTGGTCTATCGCCTGCTGCTCGAAGGGCGCCTGCTCAAACGATCGTCGAAGCCGCATGCCGCCGACCTGTGGCTCGCGCTCTTCTCGATCTCGGCGGCGCTCCTGGTCACCAGCAAGTGGTACGGCGTGATGGTCTACGGCGTCGCCGTGGTCGTACTCGCGCTGGTGACCTTGCAACCGGCCTGGCGCACGTTCCGCGAAGAGTACCTCGACCGCGCCCGCGTGCCGTACGCATGGGGAACGCCGTTCGGCTTCCGTCTCGACGTGATCTTCTGCACGGTGCTCTTCGCGCTCGGCTCGATCTACGCGCTCGCCTATATCCCGCACTTCATCGGGCTCAAAGATCTGCCGCAGAGCCCGCCGCGCGCCTACACCGTCACCGACGTGGTCGACATGCAGTACGGAGCGTTCGAGTATCACGACCACCTGGTCGCGACGCATCCGTATCAATCCGTCTGGTGGCAGTGGCCGCTCGACATCCGCCCGGTCATGTACTACGCCAAGTACGGCGGCAGCGGCGACCACGTGACGGTCGGCTACATCTACTCGTTGCCAAACCCGATCATCCTCTGGTTCGGCCTCTTGGCCGTGCCGTTCGTCGGATGGCTCGCTTGGCGAGAGCGGAACAAAGGCTACGCGCTCGTCGTGATCGCGTATCTGGCGCAATGGCTCCCGTGGATCGCGACGCCGCGGATCGCCTGGAACTACCACTTCTACGTGAACGTCGCGCTGATCTGTCTCTGCAACGCGATCGCGCTCCAGCAGGCCTGGAAGCGCGGCTGGAAGATCCCGGCGATCGCCTACGTCGTCCTGGTCGCGGTCGCGTTCGTGTTCTTCTATCCGATCCTGGCCGGCGTGGTCACCCCGATGTGGCAAGTCCAGATGCGTCAGTGGCTCCACTCGTGGAGCTGACGTCGCTCTTGACGAACGCCGTGCGCGCGATCAGGTGAAGCGCGGCGGCAGCCCCCAAAAGGCATAGACCCGGGAAGACGGCGACCCACCAGCCATTTTGGAGCGTCGCCTGGGCGCTTGCGAGCGCGTTGCCCCACGAGGCGACCGGCGGCTGCACGCCGTAGCCGAAGAAATCGATCGTCGCAAGGACGAGCATCATCGTCGCCCACATACGCGTGCCGTGATGTAGGAGCCGCACCGCTACTCGCGTGCGTAGCAACATCTGCATCGCACTCGGCCAGAACACCAACGCGGCGAGCAGTGCCATCGTCGATCCGATGTCGAAACGCATCGGCCCTCGCAACTCGATCACGATCATGATGAGAACGAAGGGCCACGCCGCAAGGGCCGACGCCGCATCCCCGAAGCGCGCGATCTCCCCGACCAGACCCAACGCAAAGGCCATGACGACGGCCAGGAGCGAGAGACCGAGCGTGCTCGTCGCTCCGGCTACCAAGCGCGCCGCCAGGTCGCGGCCGACCTCATCGGTCCCGAGAACGTGTCCGCCGCATGCCGCGGCGCTCAGGAAGCACGGCGGCACGGGATCCCCGCTCCACACCGACAGATCGATCGCATTGGAAGCAGCCGACGCGAACCGACCGGCGATCGCGAGCACGACGAGGACCGCGCCGATTCGAGATCACGGCATATCGTCGCGGCGCACGTGCCGATCCTGATCAGCACCGGCCGCAGGGTCACTCGTTATCGGCCGGTGCGGGCGGTTGCGAGAGGAACCACTTGACGCTGTA
>JBEPVY010000211.1:0-3757 GCA_041690835.1 Vulcanimicrobiota bacterium | reverse complement strand
GGCTATGCCAAGGGCTTCGAAAAACTCTTCAATGACGTCGGAGACCCGTCAAGTTGGGAAAAGGGCTCGTACCTCGCTCTGGACGGCCGCGCCGATCTGGACGGAAAGCCGATGCTGGTGGTGCGCATGACCAAGAAGATCTACAGCACGACGCTGGACTATACGCTGGCCTACATCGACCCTGCGAGTTACGCGCTCGTGCGGATGGAGTTCTACTACCGTAACGGCGGCAAGATCTCGATGAACCAGAAGTTCCGCAACGAGGGCTCGTATCGGCTGATCGACTCGCAGCACGCCGACATCAAGATCCCGCACGTGCACGCCGTCGCCGACGCGACCTATGCCGCGTACCAGACGAACGTCGCGGTCGATCCCGCGGTGTTCGAGAAGCGATGATCACCGAACCGCACGTCGCGACCCATTCGGAGAACACCCGCGACCGCATTCTGGCCGCCGCCCGCGAAGTGATCGCCCGTAAGGGCAAGCGCGGTGCGACCACCCGCGAGATCGCCGAAGTCGCGGGCGTCAACGAAGCCACGCTCTTCCGGCACTTCGGCAGCAAAGAAGCGTTGTTGCTCGCGGTCGTACAGCACTTCTGTGGTGCGCTCGAACTCCAGGACGTCGTCGACCACCTCTCGGGTACGCTCGAAGAAGAACTCTACGCGATCGCCTTCGCGGTGATGACCCGGCTCATGTCGGTGCGCGATATGATCCGCTGGTCCCTGGTCGAGGAAGAGTTCGACAAGAACATGTTCGACCAGGCCAACTGGCGCCCGCACTCGCTGATCCATGGAATTCTCTCCGAGTACATGTCCAAGCGCGTCGCGAGCGGCGACCTGCAAGGCGAGCCGGTGAAACTCGCGCTGGTCTTCCTCGGTTCGATATTTGCGCAGGTGATCGGCACGGAGAAGTTCCCGATCGCAGAGATCTATGGCAGCCGCGAGGCCGCCCTCACATATTTCATCAACGTCTTTCTCAACGGTGTAAGGAGCGACCACTAAATGTCCACTACAGCTGAAGCGCCCGTCGCGGCGGATGGCGACGACGTCGAAGAGCGCTCGGGTCCGCGCAAGCGCGTGATCTTCGCGATCGTCGGTGGTATCGTGCTGATCCTCGCGCTCTGGTTCGGCATTCCGTGGTTGGTCTACGCACACGCGCACGAATCGACCGACGACGCCCGCGTCGACGCGAACTCCGTCCTCGTCAACAGCAAGATCAGCGAGCGCGTCAGTTCGATCGCCGTGGATACGAACCAGGCGGTCAAGAAGGGCCAGCTCCTGATCGTGCTCGATAACTCGGACGAGGTGGCGAAGCTCTCGTCGGCGCAAGCCAATTACGACATGGCGGTCGCCAATCAGCGCACGCTCTCACTGCAGGGTCAGGGTGGGGTCAGCTCCGCCTCGGCCGACGTGGGCGGCTCGCAAGCGGGTGTCGGCGTCGCGCAGGCGCAGCTCGCCGCGACCTCGGCCCAGGTCCCGGCAGCCGAACAGAACTATCAGAAAGCGGAAGCGGATCTCGCGCGCACCCAGTCGCTGGTCGCGACCGGCGACGTGCCGCGCGCCCAACTCGATGCGATGCGCGCTCAGGCCGCCGTTGCCGCCGCGCAACTGCGCAGCGCGCAGGATCAGGTCGGCGTCGCGAACGCGAACGTGGTCGCGGCCCGGTCGCGCGTCGGCGCCGCCCAGGGTGGTATCACGACGGCCCAGGGGCGTCTCGCACAGAGCAACGATCCGAGCCAGGTCGAAGGTGCCAAGGCGCAACTCGATCTCGTGAAGCAGACGCTCGGCTACACCAAGATCTACTCGCCGATCGACGGGTACGTCGGTGAGAAGAGCGTGGAACTCGGTCAGACCGTGAGCCCGGGCGTCCCGCTGCTCACGATCATCCCGAACAAGATCTTCGTAACGGCCAACTTCAAAGAGACCCAGATCGGCGTCATGAAGGTCGGCCAAGAAGTCGACCTGAGCGTCGATGCGTACAAGGGCGTCAAGTTCACGGGCACCCTCGAATCCATCAACCCGGCCTCGCAGGGCACCTATGCGCTCGTTCCGGCCCAGAACTCGACCGGGAACTTCGTCAAGGTCACCCAGCGCATTCCGGTCAAGATCGTCTTCGACTCGTCCTACGACGCGACGAAGTATCCGATGCGTCCTGGCATGAGCGTCGAAGCTTCGGTGAAGGTCCGCTAAGCTCGTGACCTCGTCCGTGCAACAGTTCGCAGGCATCGAATACGGCCTGCGTAGGGTCCTCGTGACCGTTGCGGTCATCACGGCCACCTTGCTCGAGATCGTCGACACGACCATCGTCAACGTCGCGCTGCCGAACATCCAAGGCAACTTCGGGGTCGCGGTCGATCAAGGCGCCTGGATCGTGACCGGCTACATCGTCGCGAACGTGGTGGTGATCCCGCTCACGCCGTGGTTGGCCGCGCGCTTCGGGCGCCGCGAATATTTCTTCGCATCGGTCGTCATCTTCACGATCGCCTCGCTGATGTGCGGCTTCGCCGGTTCGTTCGGCGCCCTGGTCTTCTGGAGGATCGTCCAGGGTCTCGGTGGCGGTGGTCTGATCTCGACGGCGCAGGCGATCCTACGGGATACCTTTCCGGCCGATCAACAGGGTACGGCTATGGGCATCTTCGCGATGGGCGTGATCGTGGGCCCCGCGATCGGCCCGCTGCTGGGCGGCTGGATGACCGACAACTTGACCTGGCGCTGGGCGTTCTTCGTGAACATCCCGGTCGGTATCGCCTCGGCGGTCCTGGTCTGGAACTATCTGCGCAACATCGAGAAGCCGACCTTCCGACGACTCGACTGGTCCGGTCTCGGGCTGCTCGCGATCGGCCTCGGCGCGATGCAGTACGTGCTCGATCAAGGACAGACCTACGACTGGTTCGACGACGGCAACATCCGGTTGCTGACGTTCGTCTCGGCCGCGTCGCTGATCGGGTTCGTGTGGTGGACGCTGCGCTCCAAGATCCCCGTCGTGGATCTGCACGTCTTGCGTTTTCGCGAGGTCGCGGCGGGTAGCGTGCTCGGGATGGTGCTGGGCGTGAGCCTGTACGGCTCGGTCTTCGTGCTTCCCCAGTATTTGCAAGGCTCGCTCGGCTTCACCGCGACGATGTCCGGCCAGACCATGCTGGTGCGGGCGCTTGCGATCATGCTCTTCACACCGGCGACCGCGATCCTCGCGCAGTCCGGCAAGATCGACCCGCGTGCCTCGACGGCGATCGGCTTCATCTTGCTCGGGATCTCGAACTGGATGCTGGCCGACGTGACCACCTCGAACTCGGATTTCTCCGCATTCATCTGGCCGCTCGTGATCAGCGGTATCGGGCTCTCGCAGATCTTCGTCCCGCTCTCGCTCGCCGTGCTCGGCGGTCTACCGACCAAAGAGGTTCCGGCCGCGAGCGCGTTCTTCAATCTCTCGCGCCAGATCGGCGGGAGCATCGCGACCGCCGTGCTGATCACGTTTTTGATACGCGGTATCAGCGCGCATCAGGGAGAGCTTGCGGCGTCGACGACCAACGCGAAGCCGGCGGTCACCGCCTACATGACCTCCGGCGTCGCCGGCGGTCCTCCGGGCGGCCGGGATGCCGCCCTCGCCAATCTCGGAAACCTCGTCGCCTCGCAGGCGGCGGTCCAATCGTTTGCCGACACCTCGCGCTGGGTCGCTGTCATCTCGATCCTGCTCGCGCCGTTGGTGCTCTTGATGAAGCGGCCGAAGATGCACGGCGCGCCGCTACCGGTCGAATAGGAGA
>JBEPVY010000210.1:0-3768 GCA_041690835.1 Vulcanimicrobiota bacterium | reverse complement strand
TCTACTATCCGCCCGACAGCAACTGCCTCCTGAGCGTCTTCGATCATTGCATGCGGAGCCGGAACTACGTCAACATCGTCACCTGCGGCAAGCAGCCGCAGTTGCAATGGCTGACGATGACCGAAGCGCTCGAGCATTGCTCGCGTGGCGCTTCGATCTGGAAGTTCGCAAGCAATGACGACGGTGGCGAGCCGGACGTGGTCCTGGCCTGTGCCGGCGACGTCCCGACCATCGAGGTGTGCGCGGCGTCGTGGCTGCTGCAGAAGCACGTTCCCGGCATCAAGGTAAGAGTCGTCAACGTGGTCGACCTGATGGTGCTCATGAGGCCGGACGACCATCCGCACGGCATGGACAACATGTCCTTCGACGCGCTCTTCACCGACGCGGCGCCCGTCGTCTTCGCCTTTCACAACAACCGATGGCTCATCCATACCTTCGTCCACGGTCGATCCAACGAGGCGCGCTTTCACGTCCGCGGCTATATGGATCGCGGCACGACGACCACGCCGTTCGACATGGTCGTGCTCAACGAGATGAGCCGCTATCATCTGGCGATCGACGCGCTCAATCAGCTCCCCCGGTTGGGGGCGCGCGCATCGAAGGCGATCGCCGAGTTTCGCGCCAAGCTCTTCGAACACACGGCGTACATCCGCGAACATCTCGAAGATATGCCGGAGATCAGGAACTGGCACTGGACCGGCGATTTCAGCGAAGCGAGCGCTCCGCCGCCGCTCGCCAAGGGCCATCCGCCCGCAGCTCCCTTCACGGACAGCTAGACGGGCGCGCTAGCGCTCCCAGAACTGCATCTGGAAGCCGGGGCGGACGCTACCTTGGAGGGTGGCTTCGGTCATCGGTTCTACGCCGTGGAAGAGCACATCGCTGCGCGCGAAGATGAAGGCCGAGTTGGGGCGGAACGGCATGATTTCACGAAGTTCGAACTTCTTCGGATCGTGATGCACGATGCCGCGACAGGTGAAGCCCTCTTCGAGCGGGCTATAGAGCGCCGTACCGAGCGGGTCGAGGCCGGGACGCTCGGCCATGAAGAACACGCACGTCACGATCTTCTCGTAGCGGTCCGTGTGAGGTCCGAGGTAGTACCCCTCGTCATGCTTGTCGAGCATCACTGCGCCGCGCATCTTACGCTCGAAGAAGCTCGGTTCGTCGAGGTCGGCGCCGAACCGATCGAGTAGAAACGGGCGGAAGCGCTCGATCAGCACGCGCGCGAACGCCGGCCCGCACAGCAGCTCCGAGAAAGCCTGCCAAAACGTCTTCTGCTTTTCGGTCAGTCGCTGTAGATCGTGTGGAAGGTTGATCTCGTGCCGCCGATCGTAATTGCCGAAGAACAGCGCCGGGTCGCCTCCGTGATGCCAACGCACAAAGGCGTTCGGTTCCGCCGGAAACTCGCGTTGCAGACGCGCGTAGAACGCATCGCTGAAGAGCCCCTCGATGTAGATGTGCGGCGAGGGGCTTTCGCGGAGTGGTGCCGCGGCGATCGCCGCGGCGATGTGTTGCATCTCCGATGCGAACATTAGCGGAGCGTTCCTCTTAAGGCGGCGGCCTTCGTGGGCACGTGCGCTTCCCAGTTCCAATAATGGTCTTGGAGCGGAACTCTCGCATCCAGCGCCTCGGGCGCACCGCTTCGGACCACCCGAAGATTCCGATCCGAAGCCGGCGGAAAGCGCAGGCTGTCTTCCGTGGTGAGGATCTTGTCGGCGTGCCAGCCGCGCACGACCTCTTCTCTCACAAAGCGGCGCGAGAGGTACTTGTTGCGGGCGCGCTCCTCGCTAAGCGCGATGTAGTGCCGGAGAACGAACGGCACGGGATACGCGCGAACATCCCCTGCGAGCGCGTGACCGCCTTCCGCACGGTTATCGAGCTGCGCATCGCGACGCCACGCACGATGCAGGGTGTACCCGTCGGGGCGATGGAAATAATAGCGGTGGCCGAGCTCGCGATAGTGCCCGACTCCGTGGTCCTCGCCGGGGTTCGGGACGAAGACGAACTCGTTGAAGTTGATACAGTTATAGCCGACTGCATCGACGATCTCGATCGCATCGACCAGCCGTTGCCCCGCCCGCGGTGCGCTCAGCCATTCGTCGGCGTCGACATGAACGATCCACTCGTGATCCGAAGCGGCGATGACCTCCTGCTTCGCCTCGAGCTGTTGCATCAGAGAGAAGCTTCCCAGCCATGGCAACGGGTGAATCGCGAGTAGACCGCGACCGAGAAATTCCGCCGCGATCGCGGCCGTTCCGTCGCTCGAAGCGTGGTCGATCAACACGACCTCGAGACCGTCGGCGATCAGGCCCTCGATCAAGCTTCGCATGTAGATGGCTTCATTTCGCGCGCAGACGATCGCCAACACCCTCAAGCCGCCACCTCCAGCGACTCCGCCGCAGCGACCAGCACTTCCCGTAGGACCGCACGGTCGGGCAAGACCCCCGGCACCGCGCAAGCGCCCGCCATCACGGCGAGCGACTCTCGCCGCGAGTCGATCCGGACGACGTCCGCACGATCGATGCCGGCGGACGAATAGTAGTCGAAGAATTTGAAGCCGTCTCCATGCACGGAGTCCGATATCTCCACCCATGCAGCCGGAATGCCGTACGCGTGGGCGATGACGATGCCGTGGAGCGACGACGAGATCACGCGCTCGCAGGCCGTCAACTTTGCGATGAAGATCTCCGGGGAATCGGACACGTCGAGGACGCACAGACCCTCGGCCGCGCAACGGCGCACGAAATCCGAATCGCGGTCGACGTAGTGCGGGACGACGCCCACTGCGTTGCCGCCTGGAGATGCCGAATAGAACCCGGGGAGGAGCAGCGCCGGGTCGCCGAGCACGTCGCCGCATGCGATGTTGCGACTCGTCAGGATATCGCGCGTGAGGCGTCCGCGCACGGCCAACACGTGCCGGGGCGGCGCCGGCGACTGGATCCAGTCGTTGATCAGACCGCAACCCCATAGCACCGAGTTGGCGTCGGCCCAATGCGCGATCGAACCGGCGGCGATAAGATTCGGCGCGTCGCAGCGAGCCTCGCCGATCGCGCGCACGGACGCGCCGGTCAATGCAGAAACCATCGAGCTGGCAAAGGCATCCCCGACGTTGCGCGAATCCGAGAACTGTTTGAGAAGGACGGTCATTCTCTGTATCGGAGAGTTTCGAGGCGGAGGCGCCGCATCCCCATCGGTCAACCGCGCGGCGTATCATCTTTACACGTCGCGAGCCGGTCGCCGGCACGGAGCCGTCGTCGAGGTAAGGCCCGAGGCGCGGGTGTTAAGCGCTCAGTCGCTTCGAGCGCCGCCATCTGCGCGCGCATATCGCAAGGGGTAGCGGCTAGTGCCAAAAGCGCACAGACTTCGCGATCTCGTAGGAACATACTGAGCGCAAAGCCTGTAGCAAATGGAAATTCTTCCTTTGCCCACCAGATTTTTGAGAGACGGCCCTATCTCGCGGCCTCAAACCGACAGTCGCCCAGGCGTGAAGCATCTAACCCGCACGACTCCCGTCGATGCTCCCTTTAGTAGCGTCATCGAGTATGTGGCGGCATTTTTTGACGCGCATCCCGACTTACGTCTGAAGTCCCTCGCTTCGACGAGCGCAGCTGTTGAGACGCGATCGGAAATGGTCGAAGATCTCGCCGATACGGTTCGCAGACACGATGCGCTTGCGATTTCTTGGAAACCTCGTTGGCTCGTCTTGCCGTCGTTCACCGGTTCGCTTAGCGTCCGCCCCCAGGCTCCCGGCTCGATTCTCTCGATCGAGGG
>JBEPVY010000209.1:0-3796 GCA_041690835.1 Vulcanimicrobiota bacterium | reverse complement strand
CCGCCGCTCATCAGCGAGCCCGACCACTACAACAATCTCCCGGAGTCAACGTCGCAAACCTATGCCGCATACCGCTCACACTAGCCCCACCATCATCGTCACCGGCGCCAGCTCCGGCATCGGCCGCGAACTCAGCATCGCCGCCGCGCGCAAAGGCTACGCCGTCGTCCTGTGCGCCCGCCGCGCCGATCGCCTGGACGCCGTCGCGACCGAGATCCGCGCCGAGGGGGGCAGTTGCACGAGCGTCGTCGCCGACGTCACCGATCAAAGCACGCCCCAACGCCTGCTCGAAGCCGCGCATCAGTACGGTCGCATCGACGTGATCGCCAACGTCGCCGGCATGGGCGCCCCCGGCAAACTCCTCGATCAAACCGACGCCGCGATCGCGTTGCAGTGGGACGTCCACGTCGCCGCCCCCCTGCGCATCGCCCGCGCCGCGTTGCCCGCCCTGATCGCGACGCACGGCCAACTGCTCTTCATCGGCTCCGGCCTAGCGCGTGTGCCTGCGCCGGGCTTCGGCGCCTATGCGCCCGCCAAAGCCGCGATCCGCGCGGCCGCCCAGCAACTCCGCCGCGAACTCCATGGCGAGGGCGTCGGCGTGATGTACGTCGATCCCGGCGCCGTCGACACCGAGTTCAGCGAAGCCGCCGGCATGGATCGCAATGCCATCACCGGCATGCTCGCAAAAGCCGACATCGTCGCGCAGCGCATCCTCCACGGCATCATGCGCCGCGCCGCCCGCGTCAACGCCGTCCCGTGGCAGACCGCCGGCGTCATCCTCGGCGAATGGTTCCCCGGCCTAGCCGACGCCGCCATGAAACGCATCGTCGATTCCCCCGCCGCTACACAAGTGGAGCGCGAGCAAATCACCCCCCTCGGCAACGCGAGCGAAGTGAGCGCCCCTCTTGTCATCCCGAGCGTAGTGAGCAAAGCGAACGTAGGCGAGGGACTACTACAAGCAGCCACCCTCGAGGCGGCACTAGAACCCGTAGCCCGCCGCATGGAACGCGTAAAGCTCACCCAAGCCTTCATCGCCTCGCTCCTCACCCCGGGCGACACGCTCCAACTCACCGACGTCGCCATGCGCTGGGCCGGCATGCCCAATAAAAACGAACGCGCCGCCATGCACGAGGTGCTGACGGCCCTCGCGGAAGCCGGCTTTATCGAACCGCTTGCGGACGAGACCTGGCAAGTGCTGCGCGGACCTGTTTGACCCCGATCGCCGCAAAGAAGATCACCGTCGCCAGCAACACGATCGTCGCCCCCGACGACGAGCGCAGATAATACGAGAGATACAATCCCCCAACCGCGCTAACCGCTCCAAGCACCGCCGAGACCACCATCATCGGCGCGAACCGCGACGTCAACTGATACGCCGCCGCCGCCGGCGTCACGAGCAGCGCTGCGACCAGGATGATCCCGACCGACTGCAGCGACACGATGATCGTCAACGCCAGCATCACCAGCAGCGCATACTCGATCACCCCCGACCGAACACCGCTTGCCTCTGCGACCACCGGATCGAACGACGTATACAACAGCCCGCGGAACAGCACCACCACCGCCATCCCGATCGCCAAGCTCAACCCGAGCACCAACCACAGATCGCCCTTCTGCACCGAGAGAATATCTCCGAACAGAAAGCTCTGCAGGTCGACCGCATAGTTCCGCTGCTGCGACATCAAGAACACACCCAGCGCAAACGCTCCCGTAAAGAGAACGCCGATCGTCGTGTCGAGCGAGATCTTCCCCTTGCGATGCACGAACCCGATCCCGACCGCCGTCAACACCGCCACGATGGCCGCGCCGACATAATAGTCGATCCCCCGCAGATACGCGATCACGATCCCGGCGAACGACGCATGCGCGATCCCGTCCCCGATGAACGAGAGCTTACGCAAGATCACATACGTCCCCATGGTCGAGCAGAGCAGCCCCACGCAGAGTGCCGCCACGAACGCCCGTTGCATGAAATCGTAATGGAAGGGCGCGATGAACGTATCCAAGCTCACTTC
The DNA here is from genome assembly GCA_041690835.1 of Vulcanimicrobiota bacterium. GTDB lineage: Bacteria > Vulcanimicrobiota > Vulcanimicrobiia > Vulcanimicrobiales > Vulcanimicrobiaceae > JALYSX01. The sequence goes on along the minus strand of JBEPVY010000209.1, from coordinate 1,781 downwards.
ACCACCTCGGGATGCTCGGCATGGCCCTCGTGGGCCTCGTGATCGTAGCGCATATGCCCGTGCGTGTGCGTGTGCTCGCGAATCGATGCATACGCACCCGACTCTTCCACTTCGGACGGCGTCCCGATCGCGAGGATCTTGCGATCGAGCACCATCAGCCGGTCGAACCACACATCGACCCGGTCCAGATCGTGCGTCGTCATCAACACGGGCAGCCCGGCCTCGACCAACTCGCGCACGACCTGGCGAATCGCTTCCTCCGTCGCGGCATCGACGCCGGTCGTCGGCTCGTCGAGCAACAGCAACCGCGGCTCTTGCGCGACCGCCCGCGCGACGAACGCGCGCTGCTGCTGTCCGCCCGAGAGATTGGCGATGTGCCGATCCGCCAGCTGCTCCATATGGACGACTTCGAGCGCCCGCGAGACCGCCTCGCGATCCCGAGCGCCGAAGCGCTGCCACGGCTTCAACCGCGGAAAGCGTCCCATCGAGACGACGTCGCGCACGGTTGCCGGAAACGACCAGTCCACCGCTTCGATCTGCGGCACGTAGGCGATCGAGCCCGGCGCGAGCGAACGCGGCCCCTGCCCGAAGACCGCAATGCTCCCCGACGTCGGCGTCAGCAGGCCGGCGATCGTCTTGAGCAAGGTCGACTTGCCGGAACCGTTCGGCCCGATGATCCCGATCGCTTCGCCCGGCGCGACCGTCAGCGTGACGTCGTCGAGCGCCGTGAAGTCGTCGTAGCGGACGACCACGTTGTGGATCTCGATGGCGTTCATTTGAGCGCCGCCACGATCGTAGCGGTGTCGTACTGCATCATCGAGAGATAATCGTGCGCCTTGGCGCTCTGCCCGACCGAATCGTCGTACAGATCGCTCACCACGCGGATGCCCGCCGACGCCGCAAGCGACTGTGCGAGCTTGGCACTGTACTCCGGCTCGGAGAAGACCGCGCGCACGTGATACTGCTTCGCCAGGTCGACCAGATCTGCGATCTGCTGCGGGTTCGGGTCCTGTCCCGGGTTGATCTCGATCACCCCGACCGTCGTGATCCCGAAGCGGGCGTTGTAGTACAGCCAGGCATTGTGGAAGACGATCATGTTCCGCTGGGCAGGCGGAATCGTCGCGATCTGCTTGCGAATGCTTGCCGATAGGGCGTCGAGCTTGGCGTCGTATGCCACGGTGTTCGCGCGATACTCGGCGGCGTGCGTCGGATCCAGCGCGATCAGCCCGTCGCGGATCTTCGCGACGTAGAGCTTGGCATACTCGGGGTCCATCCACAGATGCGGATTGCCGATCCGGACCGGGAGCCCGTCCGTACAGACGATCGTGTGCAGCTTCGCGTTCTGCGCGTTCGAGAGCGTCTTGCCGAGCCAGGCTTCGATGCCGGCGCCGTTCACGACGAGCAGTTGCGCTTGCGAGAGCGCCGCGACGTCTTGCGGCGTCGGCTGGTAGTTCTCGGGCGACGCGCCGATCGGTACGAGGTTCCGCACGCTCACACGCGAGCCGCCGACCGCCTCGACGAACGAGTTGAGCGTCGAGAACGAGGTGACGACCGGGATCTTGCCATCCGAGGGAGCCGTGGTCGCCGCGTTCCCGCAGCCGGCCAGCAGAGCGAGGGCCAGGAGTACGGCTATACGCACGCGTTGCACCGACCGAAGAACTCGACCGCGTGATCTTCGAGCGCAAACCCGTGATGGGCTTTGAGCGCGTCGCCGATGGCCTCGAGTGCGCTGCAGTCGACGTCCTCGACCTTGCCGCAGACCCGGCAGATCGCATGATGGT
>JBEPVY010000208.1:0-3862 GCA_041690835.1 Vulcanimicrobiota bacterium | reverse complement strand
CGCGCCTGCCCGATGGAACACCACGGGCAGACGATATCGCTCCAGATGTCTACTTCCACTACCGGAAGATTAGGTGTTGTAGACGATAGTCCGCTGGATCGACGAGCCCTGGGGCGAGGTCGACTCGAGGATCACTTGGAGGCGCCCGCCGGTCCCGCTGATCGGGATCTGGAAGCGGCCGTTCCCATCGGCGGTCACGTCGGTCTGATAGGTGCCGGTCCCGATCTCGAAGATCCCGCCCAGTGTCGCCGAGCTGTTGGCGACCACGTGGATATGCGAGTTCGGAGCGGTCGTTCCGGTGATCGTGAACTGACGGCCCACGTTGCTGTTCGAACCGGGCTGGATGTTGCGGAAGTAGTTGTTCGTCGCATTTCCGCTCGTGCTGAAGGTCCAGCCGGTCGAGAAGTTCGCGCCGGCCGCGGTCGTTCCGGTGACCGTCACGCGATGCGACCCCGCGCGGAGCGGTTGCGGCGGCGTCACGTTGAAGCCGTTGGTATTGGCGTAGACATCGTTGGTGACGTCCATGCCGTCGATACGCACGCGCACCGTATCGCGCTGGACGGCTTCGCTAAAGCCCGCGTGGAGATTCGGCGAGAGCGTCTCTGCGGTACCCGTCGGGCGCACGTTCGTCAGATTGAACGAAGCGTTCGCAGGAGGGTTGTACGAGCCGCCACCGTTGCCGCCGGTGATCGTGACCGTTCTAGAACCCTGGTTCCAGTCGACCGCAGCGCCGAGCGCCTGGGCGACGAACCGGAGCGGGACGAGGGTGCGCGAGCCGACCAGGAACGGTGCGACGTCGACGTACTGTGTCTGCCCGTTGATAACGGCTTGGGTCGAACCGATGCGCAGTGAGATGTTGCGCCCGTTGCCGGTCGCGTTGATCAACCCGTTCGAGTAGACGACGCCCGCGCCCAAACGCTCGAAGACGCCTCGGAGGGGGACGAAGACGCGCCCGGCGCGTTCGATCGGGGGTTGGTCGAAGCCGACCATCTGGCCGTTCACGACGACCGAGACGTTATCTGCAAGTGCAGGTTGAGAGGTGAGCCCGGCGGTCGCAACCGCGAGGCCGAGCGCGAGCCCGAAGGTGAGTGCAATGCGTTTCATGCCCGCTCTATACCCAAACGAGCGGGGGCTCGCGTTACCGTCCGCCCGCTTGGTTCCGCCCGGCCCCGGCTTTATGCCGTAACGGGGGTCGGTACCGGGGCCATCTCCTCGCGGACCGCCTTCCGATCCTTGCGCGTTTCGAGCCAGCCGATCGCGGTGTTGTAGATCATCGGGACGAGGAAGAGCGTCAGGATCAGCGACGAGATCAGGCCGCCGATGATGACGGTGCCCATCGCTTGGCGCCATTCGGCGCCCTCCGCGCGGCCCAGCGCCAATGGCAGCATTCCGAAGACCATCGCGAACGTCGTCATCACGATCGGGCGGAATCGGGTCGATGCCGCCTGTAAGACCGCATCGCGCACGCGCATGCCGCGCTTCACCAGCGTATTCGAGTAGTCCACGACGAGAATACCGTTCTTGGATACCAGCCCCAAGAGCATGATTATCCCGATCATCGAGATGATGTTGAGCGACTGTGCACCCTCGGGATTGAGCGCGTGCATCGTGACCAGCGCGAAGATCGCGCCGACCAACGCCACCGGAATCGAGAACATGACGATCAGCGGCTCGAGGAACGATCCGTAGAGCACGACCATCAGCATGTAGACCAGCATGAAGGACGTCGCCATCGCGATGCCCATGCTGACCATCGCCTCGATCATGAACTGCGTATCGCCTTGGGCCTGCAGGTGGACGCCCGCCGGCAAGAAGCCCGGCTCGTTGAGTTTCGACTGCAACGGACCGGTGACCGCGCCGAGCGAGAATCCCGGCAGCACGCCGCCGGTGACGTTCACGACGCGCTCGCGGTCCTGATGTTCGACCTTGGTCGGAGCGACCGTCCACGTAAACGTCGCGACGCTGCCGAGCGGCACCATCGTCCCGTCGTTCGCGCGGACGCGTACGTCTTTGAGCGATTCGACCGTCGAACGCCGATCCAGCGGGAACTGCACGCGCACGTCGACCAGTCCGGTCGAGGTCCGCACCTTGGTCGCGACCGCACCGTCGACCGCGATGCGGGCGGCCGTCGCGGCCGCGCCCGTCGAGACGCCCAGGATGGCGGCCCGGCCTGCGTCGATCTGGACGTTGAGGCGCGGGGCACCGGTCTCGGCGCTCGATTGCACGTTCACCGAGCCCGGCGTGTTCTTGATGAACGCCACGACCTTGTTGGCGGCCGCGTCGAGCTGATCGTCGGGCCCGGTCAGGGCGTAGAAGATCGGCGCGCCGCCGCCTCCCCCGCCGCCTTCACCCTGGACCTGGAAATCGCCGCCCGGCGCGAGCGGTTTGAGATCGCGGATCTCGGCGATGATCTTATTGGTCTGGTTGCGTCGATCGGGCATGGTCTGCGCGTTGAGCGACGCGTAGTTCCCGCCGGTTGAGCGGCCGTGACCGGTCGGCTTGCTGCCGACGCGCGACGAGACGGACTGGACGCCGTCGATCTTCATGATCGCATTTTCGAGCGCATCGACGGCCTTGGCCGTCACCCCGATGGGCGTCCCGGCCGGATACGTCAAGGTCATGCTCATAGCACCCGTCTGCGAACTCGGCACGAAGTCGAAGGCCACGCCGCCGAGGACGACCGTTGCGACCGCAAGGACGATCGGGAGGCCGACGGTAGCGACCGTGACCCAGACCCCTTTCCACATCCCGGCGGCGCTACGGATCAGGAACGAGAACGGGTCGCGACCGCGAACTCTGTTTCGCCCGACCGCTCCGCGGAACAAGAAACCGAAGACCAGACCGAGGACGAGCACGACCAGGACCAACACATCGTATCCCGCCGCAGGCGTGCCGCTTCCGGACATCAGCAAGACCGCGTTGACGAACAGCGTTCCGCAGATGAAGGCGATGAACCACCCGTGCGCCAGAGCGAACGGTAGCGCGACGTCCTTGTACCAGGCGACGATCGCGTCGTAGTTCTGCACCACGATGTTCAGCAGCACGACCGCCAGCATGATGATCCCGAGCACCGAAAGCGCTGCCGGAGCGAAGATCGTGAGCGCGAGTCCGACCAGCGCGACGATGCCGTTGAGCAGCGGGTTGCGCAGGCTGTAGAACCATTCCGGCGGCGCGAGGGAACGTTTCAGGACGCTCCAGCGGCCGGCCAAGAGCGGGGTGAGCGTGAACGAGACGAGCAGCGAGAAGAGCGTCGCGACCACGACGACCAACGCGAACTCCTTGAGATACTTGCCGACGATGCCCGGCAGAAACGCGATCGGCAGGAAGACGACGACGTCGACCATCGTGATCGCGATCGCCGCTCCACCGATCTCGCTCCGGCCGTTGACGGCCGCATCCATCGGGCTCTCGCCCATGTCGCGATGTCGGGTGATGTTCTCCAACACCACGATCGAGTCGTCGACCAGAATGCCGATGATGAGCGAGAGCCCCATCAACGACATGAAATCGAAGGTGAACCCGAGCGCCTTCATCACCACGAACGTCGCGAAGATCGAGACCGGGATCGAGATCAGGACGACCGCCGCGTTGCGCCAGGCGTGCAGGAAGAGCAACATGACGATGGCGGTCAACAGGATGCCTTCGAAGAGCGACTGCCAGACGCCGTTGAGCGAGGCGGCCGTTTCATCGGCCGGCGCGTCGATCTCGAAGAACGATATCTGGGGGAACTGCGCCTCGATCTCCTTGAGCTTGGCGCGAGCGATCTTGGTCGCGTTGATCTCGTCCGCTTCGAGCGTCTTGTTCAGACTGATGTAGAGACGCGGCTTGCCGTTGTAATGCGAGACGGTGCGTTGCTCTGCGA
>JBEPVY010000207.1:0-3870 GCA_041690835.1 Vulcanimicrobiota bacterium | reverse complement strand
TCGGCTACGACGTGCCGCGCTACGGCAAGGCCGTTCCGTATCCGCCCGAGTCGGTCGCCGGACCGATCGTCGCGATCACCAATCAGCACGCCGGCAGCGACGGCGATATCTTCAGCCATTGCTTCAAGCTCTACAAGCTCGGGCCACTCGTCGGCAAGCGTACCTGGGGCGGCGTGATCGGGATCAATCCGTATCATCGCCTGGTCGACGGCACGATCACCACCCAGCCGGAGTTCTCGTTCTGGTTCACCGACGTCGGCTGGAAGGTCGAGAACTACGGGACCGACCCGGACTACGACGTGGACATCGCCCCCGACGACTACCGCGACGGCAAAGACCCGCAGATGGATCTCGCCCTACGCCTCGTCCAAACCGCCGTCGACGGCCACACCCCCGAAGCACCGGATCTCGGCACCAAGCCCTCGCTACCGTTACCGACATTGCAATAGAGACTCGCCGGACGCCCCGCTCAGATAGAGAGCGTCGCGTCCCTCTTTTTGTCATCCCGAGCGTAGCGCAGCGAAGTCGAGGGACGACTCGAGGCTGATGCGCCGGTGCGCCCCTCGACTTCGCTGTGCTACGCTCGGGATGACAAGGGTCGAGGTCGGCGAACTCATCGAGGCATGACGTTTGCGGAGTTCTATCAACCGCTGCACCGACGTTTCACGCCGGAGCGCGATCGCTTGGTCGCCGCGCGGGCCGTTCGGCTCGCGCGCTCCCAGGCCGGCGACCTGCCCGACTATGCGCCGCCCTCGGCGGCGACCACGACGGCGTGGCAGATCGATCTGCCTGCTTGGGCCCGCGACCAGCGCAACCAGATGACCGGCCCGGCCGACGATGCCGCGCTGGTCGTCAAGATGCTCAACTCGGGCGCGCCCGGTGTGATGCTCGACCTCGAAGACTCGATGGTCAACGAAGACGCGCAACTCGAGAACGGCTACGCGAACGTGATCGCCGCGCTCTACGGCGTACTCACCTATGACGATAAGAAGCGCCACAAGACGGTCTCGATCGAGCCGAGCGAGACGGTCACGTTCGTGCGCGTGCGCGGACTCCACCTCGCCCAGCATCACAAGATCGCGGGCGGCGAGCACACCAGCGGATCGCTCTACGATCTCGCGCGTCTGATCTTCGAGATCGACTACGCGCGTCTCAAACATCCGCTCTGTATCTACATCCCGAAGTCCGAGTCGGCCGAAGAAGCGTTATGGTGGCGCGACGTCTTCGACGCGCTCTCCGAGATGAAAGGCTGGGCACCCGACGCGATCCGTTGCATGGCCTTGGTCGAAGCGCACCCGCTCGCTTACGCGATGGAAGAGTTCCTCTACAACCTACGCGACCGGATCCTTGGGCTCAATCTCGGGCGCTGGGACTACATGGCGAGCTTGATCCACTTCAATCTCTCCAACCCCGATTGGGTGCTACCGGATCGGAACACCATTCCGGCCGACGTCCCGTTCTTCCAGCACGTGCGCACGCTGATGCCCGAGCTCTGCCACAAGCACGGCGCGCTCGCGATCGGCGGCATGACCGCGCTCTTCCCGTCGCGCGAAGATGCGGAGTTGAACGCGCGCGCGCTCGACGTGCTCGAACGCGACAAGAAGAACGAAGCCTCGTGTCTGATGGACGGGGCCTGGACCGGCCATCCGGATCAGAACGCGATCGCGGTCGCGCAGTTCCCGGTGCCGAACCAGCTCGACCGGCGTCCGACCATCACGCCCGCCGACCTCGACCTGCGGCCGTCACCGAAGGGCGTCGGCAAGACCACCCTCGACGGCACGCGCGCCGCGGTGCGCACCGTCATCCGCTATCGGCACGGCGTGCTCGACGGGCTCGGCGCCTCGCTGCTCGACGGTTACATGGAAGACCTCGCGACCGACCGGATCTACCGCCTGATGATCGCGCAGCGCGTCAAATTCCCGAGCGCCGCAACGCCGCCCTCGCTGAGCGCGCTCTTCGACGAGGAGCTTGCCAGGATTCTGCACGAGTTGCCCGCCGAGGCGACCGAGGTCGACCGCGACCGCTACTGCGAGGCCCGAAGCCAGTCGCAAGCGATGATCGAGAGCGGCGTCTTCGATCCATCGTGAGGACGAGGTAGCAAGCGGCCGCCACACGAACGGCGACGGTCCGGGCACCTCCGGCCGTAAGGAGTCGTAATGCCACGCATCCTGTCGCTCGTCGCACTGATCGCGCTCGCCTTCGCCCCAGTTGCCGCGCTGGCCGACTACCAGATCACCGTCGTCCTGGGATCGGGTCTGACCGAAGATTTCGGTCAGATGTGCTACACGCAGAACAACCACAACTGGAATTGTTCGAGCGGCGGCAGCCTGCGCGTTCACGATTCCTTCGGCTCGTGCACGTTTTCGTTCCAATCGACGCACCCCGTGTTCGGTCAGAATTCGTGGTCGGTCTTCACGTCGAACGGTTGCTCATACACCTTCCAAGGCCAGCAGATCGTCCAGCTGAACGCTCGAACGCATGCGCCCGGGCCGACTCCGACACCGTTCAATCCCCCGCATACGGCGACACCCGCTCCCACTCCGACCCCGGTGCCCGAACCGGCGGTCCTCGTCCTGACCCTCAAGAGCCCGCTCACCTACGTCTCCGGTCCGTGCGTCGCCGTACCCAGCTCGGGCGGTCAGCTCGGCTCGGGGCCGTCCTACAACTGCAGCGGAACCGGCACCATCGTCGTCAAGGCTGGCGCCAAGGTCACGTGCGCTATCGGCATCACCCCGCCGCCGACCTGGCAGGCGCACGGCTCGTGGACCGCCGTCATGACCGGCACCTGCGTCGACGTGCTCAAGGGTGGCAACCAGCTCGACATCCGGCCGCGCTAGCGCCCCGACCCGGACGCGTCCCGCTCGTCACACACCGTTTGACGAGCGAGGACGCTTCGCGCTATGAGTGAGCGGATGATCCGATCCGACAATCGGCGGTATGGCCTCGCGCTCTTCGCGCTCTTCACGGCGCTCGGGGCGTTCAGCTTCGGCTACCGCTACTTCGACGATCTCGCCCGGAAAATACCGCATACGGCGCTCCCGCGCGGGATCGAAGAGTTCACCGGTGCGTATGCGGCGCTCGTGCTCTTCCCGTTCGTCGTGTGGGTCGTCCGGCGCTACGGCTTCGGCTGTCGCCTCACCTGGCCGCTCGCGCTCGGCGCTCAGGCCCTCGGGATGATCGCCTACTCGGTCGCGCACACCAGCCTGATGGCGGTCTCGCGCGCGATCATCTTCCCGCTCGCCCACCTCGGGCCGTACGACTACGGCAACATGCTCTTCCGGTATCCGATGGAGGCCTCGAACGACGTCATCTCGTTCGCTCTGATGGCGGGTGCGATCTACTTCTTCGACCACCTCGACCGTGCGCGCGCGACCGAACTCGCCGCCGCCGATCTCCAGCGTAAGCTCGCCGAAGCCCGGCTCGATAACTTGCGCCTGCAGCTCCAGCCGCACTTCTTGTTCAACACCCTGAACGCGATCTCGTCGGTGATGTACGAAGATGTCGATCGGGCCGACGCGATGCTCGCGAAGCTGAGCGCGTTTCTGCGCGCGATCCTGGCGTCGAGCGATGCCCGCGAAGTCTCTCTGCGCGACGAAGTCGAGATCGAGCGGATGTACGTCGAGATCATGACCGGGCGCCTCGAGAGCGCGCTTACGTTCGACGCGCACCTCGACGCGGAGTCGGCCGGGGCAGCGGTTCCGCCGATGATCCTCCAGCCGATCGTCGAGAACGCCATCCGTCACGGCATGCCGGACGGCCGCAATGCGTTGCGGATCGCCGTCTCCGCCACGCGCGCACGTGGCCGCGTCGAAGTGCGCGTCGACGATGACGGCGTCGGCATCGCCGCCGATGTGCGCACCGACGGGCGCG
>JBEPVY010000206.1:0-3903 GCA_041690835.1 Vulcanimicrobiota bacterium | reverse complement strand
TTGTCGTTCTTGTTGGGCAGCTCTTTTTCAAATCCGGGCGGCGTAACGATCGCAGCCAAGATCATGAAGATGATGAGCAGCACCAGCAACACGTCGGTGAACGGCGTGATGTTGATCTCCGCCATTACCTCTTCGTCTTGCTTTGCCGATAGCAGACTCACGTCGGGCCTCCGAGGGGGGTTACTTAGGTGCCTGTGCCTGCGTCGGCTTGAGCAGTTCCGCCGGGATCGGCGCGCCCGTGTTGTGGAAGTGGAGGATTTCCGCGAGTTGGTTGGCCGCGACGATCATCTCTTGGTTGTAGACCTTGATGCGCGTCTTGAAGTAGTTGAAGAAGACGACCGCGACGACGGCGACGACGAGGCCGCTGAAGGTCGTGATCAGTGCTTCGGAGACGCCCTTTGCGACGACGGCCGGCGAAGCGTTGCCCTTGGCCGCGATCTCGTCGAACGCGTGGATGATACCGAGAACGGTACCCGCCAGACCGACGAACGGCGCGATGACGGCGACCGTACCGATGATGCCCAGGTTGCGCTCGAGCGCGTTCAAGTGCTCCATCAGCGCGATCGAGAGCGCGTCGGTGATGTCGGCGCGGTTCTTCTCACCGCGCTGAAGACCGAACTCGAGGATGCGGGGCAACATGCCCTTTTCGGCTTGGCAGACCTTGATGGCGCCCGCCAGGTCGTCGGCTTGGATCTTCTGTGCGATCCGGTTCAGCAGGCCCTTGGTGTCGCCGTGCTGTGCGGCAAAGAAGACCAGGCGCTCGATCACGATGGCTACCGTGACGATCGAGAGGACCAGCAGGACCCACATGTCCCAGCCGCCCTTTTGCATTAGATCTGTGAATCCCTGAAACACTTTTCCGACCCCTCCCTTTTACGGGAACTTTAGTGCGCTAGACAAGAAAAACCGGGGGATTTCCGCCGCCCGTGAAGGCGGACCATTGGCCCACTCTCGCGGAAAGTCCTGGTCGCGCGGAGACCCCTCCGCGCCCTCCTACTTGAGGTTGGTTTTGACGAACGATTCGATCTGCAGAGCGAGTCCTTCGTTTCCGGCCTTCCGGGCTGCGGTGATGGCTTTCTGCGCGTACGAGTTGGCGCTCACCTTATCCGCGTCTTTGTGCGAGACCGTGTAGAACGTCCCCGTGTACGCGACGGCTTCGGCGTAGTTGGCAAGTGCGTCGTCGGGGTTGAGCGCGATCGCCTTGTCCGCGTAGGCCTTGATCTTCACGTAGTCCGGTTTAGCTTCCGACTGAAGGGTGAACGCGGCTTCGGCGTTCGCCGTGACGGCCACCAGCGGGTCGCCCGCGGCGGCGGCCTGATCGTAGAGCTTCACGGCCGCGTCGTAGGCCTTGGCCGTGCGCTGGTCGCGGGCTTGTGCGAGCAAGGCGTTCCCGATGACCCGACCCGGCAGGGTCGAGGTCGGGTCCAACTGCTTGATCTCGGCCGCGAGGACCGCGGCGTTGGCCGTGTCGCCGCTCTTCTGGTAGGCGCTCAGGAGCGCCGAGTCGAGGTTGAGCTTCGACTTGACGTCGGTACCCTTGTCGCTGAAGGCCGCGGCACGCGCCGCCTTGAGCGAGACGACCGCGTCGGCCGGCTTGCCGGCGTTGAGCTGAGCGACCCCGAGCGCGAACTGCGAGTTCGCGCTATGATCGATCGCATAGGCCTTCTGCCCGTAGGTCAGCGCCAGGTTGGGGTTGCTGGCGGCCAGATTGACCGCGGCGTTCGCGAACGCATGGGCCGCGACCGACTGGTAGCGCTTGTCCAGCGACGCCACGCCTGCGAAGGCCGCCGCCGCACCCGGGTTGTCGTTCGCGTAATAGTCGGCCAAGCCGAGAAGCGTGCGCCCCTCGCCGTCGCCCGGATTGCTCAACACGTACATCGACGCCTTGGATTTCGCGAGTGCGTAGTTGCCCGAGCGGATCAACGTCCGGATCGGACCGAGCGCGCCGCTATCGCTCTGGCTGGCGAGCTGCTTGCCGTTGAACTTGAGGGTGTAATCGTAGAACGACACGACGGCCTTCTTCCCGCGATGGGCGGGACTGTAGGCGGCGCTATTGGCGATCTCGGTCGCGGCGGCGTTGTTGCCGCGGTTCGTCGAACGGATGATCTTGGTGACCTTGTGCGTGCCGTCCGCGTTGACCTGAACCTGAAGCACGACGATGCCGGTGCCGGCGATCGGCTGCGTCGTCGTGCCCGCGCTCAGGCGCTTGGCCGGCGAGAACTCGTTCGCGTATTGGGCTTGCGCCGGAGCGAACGATAGGGCGAACGCGACGATGCCGGCCGCAACGGCGACCCGGGAACTGCGATTCATCTGATACCTCGTGGACGTGTGCATGTAATACAAGGAACGTAATCTATACCCGAATCGGCGCAAGACCGTCGGTAGGCAAGCGCCTGCCGACCGTTTCTGCCAACCCGGGCAGGCGCGCCATCAACCCGGCGAACTGCTCGAAGGTAAGTGACTGAGGGCCGTCCGAGACAGCCCTTGCCGGCTCGGGGTGGACTTCTACCAGCAAACCGTCCGAGCCCGCCGCTATCGCCGCCAGAGCCATCGGTTCCACCAAGCGCGCGACGCCGGTGCCGTGTGACGGGTCGACCACGACCGGCAGATGGGTCAGCTCCCGGAGTAGCGGGACCACCGCCAAGTCGAGCAGATTACGGGTGGCCGGATCGAACGATCGGACCCCACGCTCGCATAAGACCACCTGGTCGTTCCCGGCCAAGAGCAGGTACTCGGCGGCCATCAGCCATTCTTCGACGGTCGCGGCCGGACCGCGCTTGAGCAAGACCGGCTTCCCGGACTCGCCGGCGACTCGGAGCAAGGGGAAGTTCTGCATGTTGCGCGCGCCGATCTGGAGCATGTCGGCGTACTCGGCGACCAATCCGACCTCGCGCGGGTCCAGGACTTCGGTGACGATGGCCAAGCCGTTCCGCTCGCCGGCGGCGCGGAGCAACTCGAGGCCGGTCCGGCCGAGGCCTTGGAAGGCGTAGGGCGAGGTGCGCGGCTTGAACGCGCCGCCACGAAGGATGTTGGCGCCGGCACGCGCGACGGCGGCGGCGGTGGCGTCGATCTGTTCGCGGGATTCGACCGCGCACGGTCCGGCCGCGATCGCCAGCGTCACGTCGCCGAAGGTCGCGCCGCCGCGCAGACGCACGACGGTCCGCTCGGGGCGAGCCTCGCGCCGGACGAGTTTGTAGTCCCGGTTCACGCTTCCGGTTCCGGATCGGTCGCTGCTTGCAGAGCCGCGACCTCTCGCGGAGAGAGCGGGCGACTCAGGCCCGGCGGAAGCGTGCCCATCTTGAGCGGACCGAAGCTGGTCCGTTCGAGCGCGAGCACCGGATGACCGAGCGCTTCGAACATCTTGCGGACTTGGCGGTTGCGGCCTTCGTGCAACGAGATGTCGACGACGCTGTTGTAGGCGCGCGTCGCGATCACAGCGAGCTTCGCGCCGGCCGCACGGAAATCGGAGGTCCGCACGCCCTCGATGATCTTCTTCACGTCGCCCTGCAAGAGTTTGCCCTTGACGACGGCACGATAGGTCTTCTCCACGCCGTAGCTCGGGTGGAGCAGGCGGTTCGCAAGATCGCCATCGTCGGTCATCAGCAGCACGCCCGACGAATCGTAGTCGAGACGACCGACCGGAACGACGCGCGGCGTCCCTTTCGGGATCAGTTCGGCGATGGTGCGGCGCCCTTCGGGGTCGCTCATCGTGGTCATCATGCCGACCGGTTTGTGCACCAACAAATAGGTGAAATGCTTGGCCGGCATCACGCGCTTGTGATCGACCTCGACCTCCGCGCCGTCCGGCACGATAGTACCGAGCTCTTTGACGACCTTGCCGTCGATCCGCACGCGCCCACGCACGATCAGATCTTCGACCGCCCGCCGCGAAGCGACGCCGGC
>JBEPVY010000205.1:0-3908 GCA_041690835.1 Vulcanimicrobiota bacterium | reverse complement strand
TGCGGCATTATGGTCGCCTAGTGTCTGACGCCCCCGTTAAGCTCTCGCCGATGCTCGACCAGTACTTCGGGATGAAGGCCAAACATCCGGAAGCGGTCTTGCTCTCGCGCGTCGGCGATTTCTATGAAGCGTACGGCGAGGATGCCGAGACGGTCTCGCGGGCCGTGCAGATCGCGCTGACGAGCAAAGAAGCGGGCGGGCATCGCATCGCGATGGCGGGCGTCCCGCACCACGCGCTCTCGAACTACCTCGCGCGTCTGGTCCAGCAGCGCTTCATCGTCGCGCTCGCCGAGCAACTCGAAGTGCCGCAACCCAACAAACTGGTGCGTCGAGATGTGGTGCGTCTGATCACGCCCGGGACGCTGATCGAAGACCATCTCCTGGACGGAAAGCAGAACAACTATCTGGCGGCCGTCGCATTGGTCGGCGATTGCTTTGCGCTCGCGCACGCCGACGTCTCTACGGGCTATTGTGCGGTGACCGCCCTCGGTGGCGAATCGGCGCACGAAGAACTGCTCGCCGAACTCGGGCGGATCGGCCCGACCGAAGTGGTCGCCGATCTTCCCGCGGACGTTCGCGCGACGCTGGCCGGTTCGATCGAAGCGATCGGCGCGCGCCTCGCGACCACCAGTATCTCGCTCGTCGAGACGAGGGAGCGTGGCCCGGTCGGCGGCTTCGCGATGGACGAGTCGCTCGCGATGCATCGCGCGCTCGACGCGCTCGCCTCTTTCGTCAGACGGACCGGCGTCGCCGGCGACGCAAGCGCCCTCAACCCGCCCGAGTTCTACCGCCGCCAGACGTTCTTGGCGCTCGATCCGAGCACGCGCAAGCATCTCGAACTGACCAAGGCCCAGGGCGCGAACCCGAAAGCGACCTTGCTCGCGACCCTCGACGAGTGCTCGACCTCGATGGGCTCGCGCATGCTCGCGCGCTGGCTGACAGCGCCGCTGGTCGATCCGGTCGCGATCTCCGCACGTCAAGATGCGGTGCAGATCCTGGTCGACGATCACGCCCGCCGGGACGCGATGCGCGAACTGATGCGCGGCTGCTTCGATCTCGAACGGATCGCGCAGAAGGTCCGCGTCGCCCGAGCCGGCCCGCGCGATCTGGCCTCGCTCCGCCGAACGCTCGACATCCTCAAACCGCTCCGTCAGGTGACGCCGCCGGCGCTCTCCAGCTTCATCGAGCGGATCGGCGATTTCGGCGAGATGTTCGCCGACCTGCAACGCGTGCTCGTCGACGAGCCGCCCGCGCTCCTCAACGACGGCGGCGTGATCCGTGCCGAGTCGGATGAAGAACTGGCCGAGTGCGTCGGCCTGCGCACCGATGCTCGCGGCAAGCTCTCGGAGCTCGAAGAACGAGAGCGTGAGCGGACCGGAATCAAATCGCTCAAGGTCAAATACGCAAGCGCCTTCGGCTACGCGATCGAAGTGACCAAAGCCTACGTGGGTAGCGTACCCGCGGACTACGTGCGCAAGCAGACCCTGGCCAACGGCGAGCGCTACATCACGCCCGAGCTCAAAGAGCTCGAGCTCGCGATCTCGACGGCGCAGTCGCGGCAGTTGCGTTTGGAAGAGAAGCTCTACGGGGAGCTGCTCGCGCGCATCGCGGCGCGGATCGACGACCTGCTGCGCGCCGCCGACGCTCTCGCCGAGATCGACGCGCTCTGCTCGCTCGCGCAGTGCGCGGCCGAGCGCGGCTACGTGCGCCCGGTCGTGGACGACCGCCCGCGCGTCGAGATCAAAGACGGCCGCCATCCGGTGATGGAAGCGGTCCTCCGCACCAACTTCGTGCCGAACGATCTCACGCTCGAGAGCGACACCCACCGCTTCATCTTGCTGACCGGCCCGAACATGGGCGGCAAGTCGACCTATCTGCGGCAGGCCGGCCTGCTCGTGATCATGGCCCAGATCGGCTCGTTCGTGCCCGCCCGCTCGATGGCGCTCGGTGCGGTCGACCGCATCTTCACGCGCATCGGCGCCGGCGACGACCTCGCTTCGGGACAATCGACCTTCTATATGGAGATGGCCGAAGCGGCCAACATCTTACGGCGCGCCACCCGCCGCTCACTCTTGTTGATCGACGAAGTCGGGCGTGGCACGGGCACCATCGACGGCCTCTCGATCGCGCAAGCGATCTGCGAGTTCTTGCTCGGGCTCGGAGAAGAAGCGCCGATGGCGCTCTTCGCGACCCACTTCCACGAGCTGTGCGCCCTCGCCGACCATTGGCCGCTGGTCGCGAACCACCACATCACCGCGGTCGAGAACATGGCTCGCGGCGGCGCTCCGGTCTTCTCGCATCGCGTCCAGCCGGGTTCGTCCTCGCGTTCGTTCGGCATCGAGGTCGCGCGCATGGCCGGCCTTCCCGACAGTGTGATCGAGCGCGCCCAGGAGATCGCAGACGTCCTGGCCGGCAAAGCGGATCTCGAAGAGACCGTCCCGCTGCGCAAATCGCTTCAGAAGACCGTCCAACCGGAACGCCAACTCTCGTTCCTCCAACACGCGGAATGATCCACCAGCTCGATCCGGTCACCATCGGACAGATCGCGGCGGGTGAGGTCGTCGAGCGACCGCTCTCGGTCGTCAAAGAGCTGGTCGAGAACGCGATCGATGCGGGCGCGACGCGCGTGCAGGTCAACGTCGAGAACGGCGGTCTCGATCTGATCGAAGTGATCGACGACGGCGCCGGCATCGCGCCCGACGAACTCGAGATCGCGGTCAAGCGTCACGCGACCAGCAAGCTCGCGGCGGCCGACGATCTGGAATCGATCGGGACGCTCGGCTTCCGCGGCGAAGGCCTCGCATCTATCGCAGCGGTCGCGCGCGTCGAGGTGCTCTCGCGCCAACCGATCGCCGAGATCGGCGCGCGCATCCGTACCCATGCAGAAGAGGTGGGCGAACGCGAACCGGCCGCCGCTCCGGTCGGAACGCGCGTGCGCGCCGAAGGGCTCTTCGAGAACGTTCCGGTCCGACGCGAATATCTGCGCGCCGCGAGTGCCGAGTTCGGGCGGATCTCGGCTTGGCTTGAGATGTTCGCGCTCGCCTATCCGAACGTCACCTTCGTGCTGCGACACGACGGCAAGGACGTCTGGACGTTTCCCGCGTCGGACGACATCGTCCAACGGCTCGTCATGGTCTTCGGCCAGGCCGCGGCCGATGCGCTGATCCCGCTCGGCGCCGACGCACCAGGACTTAACGGAACGCTATCCGGCTTCATCTCATCCCCCGGGAACGATCGCGGCGATCGTCGCATGCAGATCCTGTTCGTCAACGGCCGCCTACTGCGCAGCACGTTGCTGGCCGGTGCGTGGACGGCCGGCTACTCGACCTTCGCGATGACCGGACGCCATCCGTACGGCGTGCTCTTCCTGAACGTACCGCCCGATCACGTCGACCCGAACGTCCATCCGACCAAGAGCGACGTCCGCTTGCGCTTCTCCACGCAGATCTTCGATGCGGTCAAACGCGCCATCTCGACGACGCTCCGCGACCGCGCGGCCGCCCGCTTCGAGAGCAACGTCGGCGCTACGGGCGTCTCGTTCGCGCCGTCGAGCATCGACGCGAGCCTCGAACACGTCCAATCGCTCTTCGAACACGTGCGTGGCGACGCCGACGATGTGCCCGGTCACCGGATGCGCGTGCTCGGCCAGATCCACCGCACCTATATCCTCGCAACCGACGGCGACGCCATCCTGCTGGTCGATCAACACGCCGCCCACGAACGCATCGCCTACGAGAGCATCGTCGCGCGCGCGAGCGAAGTCGCCCCAAGCGAACCGCTGCTCGTCCCGATCTCGGTCGAACTCGACGCCGGCGAGAGCGCTGCCCTCGACCGCGCGATCGAGCCGCTCCGCGCCGGCGGCCTCGAGATCGAAGCCTTCGGCGATCGCGCCTACCGGATCACCGCAA
>JBEPVY010000204.1:0-3913 GCA_041690835.1 Vulcanimicrobiota bacterium | reverse complement strand
ACGTCAAAGCCAAAGAGTGGCTCGCCAAGGGCGCACAGCCCAGCGAGACCGTTCGTCGTCTGTTCGCCGAAAAGGGCATCATGGAACGCGGCACGGTCTCGACCGTCAAGCGCGCGCCCAAGAACAAAAAGGACTCGTAGTGAGCGCGTTCGATGACGAGTTCGGCCTCTTCGGTGACGAAGGGGGCGAGGCGGAGCGCACCTCTACTCTCGGCGCGCGCAAGATCTCGTCCAAGAACGACGCCGGTAGTGGCGTGGAATCAGAATCGGCGCCGCGTCGCAGCGGCACCGGTCCCCGTCCGCCGCGCCCGAGCGGTGGCGCCGCTCCGCGCCGCAACGATCGCGACCGCGATCCGCGCGAATCGCATCTGCCGGCCGATCCGGTCGCTTCGGCCAAACGGGCCAGTGGCGTGCTCGAGTTTCTCGCGAAGAAGCTCGTTTCGAAACCGGACGAAGTCAAGGTCGACCTGTTCGCCGATGAAGACGGACGCCCGGTCGTCGAGTTGGTCGTCGATCCGGACGATCTCGGCAAGGTGATCGGACGGAGCGGACGCGTCGCGCAAGCGCTTCGGACGATCGTTCGCGCGACCGCCGAACAGCGGATCGCGGTCGACATCCTCGATAGCGAAGAAGCTGCCGAGCCGGACGACGGCGAGGAAGCCGAGACGGATGCCTGACCTGCCGGTCGGCCGACTCGTCGGCCTCTTCGGCATTCGCGGGGAACTCAAGTGCGATCCGTCGAGTGCGGGTCGCACCCTTTTTATGCGGGGTGCGACGTTCGAGTACGCGATGGCCGATGGGACGCGTCGCAACGTCGCGCTTGCGACCGTGCGCGAGCACAAGGGCCGTCTGGTCGTGACGCTTGCCGGCGTCGCCGATCCGGACGTCGCGAAGACGTACGTCGGCGGCACGTTCTACGCCGCGCGCGAACGCGTGGAAGAGGAACTCGAAGCCGGGGAGCATTTGGACGTCGACCTGGTCGGGTGTGGGCTCCACGCCCCCGACGGCACGCTGCTCGGCGTCGTCGCCGAGGTGCGGCACTATCCGACGAGCGACATGCTGATCGTCGGCGAGAAGATGGTCCCGATGGTCAAGGCCTTCGTGCGCGAGATCGACACCCCGAACAAGCGCATCGTCGTCGATCTGCCACCCGGCCTGCTCGACGACGACCCAGAAGAGGCTAGCGCTCCGGGCTCCTAGGAGTTGTTCGGATGGTCCTTGGCGTACGCGTCGACGGCCGCGCCGATGGCGCCCTTCACCGAATCCGCCGTCGCCGGCGTGCCGGTATAGAGCTTTGCGCCGAAGCACGTGTACACGACGAGCGTGAACGTGCTATCGGTGTGGCCGCGGAACCGTCCGACGTGCGCTTGCGAAAGCGTCCCGCTGGTGACGGTCGCGTTGCGGTTGGTGCCGCAGATCGCACTTGCGTACTTGCCGCCTTCGACCGGAGAGGCGGCCACCGACGTGTGGAAATAGCGGTCCAGGGCCGGGCGCAAGGCGTCGGTCGCTTCGGTCAGGGCGCCGCCGTCGGCGGTCCCGGTGACGCGCGCGACGATCGCGACGCGGGTCGGCTTGTCGGCCTCGGCGACGGTCACGCCGGTCTCGGCCTTCGTCCCCTTGTTGCGGTGGAAGACGTTCAGGAGCGACCCGAGGCCGCCGAGCGAGACGTTCGAACCGTTGCTGGCCGAGGGTGCGGGCGTTGACTGCTGGTTGCTGTCGTCGGCGACGGATCCGACTCCGGAGCGTGAGATCATCACCTGACGCGCCGCGAATGCTTGCGACGAAGCGTCCTGCGCGGAGAAGATCTGCGAAGTCTTGGTGTAGATCATGATGCCGGTCTCGACGCTCACCAACTGCATCACCAGTGCCGCGCCGTCGCCGACCGGGGTCAGATAGCCGCTGATATAATAGTCGGCCTTGAGCGCGTGTGCGTTGGTCCGGTAATCGGTGCGCTTGATGCCGTTCGGCGACGGAAGCACGGAGAGGCCGCCTGCGGTCGCCAGTTGTTGGTCGATGATGGTCGCGATGGCGGCACCCGCGTCGGCCTTGAGCTCGCCGCTCGTCTCGAACGGATAGACGAGCACGGAGGGTGCGAAGGCCGGAACCGGCGTCGCCGGATTGGTGGGCAACGGCACCGGCGTCGGTGTCGGCACGCCGGCCGGTCCGGCCGAGGCTGCGTTGCCCGTGCCCATCAGGGCGAAGGCACACGAAAGCGCAAGCACGGCGGCTGCGAGGCGGTACGAACCCGATCGGGACAAGGCGGACTCCTTCGGTGGAAAATCTTACGTTGTAGCAACGAACGCGCGGAGGGCCTCGTTCGTTTCGGCGGGCCGCTCGACCATAGCCAGATGCCCGGCGTCGGTAAGTATTCGCATCTGGCCCCCAGGTATCCGGTTCGCGAGAGATTGGCCGAAGCGAGCGGGCGTCAGTTGGTCGTGCTCTCCGGTCAGGACGAGGGCCGCGAGCGCAAGGGCCGAGGCCCGGTCGCCGATATCCCAGGCATCGCAGGCGCGGAAGTCCGCGAGGGTCCGCGATCGCCCGACCGCCCGGATCTGGCGGACGGCCTCGGCGGCCAGAGCGGGCGTCGGATTCGCGAAAAACGCCGGCGGCATGGCTGTGGCGAACGTTTCGAAGTCATCCTCGATAGCGGCCAGGATCGCGGGCGCTACGCGGAGTTTGGGGCCACATCCGATCGCGATCAGGGCGGACGGAGCCGGACCGTTCAACGCCGCCTCGAGCGCGACGGCGGCGCCCATCGAACTGCCGACGAGCGCGAAGGGTTCGCCGATACCGGCCAACGCCGCGCTCAACGCCTGCGCGTACTGCGCGACGGACGCGGCATCCGGGGCGAGTGCGTGCAGATCCGGCGCGAGCGCATCCGGAAACGCCGCCAGCTGCGCTGCGAAGACATCGGGCGTGCAACCGGCGCCGTGCACGAAGACGAACTTCACGTGGGGTTATCGTGTTCGGCGACGGGCGCGAGCGTATCCACCATCGTCGGCACCGGAACGGTGCCGTGGGCGGCCGCCCACGCCGTGCAGTATTCCGCGCCGAACAGAAAGATCGAACCGACCAGATAGAACCAGAGCAGGAGCACGAGCGGCGCCGAGAGCGCGCCGTAGATGTGGGTGAAGTCGACGTGCAACGTGTACTGTTCGAATGCGAACTGGACGATCGGCCACATGCATGCGACGAAGGTCGCGCCCGGAATCCCGAAATGCCACGCCAATCTGCGGTTCGGGAGAAATGCGTAGAGGGTTGCGGTGACGATGAAGACCAGCGCGAGCGAGAGCACGTAGGCCGCGACCTGACCGATATGGCGTCCGTCCGGAACGCGATACATGAAGAGCACGATCTGCAGGATGAGCGGCAGCGCCATCGAGAGCAGGAGCAGCACGCCCATCGCCGGCAGCATCACGATCGAGAGCGCGATGTCGTGGAGGAGCGGCCGTCCCTTCGGCACCCCGAGCGCGCGGTCGAGCGCATAGGTGAGCGCCATGAACAGATTCTTGCCCGACCAGATGAGGAATGCCGCGGCGACGATGCTCGAGATGCCGCGGCCGCCGTTATACGACTGGATATTCGCTTCGACGAATTGGTGCGCCGTCGGGGCGAACGTGTCGATAAAGCCGAGGAGCCGCCCCTCGGGAAGCGGGAAGAAGTACGAAGAGACCGTGAAGGCGATCACGACCAGCGGAAAAAGGGCGAAGAGGCTGTTGAACGCGACCGCCTGGGCTAAGAACCCGCAGCCGTCCCGGGAAAATCGAAGGCCGGCCTCGCGTACGGCTAGGAGTAGTCGCCTCATCGGGTGCGGTATATCGCGAATACGTGGCGATTCTCCCACCCGTGGCGCTCACGCTGCTGCTGGACGGCCGGCCGGTCCGGTCCTACGAGCCGCTCTACCTCGCACGCGG
>JBEPVY010000203.1:0-3956 GCA_041690835.1 Vulcanimicrobiota bacterium | reverse complement strand
TGGCCTTCGAGAACGAAGACCATTCGTACGACGGCTCCAAGGACACCAAGGCCGTCCCCGGCGATCCGTTGGCCGTCTTGCGCGACCTCGCCAAGCAGATCGCGACGGCCGGCGTCAAGCGCGTGAGCGGGCGCGTGATCGTCGATGCATCGCTCTTTCCGGAGCCCGGGCCGGAAGACGGAACGGGCGCGTATGTCTCGCCGATCGTGGTCAATGACAACCTGATCGATACGGTTATCACCCCCGCCGCGCGCGCGGGCGAGGCACCGACGATCGCCGTCTCGCCGCAGACGCCGTACGCCACCTTCGTCAACAAGGCGACGACCGGTGCCGCCAAGAGCGAGAATACGCTCGACTTCGGGGACGTCGCCGACGATAGCGGCAACCACACCGTCACCGTCGTCGGGTCGGTCCCGCTCGGCACCCCGCCGACGCTCTACGCCTATCGCGTCCCGACGCCGGCGCGCTTTGCGGAGGTCGGCCTGACGCTCGCGCTTCAGCAAGCCGGCGTGCAGATCGGCAACGCACCGCGCGACGCGACCTTCGATCGCAACGCGTTCGCCGCGACGTATCTGCCTGCGAACGTGGTCGCGCAACACATCTCGCCGCCGCTACGCGAAGACGTGAAAGTCACGCTCAAGGTGAGCGACAACCTCCACGCGAGCATCATGCCGTATCTATGGGGCGTCTTGGTCGCGCACGCGACCGCCAAGAACGCCTTGCAAGCGGGCTTCGACAAGGAGCGAGCGTTCATCACGGGCGCGGGTCTCGACATCAACCAGGCATCGCAGACCGACGGTCTCGGCGGCGGCGACGCGTACTTCACGCCCGATTTCATGGTGCACTATCTCGCCTGGGCGCAGACGCAGAAATGGTATCCGGATTTCTATCGGGGCCTACCGATCCTGGGCGTCGACGGCACGCTCTTCGACATCCAGACGAACGCGCCGGCCAAAGGTAAAGTCCACGCCAAGACCGGGACCTGGGGCGGCGGCAACGCCCTCAGCCACGGCGGCATCATCACGGCCAAAGGCCTGGTCGGCTACGTGACGACCCGGTCCGGCAAGCGCGTCGCCTTCGCGCTCTATCTCAACAATATGCTCGCCGGTCACAACCAGGACGGTGGCCACATCGCCGGCCAAGTCCTCGCCGAACTCGCCAACGCGATCTACCTGTACGCGAAGTAGGTCACTGTTCGCGACCTGCACGCGTTAGTCGACGTGATGCGACTTCCGCTTTCGTTGCTCACGGTGCTCGGCATGGTCTGGGCGTGCACGTTCCCGGCGGCCGCGACCTGCTACCAGGGCGGGACGATGACGTACGGTGATATCGATTCGATCGGTCTGAGGGACTGCGTTACGGTGAGCCGGACTTCGCGCTGCTTCGCGGTGTCCTTAAGTGGTTACGGAGATGGCGGAGCGTACGGAGTGTACGTCGGTGCGGCCGGCGCACCACGCCTCGGGCGATTCAGTATCGCTTCGGAACCAGGCGACGGCCAACGGTTCCTCCGGCTCATACGGCTACTACAGGACGCACGCATCTTCGAACATCCGCCACAGTTTCGGCGACAGGCGCCCGGGCACGCCTACGTCATGGTGGATGGCCGGCACGCCGTCATCGTGATCGAGCGCTGCCTCGTCGCCATGGCGTTTCAGATCGAGAACACCGAGTTTGCACACGACCCGCACGATCCGCCGTCCGATCCACGTTGGGCAGCGCTGGTGAACGCGCTCGGCAATACGGTGGACGACTTCTCGTGGAATCGCCTGAAGGCGGCCGACGAGCACACGGATTTCCGCGCGATCATGACGT
The DNA here is from genome assembly GCA_041690835.1 of Vulcanimicrobiota bacterium. Lineage (GTDB taxonomy): Bacteria > Vulcanimicrobiota > Vulcanimicrobiia > Vulcanimicrobiales > Vulcanimicrobiaceae > JALYSX01. Next base: position 2,144 of record JBEPVY010000203.1, on the reverse strand, counting down.
TTGGGACCCCGTTCATCCTCGCACCCGTCGCTCGATGACGGAACTAGCGAGCGGCTATTAGCATTTCGTTGGCGATATCGGCTGCGCGTTCGACGACTGCCGACGGCGCGGCGCATATGTAGGCCGATCGGCGACCACGCCAATCGAGAGATTTGAGATGCTGGACGAGCACGGCTCCCTTGACGGCGTGACCGGGCGGGAAGGGCGCTTCGAATGCGTGCCCGCGGGGCTGCGTGCTGATCGGACACACGAGCGCGACGCCGAAGCGCTCGTTGAAAGCGCGTTGGGACAGCACGAGCGCAGGGCTGCGCTTCCCCTGTTCGTGGCCGACTTGCGGATCGAAATCGATCCAGACGACATCGCCATGGTCCGGCGCAGTCATTCGAAGACCTCGGCGCCGACAGCGGGGCCGGTACCCCACTCGCCCTTCTCGTAGTCCTCGGGAACGGTTGCGAGCATAGCCGCCATGCGCGAACGCGCCGAAGAGACGATGATTTCGTGATCTCGCTGGTTGATCCGGAGTTCTTCGCCCTCGCGCAGATCGAGCGCTCGCGCGATTGCGGCCGGAATCCGGACCACCAAGCTGTTTCCGACCTTCCCGAGTTTTCCGACGGCCATCTCAGTGCTCTCCTTCAATGGATATACGTTAGTATATCTATTTCTAGGGGGCGCGTCTATCTTCTGCGTCATTATTCTGCCTCCTAAGGACATCTGCGCGCGGTCCGCAGTTTGACAACCCCTAGCAGTTCTGGGCGAGGATGGCGCGAGGGTCGTCCACCGGGCGGCCATCGCCGGTGACTAGCATGTCCTGGGCGCCGGCGCGGAGGGTGCAGAGGCGGTCGGGGAACGCGGGCATGAGGTCGCGCAGTTCGGCCGGGTGTTCGATCGTGTGGACCGCCTTGGTGATCTGGGCGCGGGCGGCGGTGGTGCCGGTGAGGCCGGCGATGGTCAGGATCGCGAGGGCGGCGGTGGCAGCGATTACGATGTGTTTCATGAGCCTAGTATCGCGGCTCGGTGTCCGCTGGGCGTCCGTAGTTCTACGGAATGTGCGCGTCTGTACGGTTCTGGTGGCGGTCCCTCGACTACGGTGCTTCGCACCTACGTTCGGGATGACAAATGTGGCACTCGACGTCCGGGGTCGTTAGCCGAGTTGCTTCAAGTGTTTGTCGGCTTCGATGACGCCGGGGTTGCCTGGGAGGCCGCGGAGTAGCGCGAAGCGTTCGTCGAGCATTTCGTAGTAGCTGCGGGCTTCGAGCCAGAGTTTGCGCGCTTCCGTGCGATCCTCGCGCCGTTCGGCGTGGAGTGCGGCGCTGCGTAGCGCGTTGGCCATCTCGAGCGGGGGCGTGTTCGGATTGGAACGATAGAGATCGAGCATCTCGACGTAGAGCGGCGTGGCCGCATCGATCTCGCCCGCGGCGGCCAGGCCCTCCGCTTTCTTGCGGAGGGCTAGGGCGCGCCGGTCGGAATCGTCGCCTAGGCTTTGAATTTGGGCAAGAACTCGGCGAGACGTTCGAGTGCGAGATCGATATCTTCGAAGCTCGCTGCGTAGCTGAAACGCAGATAGCCTTTGCCGGCCGCGCCGAAGGCGCTGCCGCCCAAACACGCGATGCCCGCTTCGCTGAGCAAGAACGAGGCCAGCGCTTTGTCGTCGGTCGTCACGTTAGTCACGTTGGGGAACGCGTAGAACGCGCCTTCGGGCGAGGTGCACGAGATGTTCGGGATCTTGTTGATGCCGTCGATCAGCCGGTCGCGGCGCTGGCGAAAGATCTCGTTCATGCGCTTGACGTCGTCGTCCGGGCCGGTCAACGCGGCGATGCCGGCGTCTTGCACGAACGTCGCGACGCAGCTGAACGTGTTGTTGTTGAACAACGTCACGACTTTGGCCAGGTCGGCGGGTAGGATCGCGTAGCCCAAGCGCCAGCCCGTCATCGCGTAGGCCTTCGAGAAGCCGTCGACGATGATGGTGCGCTCTTGCATGCCCGGTAGCGAGGCGATCGAATCGAACTCGCGATCGAAATAGAAGTTGCGGCTGTAGATCTCATCGGCGATGACCAGGAAGTCGTGCTTGATCGCGAGCGCCGCGATCCGCTCGAGATCGGACTTGAGCAGCACGCCGCCGGTCGGGTTGTGGGGCGAGTTGATCA
>JBEPVY010000202.1:0-3964 GCA_041690835.1 Vulcanimicrobiota bacterium | reverse complement strand
GCATCCGCGACGTGATCCTGCCCGCCGGCTACCTGCCGCAGGCGATCATCGACTATTTCGGCGACGGCTCGAAGCTCGGCTTGAACATCACCTACGTGATCGAAGACGAGGCCCTCGGCACCGCCGGCGCCCTCAAGAACGTCGAGCAGCACGTGACCGGCCCGTTCTTCGTCCTCAACGGCGACGTCCTGACCAGCCTGGATCTGCGCGCCATGATGGCCTTCCATAAAGAGAAGGGCGGCCTCGGCGCGCTCCACCTGATCAAGGTCGAAGACCCGTCGGCCTTCGGCTGCATCGTCCACGACGACGACCTGAAGATCTCCGCCTTCGTCGAGAAGCCGGCCAAGGGCACCGAGCCGACCGACGAAGTCAACGCGGGCACGTACCTGTTCGATCGCGCCGTGCTGGACATGATTCCGGCCGGCCGCAACGTCTCGATCGAGCGCGAGACCTTCCCGAAGATCCTGGCCGAAGGCCACGCCCTCTACGCCTATACGACCGCCGACTACTGGATCGACCTCGGCCGCCCCGAGCACTACCTGGCCGCCCACCGAGACATCCTCTCGGGCGCGATGCCGCTCAAGCTCGAGCCGGGCCTGACCGGACCCGGCGCCGCTGCCGTCCAGGCGACCATCATCGAGCCGGTCCACATCGACGCGGGCGTCAAGATCGCCGCGAGCGCCCGCATCGGACCGAACGTCGTACTGGCGGAAGGTTGCACGGTCGGCGAGCGAGCGACCATTCGTGAATCGGTCCTGTGGGACGGCGTCACGGTCGGCGACGACGTCAGCATCGACGAGGCGATCATCGCCAGCCGAGCCCGGATCGGGGCCGGCGCGAAGATCTCGCGCGGCAGTGTGGTCGGCCACGATGCGGTCATCGCGCCGGGCGCGATCCTCGAGGAAAATGCCCGCTTCGGGGATCCCCCGAAGTAGCCCGAACGCCCGGATTCCTGCCGAAAAAGAGGCCCGCGCAAGGTTTCTCCTGCAACTCTTTCGGGTAGAAATGGGTATAGGGAACGAAGGCGGCCGCTAGGCAGCTTTTCAGTTCGCTATCCTCAAGCGAACATCTGGGAGTACCACAAAACGTGATCGCAGCCGCACCGCACCGGGACGAGTTACCGACGGTTCCGCGCGCCCTTTTCCTGGGGTCGTTCCCGCCGCGCGAATGCGGCATCGCGACCTTCACGAAGGACGTCGTGGATTCGTACGATCTCGCCTTCGGTACGCACAGCGACATCATCGCGGTCGACGAGCCGGGCGGTGACGTCCGCCGATATCCGCCCAACGTGATCGCGCGCCTGCAACAAGATGATCGCGCCTCCTATTCCGAAGTCGCGGCGTTCATCAACTCGCATCCGACCGATCTGCTCAACGTCCAGCACGAGTACGGGCTCTTCGGTGGCGATCGCGGCGAGTGGCTGACCGATCTGCTCCGCCAAGTCGAAAAGCCGGTCGTGTTGACCATGCACACCGTTCTGCCCGAGCCCGACGAAGGGATGCTTCGCATCACGCGCGCGCTCTGCGATTTCGCCTCCTGCGTCGTCACGCTCAGCGAGACCGGTCGCCGCCTGCTCGAGAACGTCTATCACATCAATCCGGTCAAGCTGCGGACCATCCACCACGGCGTGCCGGACGTCCCGTTCCGCCCGACCGACGCTGCCAAGGCCACCTTCGGCATCGGCCAGCGCCTGGTGATCTCGACCTTCGGACTGATCAACCGCGGCAAGGGATTGGAGTACGCGATCGAGGCGATGCGCGAGGTCGTCAAGCATCATCCCGAAGCGCTCTACCTGATCCTCGGCGAGACCCATCCGGTCGTGCGCCGTCAGGAAGGCGAGTCGTATCGCGAGTCGCTCCAGGCGATGGTCGCCGAGTACGGCCTCACCAACAACGTGCGCTTGATCGACAAGTACCTGGAGTTCGACGAACTCGTCTCGTACCTCGAAGCGACCGACATCTACCTGACGCCGTATCTCAATCCGGTCCAGATCGTGAGCGGCACGCTCGCCTATGCGATGGGCTGCGGTAAGGCGATCATCTCGACACCCTATCTGTACGCCGAAGAGCTGCTCGCGAACCATCGCGGCTTCCTCTGCAAGTTCCGCGACAGCGAGACGATCGCCAAGTTGCTGATCGCGCTCTTCGACGATCCGTCGCTCCGTCGCGCGACCGAGCGTCGCGCCTACCGCTTCGGCCGGCAGATGACCTGGCCGCACGTCGCCTCCGATTACGGTCGCCTGTTCTGCGAACTCGCACCGCCGCAGCCGGCCTACGGCATGGTGACTTCTGCGTAAGCACGCACACGAGGTGCCGAGTCTCGATCACCTCGTGACCTTGAGCGACAGCGTCGGCGTGATCCAGCATGCCGTCGAGGACATTCCGAACCGCTCGACCGGCTACTGCACGGACGACGTCGCGCGCGCGTTCATCGTCGCGATCTCGCGTCTGCGGATCGCTCCCGACGACAAAGATGCAGCCTCGATCGCGTCGACCTCGCTCTCGTTCTTGCACGACGCCCAGCTCGAGGACGGCGCCTTCCATAATTTCATGTCGCACGCTCGGCTCTGGCTCGACGAGGTCGGCACGCCGGACTCGATCGGGCGCGCCATCTGGGCGCTCGGCTACGGCATGCAATACGCGCCCAAAGACTCGTGGCGCCGCCAGTGCGCGCGCATGGTCGAACGGGCGCTGGCCGCGATCCCGGATCTCCATCACCTTCGCTCGAACGCCTACGCCGCGCTCGGCCTGACCTACGCGCTTGCGGCCGTCCCGGACTTCCACGCCGCGCGCGTGGCGCTGACCACCATCGCCGGACTGCTGCGCGAAGCCTACCTGGCCATCCGCGGTGAGGACTGGGAGTGGTTCGAGGACTTCATGACCTACGACAACGCCCGGCTGCCCGAGGCGTTGATCCGGGCCGGCATGGCGCTGCGCGACGATGAGTCGATCGCGATCGGCCTGAGGACCTTCGCCTTCTATACCAAGACGACGGTCGAGAACGGCATCTACGTCCCGATCGGCAACGACGGCTGGTACGTCCGCGGCGGGAACCGCGCGCGCTACGCCCAGCAGCCGCTCGAGGCGAACGGCTTGATCGACGCCGCGCTGGCCGCCTTCGACGCGACCGGCGACCCCGCGTACATGGCGCTCGCCCACGTCGGGCTGGAGTGGTTCTATGGGCGGAACTCGCGGACGATGCTCCTCGCGCGCGGCGGCGGTTGCTGCGACGGCCTGGACGAATCCGGCGTCAACCTGAACATGGGCGCCGAGTCGACCCTGGCGTTTCTGGCCGGTGCCTACTCCTTGGCCGAGCGCGAAACCGCCGCACTCCGCGTGGCGCGCTGACCTCAGACCTTGTCATCCCGAGCGTAGCGCCGCAGGCGCGTAGTCGAGGGGCGAGGCCGTTTTCGCCCGGACGGCGAATAACTAGGCGAAATGATCCTTGCCACCGAGCACCTCAACGACGTACAATCTGCGGCCGTCGCCAATACCGACGGCCCTTGTCTGATTTTCGCAGGAGCCGGTAGCGGCAAGACGCGCGTGCTTACGCACCGCATCGCGACCCTGCTCGAAAAGGGCGTAAGTCCCGATCGCATCCTGGCGGTGACGTTCACCAATAAGGCCGCCGGCGAGATGAAGGCGCGCCTCGAACGGATGGTCGGTGCGGCCGCGCGCGACCTCTGGGTCGGCACGTTCCACTCGATGTGCGTGCGCATGCTGCGCCGCGACGGATCCAAGATCGGCATCGGTTCCAACTTCGTCATCATCGACGACGCGGACCAGCGCTCGGTCATCAAGGACATCCTCGAAGATCTCGATTACGACGAGCGTCAGCTCGCGCCGGGCGCCTGCCTGAGCGAGATCTCGAAGGCCAAGAACGCGCTCATCTGGCCGGAGCAGTTCCACGAGAAGACGACCTCGTTCTTGGGCGAGAAGATCGGCAACGTCTACGCCGAGTACGA
>JBEPVY010000201.1:0-3981 GCA_041690835.1 Vulcanimicrobiota bacterium | reverse complement strand
GCCGCATCGGCATCGAGCCCGGTCGCGCGTTGATCGGCCGCGCCGGCACCTCGATCTACACCGTGATGGCCTGCAAACGCCAGCATTCGCGCACCTTCGTCGTGGTCGACGGCGGGCTGGCCGACAATCCGCGCCCGGCGCTCTATCAGGCACATCACCAGTTCGTCGCCGCCACCGGCGCCGACGCAAGCGAGCCCGTCGCGATCTGCGGTCGCTCGTGCGAGAACGATTTCCTGGGCGATGCCGACGTGCCCGCGAGCCTGGCCGCCGGCGACATCGCCGTCATGTGCACGACCGGCGCCTACACCTACAGCATGGCCAGCAACTACAATCGCTTCCGCAAACCCGCCGTCGTCGCGATCCAGAACGGGCGGCATCGCCCGCTCGCGCGGCGCCAATCGCTCGATGAGGTACTCGAACTTGACTGCGACGCGTAGATTCCTCTCCGTCCTCACACTGGTCGCGATGGCCGCGACCGCCGTCCCGGCCCGTGCGGCCGATCTCTCGATCGTGCGCGATCTGCCCAAGCCGGTCGCGGGCGGCGTGCCCTGGAGCGCCCACGACATCGCGCAGTTGCGCAAAGACCTTACGAAGCTGATGCAGGCGCCGACCTTACGCGGCGCACACGTCGGCCTGCTCGCGATCGACACCACCCGCGGCACCAAGCTGATCGAGCAGAACGCGGACGACGCGTTCCAGCCCGCCTCGAACTTCAAACTGCTGGTCGGCTCGACCGCGCTCGAGCGGCTCGGCCCGTCCTTCGCGTTCCAGACCCAGGCCCTCGCGGCCGGCACGATCGCGGACGGTACGCTGACCGGCGATCTCTACCTGCGCGGCGGCGGCGATGCGCACCTGAACGCCCAGGATCTCGACGATGCGGCCGCTGCTATCGCGAAGGCCGGCATCACCCGGATCACGGGCCAAGTGATCGGCGATGCGTCGCGGTACGACGCCGAGCGTTACCCGGGCGGCTGGGATTACGACGACCTCGCGTACGACTACGCCCCGGTCGTCACGGCGCTCTCGTTCGATGAGAACATCCTCCACTTGTACATCTCGCCGGGAGCGGTCGCGGGCGAGCCGGGCGTACTGCGGGCCGACCCCCAGACCAGCGCCGTCACGCTGGACGACCAACTCGTCACCGGTCCGGCCGGCTCCAAGGACACCTCGGAGTTGATCCGCCCGTGGGACCAGCCCCGGACCATCCGGATCGGCGGCTCCTATCCGCTCGGCCTCAAGGAGTCGGGCGATATCCGTCCGGCCGCCCCGGACCCGGCTGAACTGGCGGTCGCGGTCTTCGCCAAGGCCCTGGCCGCCCACGGCGTGAGCCTGGTCGGCGGGACCCGGACCGGCGGGGAGGCCCCGGCCGGCGCCGCCCTGCTCTGGAGCCACGCCTCGGAGCCGATGCCCGAATATCTAGCCGACTTCTGGTGGCCCAGCGACAACCTGGTCGGCGAGCTCTTCCTTAAAGAGATCGGCGCGGCCACGGCCGGCCTCCCGGGCACCGACGAGAACGGGGCCAAGAGCGAGCGGACCTTCCTGACCTCGATCGGGATCGACCCGACGACGGTCAGCATCAGCGATGGCTCGGGCCTCTCCAACTACGACCGGATCACCCCACGCGCCCTGGTGGCCATTCTCCAGCACGACTGGAACGGCCCCAATCGGGAGCTGGTTCTCGAGGCCCTTCCGGTCGCGGGCGTCTCGGGCACCCTGCGGAACGCGTTCAAAGGTACGCCCGCCGAGAAGAACGTGTTCGCCAAGACCGGCTCGATCAGCCACGTCCGCACCTACTCCGGTTTCATCCGGACCAAGCGCCACGGAGCGGTAACCTTCTCGTTCCTGGTGAATGATTGGGTCGACGCCGCCCCGCATGCGAGCACCCGTCTCGCGATCTTCCGCGGAGCCGTTCTCTCGAGGTTTGTGACCGACTGATGCTGGGTGCCCAATTCGAACGCGAGATCCGCGAACAACCGGATGTCTGGCGCGAACTCGCGCGCTCGCAGAAAGCCGCCGAGCTGGCGCAGGCGATCCACGATCGCGACGTCGTGCTGCTCGGGAGCGGAAGCTCGCTCTATATGGCCCAGCTCGGCGCGCTCGCGTTTCGTCGTCGCGGCATCCGCGCGCACGCGTTGCCCGCGACCGAAGCGACCCTCGACCACGTCGCCTATCACAATGCCGCGGTGATCGCGTGCTCGCAGAGCGGCCGGTCCGCCGACCTGCTCCGGGCGCTCGACGTGCTCGAGCCCAAGATGTTGATCGCCCTCACCAACTCACCCGACTCGCCGCTCGGTCATCGCGCCGACGTGACGATCGACGTCGGCGCCGGCAGCGAGATCGCCGTGCCCGCCAGCAAATCCGTCAGCGCGACCGCGGCGCTACTCCTGTGGGCCGCAGCCCTGGTCGGCGGCAACCACGCACGCAACGCCAACACCCTGATCGAAACGGCCGAAGACGTCCGCTCGTGGCTGGACGGCCCCGACGTGGAGGCCGTACGTGATGCCGCCCAACGCATCGCCCGGCGCCGAAGCGTCGTAATCGTCGCGACCGGGTACGGCTATCCGGTCAGCCTGGAGTTCGCGCTCAAGCTCAAAGAGGCCAGCTACATCCACGCCGAGGGCTTTTCGGCCGGCGAGTTCCGGCACGGTAGTGCGGCCATGCTCGACGCCTCATGCGCGATCATCGGCATCGTCGACCAGGTCGCACGGGAGATCGTCAACCGGCCGCTCCTGGAGGCCTCGCAGGCCGAGTCGCTCCGGTACGTGATCGGCGGCCGGATCGGCGATATTCCGTTGCTCGGACCGGTCACCGGCGAACCGTTCAACACGCTCGCATGGCTGGTCGCGGCCCAGATGGTCGCGCTCTACACGGGCCGAGCCCGGTACGTCGAAAGCGACGCCCCCCGCGGCCTCGCAAAAGCGATGATATAAGGGGGGCTGGCGGTCGCAGGAACCGCTAACCTTAACGCCACATTAGAGGGGATAAGCGAACGCGTGGGTCCACCACCGGTTCGCTTTTCTTTTGTCCGGGGACGTGAGGCTGGGATGCGGGAGAGCACCTGTCGTTCGTCGCCGGGAACGATGGAGATTACGAAACTATGTTACTTTCGCGATTTCGGCGTACGGTAGGCCTAGTTCTTACCGCCGCCATCGTGTGCGTGACGCTCTCGACCGGACCGGCACTCGCCGGCACCACGGGAACGATCAGCGGCACTGTCACCGACTCGACATCCGGCGCCGCGATCGCTAACGCGACCGTCGCCGCTTCGTCGCCGTCGGGATCCCGTACGACGACGTCCGACTCGAAGGGCTTCTTCGCCCTTCAAGCGATGTCGCCGGACACGTATACCCTCTCCGTTCAGGCGACCGGATATGAAGCCGTCGCGACCCCGGGCGTGCTCGTCTTCCAAGACGAGACCACGACCAATAACGTGACGCTCTCGAAGTCGCTGACGACGATTGCGAACGTCAAATCGCGGGCCGGCGGTTCGCTCGTCAAGCCCGACACGACCTCCGACACGTGGAACGTCTCGAACGAACAGCTCAATGCCGTGTCGCTCGGCAACAATACCCACAAGACGCTCTACCAATATGTCGCGACCATCCCCGGCGTGACCGGCAGCCAGTACGGCAGCCAGCCCCGCATCCAAGGCGGATCGGCGGCCGATATCGCATACGAGTTCGACGGGATTCCGATCAACGATCAGATCACCGGGCTCTTCACGACCAACCTCTCGAGCGTCGGCGTCGGGAGCCTGGTCGTCTCGACCGGCGGCCTCAATGCATCGCAGTCCGCCTCCGGTCTCGGCATCATCAACAGCGTCGTGAAATCCGGTACGTATCCGGGATTCGCGCGGGCCACCTACGCCGCGACGCCGATCTACCGCAACGTGTACGAAACGCTCGAGTACGGCGGCGCCACACAGAACAAGAAGCTGTCGTGGTACTTCTCGCTCGACAACACGAACGCGCTCAACGAGTA
>JBEPVY010000200.1:0-4004 GCA_041690835.1 Vulcanimicrobiota bacterium | reverse complement strand
CCTTGTCATGCCGAGCGTCGGGAGCGGAGCGACCAGAGTCGAGGGACCGCCTGGGAGCCGTCCCTCGACTCCGCTTCGCTACGCTCGGGATGACAGGGAGAGGAGCCGTCCCTCGACTCCGCTTCGCTACGTGCGGGATGACATGGTTGGGTTTGAGGCGTCTTTGGGCGAGAGGCGCGGTTCGCGGCCTTCGAGGGGCCAGGCGATCGCCAGGGTCGGGTCGTTCCAGGCGATGCCGATCTCGGTGGCCGGATCGTAGAGGGCGGTCTGCTTGTAGGTGAGCAGCGTTCCGTCTTCGAGCGAGAGGAAGCCGTGCAGGCAACCGGCCGGGATATACAACTGTTTGTGCTCCCCGGCGCGGAGGTACTCGCCGCACCATTGCCCGTAGGTCGGGCTCCCCGCGCGGATGTCGGCGATCACGTCGAAGCCGGCGCCCGCCAGTACTTGCACGATTTTGGCCATCCGCGGGTCGCCATGTAGGCCGCGCAGCACGTCGCGATCGGAGCTCGAGACGTTATCCTGGACGAACGTCTCGCAGATGCCGGCCTCGGCGTAGCGCGTTGCCGCATAGGTCTCCTTGAAAGAGCCGCGGTCGTCGGCAAAGACGCGGGGAACGATCAGTAGAGCATCGGCGATCGGGAGCGGGCGGACATCCATGCGGCCGTTCATTCTCCATGTGGCGGGGGCTCGCCCCGTGCGCGCGTCGTACTGGGGAGCGTGCAAGTAGCGATGGCGCGGTTGCGTTCGAGTACCTTTCTTCGGCAGGGCGCGCTCGTCTTCGCCGGCTCGACGTTCGTCAACGCGGCCGGTTTCGTCTTCCATATGATCGCGAGTCGTGCGCTCGGCCCGGCCGCCTACGGCACGCTCGTCGCGTTGCTCGCGGCGATGGTGCTGATCTCCGGCCCGGCGGTGGTCGCGATGCCGGTGATCTCGCGCTTCGCCGCCGAGTTCTTCGCGCGCGACGATCGCGCGCACTTGCGCGGCCTGACGGTCGGTCTGGGTCGCGCCGGCATCCTGGTCGCGCTCGGAATCGTCCTGGTCGCATCGCTCGCGTCGGTGCCGCTCGGAGCGTTCTTGCACGCGCCCGCCTGGTCGATTCCGCTGACCTCGCTTCTGCTGGTCGCGATCCTCGCGACGACCGCATATCGTTCGATCGCGCAAGGCTTGCAAGATTTCGAAGGCTACGCGATCTCGTCGTTCGCCGAAGGCGGTGCGAAGATCGTAGCGACCTTGGCGTTCGTCGCGATCGGCTGGCGGATCTTCGGCGCGCTCGGGGGCTTCATCGTCGGCAGCGTCGCGGGCGCGATGCTGATCATCTCGCGCGTACTCGCGCGCACCATGCAGGCACCCGAGGAGCCGGTCCGCTACGACTGGCGACGGATCGTCTACGCGACCGCCGGTTCGGCCGCGCTTGCGGTCAGCGCGTCGTTGTTCGGCAACGTCGACGTCGTGATCGTCAAGCACGCGTTCGACGCGACCCAGGCGGGCATCTATTCGGCGGCATCGCTCGGCGGGAAGATCATCCTGTTCGGCGTCGGCTTCGTACCGGCCGTGCTGTTGCCGCAGGCCACCGACCGGAAGGCGCGCGGCGAACGCACGAGCGATGTGCTGTTCGTCAGCTGCGGCGTGGTCGTCGGGCTCGGCGCGCTAGCGCTGCTGGTGTTCCACTTCTTCGGCCCGCTCTTGGTGCGCGTGCTGGTCGGGCCGGCCTTTGCCGTGCCGAACGGACTGCTCTTCTGGTACGGCGTGGCGATGCTGTTCGTCGCGCTGATCTCCGCACTCGGTTCGTACGGCATCGCCGTGCATCGACTCGCGTTCGGCTGGGCGGTAGTGGCCGGCTCGGTCGGGACCTGGGTCGCGCTTGTCGCCTATCATCCGACGCTCGATGCGGTCGTGCACGTGCTCGCCGCGGGCGCGGCGGTCACCGCGCTTGCGACCGCGATCTCGATCGGCGTGCAGTCCCGGTTCGCGCGCTGATGCGCGTCCTGCTCTTCGGCGGCACGGGCCAGCTCGGCTCCGAGATCGCGCGGCGCTGGACGGACTGCGCGATCGTCGCGCCGTCCAGCGCGGAGGCGGACGTCGAAGACGAGCGCGCCGTCGCGGCGGCGGTCGTGCGACACGCGCCGGACCTGATCGTCAACTGCACGGCCTTTCACAACGTCGACGTGTGCCAGCGCGAGCCCGAGCGCGCGTTCGCGGTCAACGCGACTGCGGTCGAGCGGATGGCGCGTGCGGCGCGCGGCGCGAACGCGGCCTTCGTCACGTTCTCGACCGACTACGTCTTCGACGGCGAGACCGAGCGGCCGTATCGCGAGAGCGACGAGCCGCATCCGCTCTCGCAGTACGGCGCCTCCAAACTCGAAGGCGAGCGGCGCGTCGAGCGGTTGGAGATGGCGGCCTACGTGGTGCGCACGTGCGGACTCTACGGCACCCGCATCAGCTCGTCCAAGGGCTACACGTTCGTGGATCGCGTGCTCGAGCGCGGCCGTGCGGGCGAACCGCAACGGATCGTGAGCGATTCGTTCGCCTCGCCGACCTACGCCGTCAACCTGGCGGATGCGGTGCGCGGCCTGGTCGGGACGAAGGCGTACGGCTTGTACCACGCCGCCGCCGAGGGGGCCGTCTCGTGGTTCGACTTCGCCGCCGAAGCTTTGCGGCGAGCCGGGGTGGACGGTCCGCTCGAGCCGATCTCCCGCCAGTCCTGGAAGCCCGAGACCCCCCGCCCCCGGTTCTCGGCCCTGGCCTCGGAGCGCCTCGCCGGCCTCGGCATCCGGATGCCGACCTGGTCCGAAGGCCTCGGCGACTATCTTCGCGATAAATTGTAGGTATGCAACTCCGGATCGACTCCGTGGCCGTCAATCGCTGCCGCTCGCTTGCGGCCGCGGTGGTGGCGCCCGTGAGCGACTTCATCGCTGGTCACTCGACCGTCGCGGTCGAGCGGTCGGTGTTGCGGCTGCTCGGGATCGATGGGGTCGCCCACGACGAGATCCCCCTCCCGAACGTGATCCTGGACGGCCTGGCCGGACACGAGCGCGAGCGCGGCATCGCCCTGCCGTTCGGTCGGGCGCTGGCGGAGACCGGACGGGATCCCCAGAGTCTGGCGGTCGGGCTGGCCGACGGAAGCCTCTCGCTCGCGACCTTCGCCGACGTCCCCGAAGCGGCCGCGCGCGGTGCGCTCGCTCCCCACGTCGAGGCCGGCATGGCCCGCGTCCGGGCCGGTCGCGATCGGCGCGCCGAGATGCTCGCGCGTCTGCCGCAGACGCCCGCGCCGTTGCTCTACGTGATCGTCGCCAGCGGCAACATCTACGAAGACCGTTCGGCCGCGGTCGCCGCGGCGGAAGCGGGCGCGCAGATCGTCGCGGTGATCCGCTCGACCGGGCAGTCGCTGCTCGATTTCGTGCCGTACGGTCCGACCACCGAAGGCTTCGGCGGCACCTACGCGACCCAGGCCAACTTCAAGATCATCCGCGAAGCGCTCGACGAAGCCTCGGAACGGCTCGGGCGCTACGTGATGCTCACCAACTACGCGAGCGGACTCTGCATGCCCGAGATCGCGTCGATGGCCGCGATCGAACGGCTCGACATGCTGCTCAACGATTCGATGTACGGCATCCTGTTCCGCGACATCAACATGAAGCGCACGTTCGTCGATCAGCACTTCAGCCGGATGTTGAACGCCTACTCGGGCATCATCATCAACACCGGCGAGGACAACTATCTGACGACCGCCGATGCGGTCGAACAGGCGCCCGCCGTGCTCGCTTCGCAGTTCGTCAACGAAGAGTTCGCGCATCGCGCCGGCATGCGCGATCCGCAGATCGGACTCGGCGACGCCTACGAGATCGACCCCGAGCTCGAAGATGGTTTTCTCTATCAGGTCGCGCAGGCGCAACTCGCGCGTCAGGTCTTCCCGGACTCGCCGCTCAAGTACATGCCGCCCACCAAACATATGACCGGCGACATCTTCAAGGGCCACCTGATCGACGCGATGTTCAACCTGACCT
>JBEPVY010000199.1:0-4028 GCA_041690835.1 Vulcanimicrobiota bacterium | reverse complement strand
AAGGCAACTACCACGAATACGAAGCCGACAAGGTCAAGCGCCTCGGCGAAGAAGCGGCCAGACCGCATCGCATCCGGTATCGGCCGCTCGCCATCAAGTAAAAACTGCAGCCCGCGGCGCGCAAAAGGCAGAAGCGCGCGACTGATTGAAAGCGAGCGGCATGGACGTCCGCCGCTCGCTTACATACTGTGCCGCGATTTCGGCACTTGTGCTCGCTTCATTCGCTGCCGCGCATGCCGCGCGACCGGCGCTCTCGGAACCCGCGATCTCGCCGGACGGGCGTACGATCGCGTTCGTCTCGGGCGGCAACATCTGGACGGTTCCCGCGGGCGGCGGTACCGCGCGCATTCTCGTCAACGACACCTTGATCGGCGATCGTCCGCTCTACTCGCCGGACGGGTCGCAACTCGCGTTCGTCTCGTTCCGGAGCGGAACCGGCGAGATCTACGTCCTGACGCTCGCGACCGGCGCACTTACGCGGCTCACCTACGACGACGGCACGGAATGGCTCGAGGGTTGGCGCGACGGTTGGATCTACTTCTCGAGCAACGTCGGCAACATCAACGGCGAACGCGATGTCTGGCGGGTGCGGGCCACCGGTGGCACGCCGATGCTCTACGTCACACAACCGTACTTGAACGAGTTCTTCGGCGCGCCTTCGCCGGACGGCAACGCGATCGCATTTAACGTACGCGGCCTCTCGGGCGCCCAATGGTGGCGGCTCGGACGCAGCCACATCGACGAGTCCGAGATCTGGCTTCGTCGCGGCGACGGGCCGGGCGCGACCTACGAACGCCTCACCGACGGCGGTGCGCGCGAAGACTGGGCGATGTGGGCGCCCGACGGCAAACGCATCTACTACATGTCCGACCGGAACGGCGCGCAGAACATCTGGACGCGCATCATCGGCGAGCCTGCCCACGCGATCACGCACTTCACCAGCGGACGCGTCGTCTGGCCGACCATCGCGCGCGACGGCAAGACGATCGCGTTCGAACGCAATTTCGGGATCTGGCGGCTCGAGACCGCGACCGGTCGTGCCGCGCGCGTGGATGCGACCCTCGAAGGCGTCGTCGCCCAACCGCAGATCACGCATCAGACCGCACGCGCCTTCGATGACTACCGGGTCTCGCCCGACGGCAAGAAGGTCGCGTTCCTGGCACACGGCCAGATCTTCGCCGCATCTGCGGGCGGCGGCGCATCGCTGCGCGTCACCGGTCAGAGCGAGTACGCGCGCGAGTTCGCCTGGGCGCCCGATAGCAACAGCATAGCGTTCGCCTCCGGGAACGGTCACGAAGACCGTATCTACCGCTACAACTTTCTCCACGGCGGCCGTACGACGCTGGTCGACACGCCCGCCGACGTCCGCTTTCTGACGTTCTCTCCGGCCGCCCACGCGCGCGACGAGCGGCTCGCCTACGAACAGGCCGGCAGCGAACTGCGCGTGCTCGACCTCGCGACCGGCTCGAACCGGACGATCGCGCGCGGGCTTCTGCCGCTGACGCCGGGCGAGCCGGAGTCCGGCCTCGCCTGGTCGCCGGATGCGGCCTGGATCGCCTACCTGGACTCGGACAAGCTCGGTTTCACCAACGTCGCGGTCGTCAACGTCGCCGATCCGGCGCCGCGCGTCATCTCGTTCGGCGCGAACGCGTTCGCCAACGCGATCGCCTGGAATCCGGACGGTTCCTCGGTCCTCTACACGACCGGTCAGCGCACCGAGCCGTTCGGGGTCGCGCGCATCGATCTGATCCCGCGCACGCCGACCTTCGCAGAAGATCGCGTGCATCAACTCTTCGCGCCGAACGGCGAGTACGGGGACGTCGCCGCTGGCACTGCCGCGACCTCGGGAGCCAAGGCGGCCGCCGCGAAGGCCGGCGCCAAGCCGGTCCGGATCGTCTTCGACGGCATCCACGATCGCATGACCTATCTGCCGACGGGTCTGAGCGTCGCATCGGTCGCGGCTAGCCCCGACGGTAAGACCGCGCTGCTGACCGCTCAGGTCGGTAAGGATCAGAATCTCTACCTGTTCCCGCTCGACCCGAACGCGCGCAATCCGGTCGCGCGTCAGATCACGTCGTCCGCGGGCGGCAAGAATCTCTCGCAATGGGCGCCGGACGGCAAGTCCGTCTACTACCTCGACGACGACGGCGCCCTGCAGACGGTCGCGCTCGACGCGGATGATAGAGTCTCGCAGGTCTCGCTCGCGGGCGAGTACGATCTCGACTGGAACCGCGATAAAGTCGAAGCGTTCGATCAGGCCTGGTCTGCGATCCGCGACTTCTATGCCGACCCGAAGACGAACGGCGTCGATTGGAACGACGTCCGCGAACGCTATCGTCCGCAGATCGAGAGCGCGCAGAACCCGGGCGATCTCAACCGCCTCCTCAACCTGATGGTCGGCGAGCTCAACTCGTCGCACAGCGGCGCGTATCCGCCCTACACGTTTCCACGGAACACCGGGCGGCTCGGCATCGCCTACGATCGGACCGCTTACGAACGCGACGGCCAGCTGCGGATCGCGTCGATCGTGCCGCAGTCACCGGCGGCGATCGGCGGAGGGCTCCACATCGGCGATCGGATCCTCGCGATCGGTGGCGTGCCGGTCGATGCGCACTCCAACGCCGACCGCCTGCTCGAAAATACGATCGGCAAGAAGCTCGAGCTGAAGATCGCCAACGCCGACGGCACCCACGATGTGGCCGTAAAACCGGTCATCTTCAACACCGTCGCCTATCTGCGCTATCGTGCGTGGGTTGCGAACAATCGCACGGTAGTGGATCGGCTGAGCGGTGGCCGACTCGGCTACGTGCACCTGCCGGATATGAGCCAAGACTCGCTCGACCAGTTCTATAAGGACCTGGATAGCGTTCAGTTCGGAAAACGCGGCGTCGTCATCGACGTCCGCTCGAACAACGGCGGTTTCGTGAACGCGTACGCGCTCGACGTGCTCTCGCGCGCGCCGTACCTGCTCTTCACGTCGCGCGACCAGCCGACGGTCTCGGTCCGCGAACAGCTCGGGCAGCACTCGCTCGGCAAGCCGACCGTGCTGATCACGAACGAAGAGACGCTCTCGGACGGCGAGGACTTCACCGAGGGTTACCGCGCGATGCATCTCGGCCAGGTCGTCGGCGAGCCGACGGCCGGCTGGATCATCTTCACCTCGGCGATCCAGCTGATCGACGGAACGACCTTCCGACTGCCTTCGACCAAGGTCTCGACCGAATCGGGCGAGCCGATGGAGCGCCATCCGCGACCGGTCGACGTGACCGTCCAGCGTCAGGTCGGATCGAGCGCGGATGCACAATTGGCCGCCGCCGTGAGGACGTTACTCGAGAGCGCTCGCTAGGTACCGACTAGGGGTATCGCCCCGACATGCCGATAGTGGGGATAGGCGATGACCTCTTTCGACGCAACGCCGCCGAGCGACGACGGTCTGCTCGCGCGGCTCCTTTCGATCACTCACGACATCCTGTTGGCGCGCGATCCCGCGCCGGCTCTAGAGTCTATCGCGCGGGGCTTTGCCGAGGCGTTCGGATGGCGCTACATCACGATCGTCGCCGCCGACGAGCCGGACGGCGACCTTCGCCGGCGCGTGCTCTGGGGCTACCCGGAGGATATCAAGGGGCAGCGTCTGGGCGAAGTGATCCCCTACGCCGAGATCTCCGAAGTGTTGACGCCGGCCTACGAGGTCTTCCCGAACTGCTACTATCTGGTCGCCGAACAGGGCCGCGATACCGAGCACAGCATCTACACCGGCGACCTCCCGCGCAACGCGCCGCGCGAATCCGAGAACATGTGGCACGAACGCGACGCGCTGGTGCTGGTCCTTGCCGGCAGCGACGGCAAGATGCTCGGCTATCTCTCGCCGGACCATCCGGCCGACGGGAAAACCCCGTCCCGGGAGGTTCTGCGCCAGATGCAGATCTTCGTCAACCTGATCGGATTGGCGCTCACCAACGCACGCGCGCATCGTTCCGAGGTCGAACGCCGACGCTTGGTCGAAGAGCACGCGCGCCTGCAGAACGATT
>JBEPVY010000198.1:0-4034 GCA_041690835.1 Vulcanimicrobiota bacterium | reverse complement strand
GCCAGATCTTGGGCGAGAAAGGTCGGCACGACTTCGCGCAGCGTGTCGAGGCGGTTGTAGGTCGGTACGACGACGGAGATCTCGGGCGTCATGACATCTTCTTTTATATCAGCGATCGAACCGCGGTGACGATCTCCTCGCGCGACGCGGCGAGCGAGGCATCGCTGTCGTCGGCGGGTTTTCGGACCAGCGCGTGCGGTACGCCGTAGGGCGCCCACTCTTGCGAGTTCAAACGGAAGAATCGGTGTTCGAAAACCACGACGGTTGGCCTGCGGACGGCGCTCGCGACATGGGTCGCGCCGGTGTCGACCGTGACCACGCAGCGGGCACGCTCGAAGACGGCGGCCCACTGGAAGAACGGCAGGCCGCGGAGCATCAGGGCCGCGACCTTGGCCCGACCGAAGGCGGCCGCGACGTCGTCGCACTCGGGCGCGTAGGTCATGACCAACGGCGCGCCCAGCTCCGCCAGTCTCCGGGCGAGTTCGATCGCGCTTGCCAGGCTCGAGCCTCCCTGGAGCCAGCGCGGCGCCAGATGCATCACGATCGGGTCCTTTGGGACGAAATCGACCGCGCTGCGGTCCGCGTCGGTGAGGTCCAGCCGGAGAGCCTTGCGGGTCTCGGTGGCGCCTCCCAGCCGGACCAGGTCGAGCAACTGGTCGACTTCGTGTCGCACGATCCGCTTCGGATCGCGCTCGCACAGCTCCGGATCGGCCTCGGAGAGCATCAGGCGATTGACGTAGAGCCGCGCGGTCGCGCGCGCGAGCAGACGGCGCACGTAGGTGTAGCCGACCCGCACCTTGGCTCGCGTGGCGCCGACCAGTTGCAGATCTTGCGCGCGCGGTGCGAGGGCGACCGCCAGGTCGTAACCGCGGTAGGCCGACCCGAAGGCGCCCGGCTTCGCATCCGGCGGAAGGTCGACGAGTTCGTCGACGTCGTCGTTGCGCGCCATCACGATCCGGTTGTAGGTGCTCGTCACCATCGTCACGTGCGCATCCGGAAACGACGCTCGCACCGAGGCGATGGCCGGCGTCGAGAGGATGAGATCGCCGATCCGATCGGTACGCGAGAGCAGTATCCGCACTACGGCGTCGTTGCCGCTTGAGCCGCGCGGGCCGTTTCCAGCTCTTCGAAGTAGGCCTCGTTGACCAGCTTCTGGGCCGTCCGAAGTTCGACGTTCGAGAGCGCGCGATCCGTCGAGAGGTCGCCGAGGGCGTCGCGATACTTCTTGGCGGCGTCCACGCCGCGCAGCCATTTGTGGAGCGCGCGCTGGGGCGCGTTGTCGCCGGTCGCGAGATAGGTGCGCCAGTGCGGGTGGATCTGCGCGAGTTGCACGGCGGTGCGCGCCTGCGCGCGCGCCTGGCGGATCATCTTCTCGACGTTGCCGCTGCGCGGGCGCGGCTTCCAGTGATAGACCAGAGCCAGCGGGTTGAAGACGGCCTTCACGCCGCCGAAGCGCAGACGCAGGCCGACGTCGATGTCTTCCCAGCCGTACTCGGCGAAGGTCTCGTTGAAGCCGCCGATCGCGCGGATCGTCTGGAGCGGCACGGAGACGTTGGTCGTCCAGAAGAAGTTGCCGCTGTAGTCCTTCCAGCGCCACTTCGCGGGCGGCAGCTTGTCGAACGACTCGACGTTGATCGCGCCACCGCGCACGATCGCGAGCGGATGTGCGTCGTGCGAGCGCAGATGCTCGGCCAAGAAGTTCGGCGTCGGAAGCACGTCGTCGTCGATGAAGATGATGCGCTCGCCGGTCGCGCGCGCGATGCCCGCGTTGCGGCCCTTGGCAAGCCCCGAGTTCTGTTGGTCGATGACCTCGAACCGGCAGGTCGCGCGCTTCCGCGCGCGCTCGATCACGGCCGGCGTATCGTCGGGCGAGCCGTCATTGACCAGCACGACCTCGTACGAGTCCGGGTCGGCGGTCTGCTCGAAACACGCATCCAGGACCCGCTCCAAGAGCGCCGCGCGGTTATACGTACAGAGTTGAAGAGTCGCTCGCATCACTGGTCCCAGAGCTCGTCGAGAGCTACTTTCACGTCGGTTTTGGAAAAATCGTTGCCCTTGAAAAGTAGGGCTTCGTTGCCGAGTTGGGCTAGCGCGTACGCCGCACAATCGCCGAAGTTCAGCGCAGCCGCGTGCCGACCCTTACCGAATCGGACAAATGCCGACGTAGCGATCTTCTCGCATGCAGAATCGAAGGGGACGATCTCTACATCGGCTCGCGCCAAGAAGCGCTCAACGCGACCGAGATCGGCTACGCCAAACCGATTGGCGACGACGATGTTCAACTCTAGGATCGAAACAGCGGACATACGCCGCTTTTCGAATGCTTCTACGGCGTCCGCATACGTACGTGCGTCGGCCTCCTCCGAGATAATCGCAAAGGCTGCGGAGGTGTCGATGACCACTAGTGGGGGAGCCCGTCGTCGCCATAGCCGAGCAACTCGTCCATGGGTCGAGAATCGATGACCGGCGGGGCCGCGCGGGCTATGCGCATAAGGTCGTCGGCGAGGCTGCCACGCCTGCTCCGCACGCGCGCGAGCCGCTCGCGAACCGCAATCGTGATCGCGTCAGTGATTTCCTCGCCCGTCGCCCGCGCTAGCTCCCGCGCGAGTCGGTCCGTCTCGGGATTGCGAATACTCAGTGCCATGTATATCAGTATACACCATCCGTATATACAAGGCGCGCCACCCTGGAAACGCCCGCTCGGTTGCCGAAGGCCGCGGTATGGCGCTGGATTTTACGGTCGTTCTCGAGGTGCCGCCCGAGCCGGGCTTCGAATCGCTGGTGCGAAGCCTGGTGCTCGACGCCGCGGTCCGGGCCGGGATCGCCCCGGAGCGGCACGAGCCACTCGCGCGGGCGGCAGCGCTCGGCTGCGAGACCATCGTCGCCGATGCGATGGCCGAGTCGCGGTCGCCGATCAAGGTCACCGCGCATGGGACCGCCGACGCGCTCACGATCGCCCTGCTCGAGCGGGGGCTACCGCTCGACGACGCCGCGGCCGCGCGCGATCCGCGTTGGGCCGAACTCTTGGAGATCGTCGACACGTGTGGCTGGCACGCGCACGGCACCGGCGGCAGCGAGTTGCGCTTGACGGTCGCCGTAGCGCCGCGTGATTCCGTGGACGCCACCGAGGAGGGGATCGACGCGCTCGATTCCCATGAAGAAGCGCCTTCGACCGACGCCTCGCCGCACACGTATACCTATCGCGCGTTCGAACCGCGCGACGCCGCGGCGGTCGTTCGGATCTTCTATCGCACCTACGGCTACCACTACACGCCGACGCTCTTCTATTCGCCGGAACGATTGATCGCGGCGAATGCCGCCGGCACGTTCCACTCGTTCGTCGCCGAGGCCGACGACGGCGAGATCGCGGCGCACTATGCGATCCGGCCCGATAACGCGGCGACCGGCGAAGGTTGCGCCGCCGTCGTGCTGCCGGAACATCGCGGGCACGACGTGATCACGCAAGCGCGCGCCAGCGCGGAAGGCGGCGCTCGTGCGATCGGGTTGCAAGGCTACTACACGGAGCCGGTGACGACGCATTCGTTCACGCAGAAGGCAAGCGAGCATTTTGGCGCGACCGTCTGCGCGATCGTGCTGGGTGCGAGTCCGAGCGGGCTACGCCCGTCGCACATGAACGTCACGATCGTGAACCAACGCCAGAGCCTCACGTTCTACGCGAAACTCTTGCAAGAGGCACCGCCGCGTATCGCGCACGTTCCGGCGCGCCATCGCACGATCGTCGCGGACCGCTACGCGAAGCTCGGCGCGAAGGCCGAGATGCGCGAGGGCGCAGCGGCGCACGGGCGCGGTGCGTTCTCCGTCACGTACAACCGGGGCAAGGACTCCGGCACGATTCGCGTCTCGAAGGTCGGAGCGGAGACGGCCACCGTCGTCCGCCAGGCCGCGACCGATCTGCGCGCGGTGCAGCACGTCAAGGCGATCTTCGCGCAGCTCCCCCTCGACGATCCCGGCACGTCGGCGCTCGCCGAGGCGCTCGAAGCGGACGGGTTCTTCTTCGGCGGCATCCAGCCGCT
>JBEPVY010000197.1:0-4075 GCA_041690835.1 Vulcanimicrobiota bacterium | reverse complement strand
CTGCGAGAGCGCGGTCGCGGCGTGGCCGGCGCCGATGTTGCCGACCTCCTTGAGCGCGTCCTTCTGCAGCTCGGAGAGGATCATGCTCTGGCTCATACGAGCACCTTGTCGATCGTCTCGAGGATCTTCGGCGGCTGGAACGGCTTCGTGATGAACGACTTCGCTCCGGCTTGAATCGCTTCGACGACGAGCGCCTGCTGCCCCATGGACGTACACATGATGATCTTGGCGTTCGGATCGTGCGCGATGATCTGACGCACGGCGGTGATGCCGTCCATCTCGGGCATGACCATATCCATGGTCACGAGATCGGGGGTCAGCTGCTTGTACTTGTCTACGGCCTCGACGCCGTTCTGGGCCTCCCCGACCACCTCGAAGCCGTTCTTCGAGAGTATGCCCTTGATCATCATGCGCATGACGACCGCGTCGTCAACGATGAGGACCCTCTTGCTCATCCGTGTAGCTCCCAAC
This sequence comes from Vulcanimicrobiota bacterium, assembly GCA_041690835.1. Classification (GTDB taxonomy): domain Bacteria; phylum Vulcanimicrobiota; class Vulcanimicrobiia; order Vulcanimicrobiales; family Vulcanimicrobiaceae; genus JALYSX01. The sequence goes on along the minus strand of JBEPVY010000197.1, from coordinate 3,604 downwards.
AGGTAGTGTTACAAAACTATGTCGGACCGTTTAACCGTAAACGGACCGCCCATCCTCTGTCATGCATCGGCAGAAACGCCGCTTTGTTAAGCGGGCGTAGGGGAATCCCCGAGGGCCTGGGCGGGCTAGGCCAGACCGCGGTTGCGGAGTTCGACCTGCTTGCGGTTGATGAAGTCCAGGATCGCCCGGTCCTCATCCGGGGTCATCCCGTGGAAACGCAGGCCGTGCGAGAACCGCCCGGTCGCTCCGATCTGCGCGGTCCGCATCACCTCGCCCACGACCACCAGGACGGGCCGATCGGTACTGAGCTGGAGCCGAACCTCGAGGGTCGTGCCGCCCTTGATCTGACGGTCGACGATCAGGCTGCAGCCGCCCCGGCTGATATCCCGGATATTGGCCCGCACGAACTCGCCCATGCCCTTCCCCCCGGGCGCGAACCGCCACTGGCCCGGGACGATCGCATCCAAACGGACCGAGGCCCGCTTCTGGGCGCCGCCGCCACCGCTCGAGGAGCCGACCGTATCCACCCGTTTGGGAACCTCGAACTCGGTCTGGCCGTCCTTGGCCCGGACGATCCGGGTCGAGAAGCGATACTTGCCGCTCTCGTTCGAGTAGACGAAGACGGCCTGCTCGCCGACTCGCCCGAGCACGTCGCGGGTGACCAGGCCACGGTCGTCGACGGCCTCGACCGAGACCGAACGGGACGGACGCCCCGCGACGATCACGTCGACATGGCTGTGGAGCGTCGGAAACTTGGATGCCGGGATGCGGCCGCTCGAGCCGCCGAAGAGCGCTTTAAAGATCATGGCCGTGCGCTCACTTCGCCGGGAGGAGCGGTCGGTTCCCGGCCTTCGTCGTCGGTCGCCGAGATCTGGCCGATCGATTCGACCCGCAAGCCCGGCGCGATCTCGGAGTACGAGAGCACCACGAGTTGCGGGGCGGCGCGCTCGGTCAGACGCTTGAGCGCGAGCCGGACCGAGGGCGACGCGAGCACGATCGGCGCGAGACCGGAGCTCTGCGCGATCGCGATCTGCTTGGCTAGCGAGCTGTAGATGCGCGCGACCGTGTTGGGGTCGAGCAATGCGTAGGCGTCCTCGCCGCGCCGGACCGCCTCGGCCAGCAGCGATTCGAGGCGCGGATCGACCGTGATCACCGAGAGCAGGCCGTCCTCCGCGTACTCGGCCGAGATGTGGCGTGCGAGCGAGGAGCGGACGCGCTCGGTCAGATAATCGATGTCCTTGCTGACGCGCGCGGCATCGGCGAGCGTCTCGAGGATCAGGATCAGGTTGCGGATCGGGATCCGCTCGCGCAGCAGGTTCTGCAACACGCGCTGGATCTCGCCGACCGTCAACAGTTGCGGGACCAGTTCTTCGACCACCACCGGGTAGTGCTGTTTGACGTTGTCGAGCAGCGCCGAGGTCTCTTGACGTCCGAGCAGATCCGGCGCATGGGCTTTGATCAATTCGGTCAGGTGGGTGGCGATCACCGAGGTCGGATCGATCACGGTGTAGCCGGCCATCTCGGCTTCGGGTTTGCCGGTATCCGGGATCCAGAGCGCGGGCAGTCCGAACGCGGGTTCGACCGTCGCGATGCCGTCGATCGCCGCGGTCGCCGTTCCGGGATTCATCGCGAGCAACCGGCTGACCATCACGTCGGCGGTCGCGACTTCGAGACCGTAGATCTTCACGACGTACGCGTTCGGCTTGAGCTGAAGATTGTCGCGTACGCGGATCGGGGGTACGACGATGCCGAGATCGCGCGCCGCATGCCGGCGGATCAAGGTGATGCGTTCGAGCAGATCGCCGCCCTGATTCACGTCGACCAGCGGGATCAGGCCGAAGCCGATCTCCAACTCCATCGGATCGTACGAGAGCAGCGGCACGACCGACTCGGCCGGCTTGGCGGGCGCCGCCGCGCCGCCCGCAAGCGCCGCCGCTTGGCCGGCCGTCGGGAGCATGCCGGGCGCGCTGCCGGCCAGCGCTCTGCGGCGGAACGCGTAGAAGACGAACATCCCGGCGGCCGCGGCGAACATCAACCAGCGCGCCAGACCGAACAGGCCGAAGACGGTCGCCATGATGCCGGCGACCAGGATCGCGTTCGGCTGTCCGCTCAACTGCTTGGTCAGGTCGCTGCCGAAGTCGTTCTCGGAGGCGGCGCGCGTGACGATGATACCGGTCGCGGTCGAGATCAACAGCGCCGGGATCTGGGTGACGATACCTTCTCCGACCGTCAACAAGGTGTACGTGCCGAGGACCTGTTGGAATCCACCCGAGCCCGCATGCAGCAGACCGACGACGAAGCCGCCGATGATGTTGATCGCGACGATGATACCGGCCGCGATCGCGTCGCCGCGCACGAACTTCGACGCGCCGTCCATCGCGCCGTAGAAATCGGCAGAGCGTTGGACGTCCCTGCGGCGCTGACGCGCCTCCGCTTCGGTGATCAGGCCGGCGTTCAGGTCGGCGTCGATCGCGAGCTGTTTGCCGGGCATCGCGTCCAAGGTGAAGCGCGCCGCGACTTCGGCGACGCGGCCGGCGCCGTTGGTGATGACCACGAACTGGATGATGACGAGGATCAGGAAGATCACGAACCCGACGGCCGGATTGCCTCCGATCACGATCTGTCCGAAGAACTTGATCACTTCGCCGGCCGCGCCGTCGCCGGTCGCGCCGAACGAGAGGATGGCGCGGGTCGCGGTGACGTTGAGCGAGAGCCGGAAGAGGGTGATGATCAACAGCAACGTCGGGAAGACCGAGAACGCGAGCGCGTTCTCGGCGAAGAGCGCGGTGCCGATGATCAACAGCGCGATCATGATGTTGAACGTGAGCAGGATGTCCAGGACCCACGTGGGGACCGGGATGATGATCAAGAGCACCAGCAGCATCGAGGCCGCTGCGATCAGGATGGGCGCGGCCTTCGAGGCCCGCTCCATCATGCGATGGTCCGCCGTTTCAATTTGAAGACGAAGGCGATCACCTGCGCGACCGCGGCGTACAGATTCGGCGGGATCGCCTGGTCGATCTCTACCTTATCGTAGAGCGTACGCGCGAGCGGTGGGTTCTCCATGATCGGTACGCCGTGTTCGCGTGCAAGCTCGCGAATCCGTTTGGCCATCAGGTCGGCGCCTTTGGCGGTCACGACCGGCGCTTCCATCCCCTGGTCGTCCCATTCGAGCGCGATCGCGAAGTGGGTCGGGTTGGTGACCACCACGGTCGCGCGCGGCACCGCCGACATCATCCGCCGACGCGCGAACTCGCGCTGCTTGCGCTTGAACGCGCCCTTGGCCTCGGGGTTGCCTTCGGCTTGCCGGTACTCGTCGCGAACCTCTTGCTTGGTCATCTTCTGGCTCTCTTCCATCTGCCAGCGTTCGTAGATGTAGTCGGCGAGCGCGACCACCAGCAGAAAGGTGCCGAACTTCCAGGCGAGTTCGTAGACCAGGTCCGAGGTCATGAACATCATCGCGGCGGGCGTGGTCTGGCCGACCTGGGCGAAGATGCTGACGTGCGCGCCGATCGTCATCCAGAGGATCGCGATGACGGCGCCGAGCTTGAGGATCTGCTTGGCCAGGTTGACGGCCACTTGCTTGCTGAAAAGCCGCTGAAAG
>JBEPVY010000196.1:0-4189 GCA_041690835.1 Vulcanimicrobiota bacterium | reverse complement strand
CTGGCCAGCGGCAAGACCAACGACCTGAACAAAGTCGTCACCTCGGTGGAAGAAGCGAACCTCGCGATGTCGTTCACGCTGGCCGTGCGCAACAAGCTGATGGACGCCTACACCGAAGTCTCAAGGATGCAGATGTAAGCATCTCCACCGTCGGGCTGCACTCAAAGTGTCAAACGTGCGGCATTGACAAGTGAGACGGCGCGGGGGAACCCGAGCCGTTTTGCTGTATTTCAAGGGGTGAAGCGTTTTCTTCCGGCGGCTCTCGCCTGCGGTCTTTTTCTCTGCTTCGGCGCTCCGGCGGCCCAAGCATCACCCCTGATCTTCCAGAACCCGACCATCAGCAGTTCCCGGATCGCCTTCGTCTATGGCGGCGACATCTGGACGGTGCCCCGCGCGGGCGGCGCGGCCAACCGGATCATCACCGGGTTCGGCCTGGCGGGCGCGCCGTATTTTTCGCCGGACGGCGCGACCATCGCGTTTAGTGCCAACTACAACGGGAACGTCGACGTCTACACGGTCCCGACTGCCGGTGGCCAGCCGAAACGCCTCACCTATCATCCCGGCGCGGATACGGTCGTCGGCTGGACCAACGACGGTTCGAAAGTACTGTTCCGCTCGGGCCGCTCGACCGGTACCGATGCCGCCCAGATCTTCACGATCGGCGCGCGCGGCGGGGTCGCGGCGGTGCTCCCGTTGCCGGATGCGCAGGTCGGCTCGTACTCGCCGGACGGGACCCACTTCGCCTACGTGCCCAACAACCAGTGGGAGCCGTTCTGGCAGGGCTATCGGGGCGGCCAGACGACCCCGATCTGGATCGCGAACATGGCCGATTCGGCCGTCACCGAGATTCCGCGCAAGAATTCGAACGATCGCTATCCGATGTGGATCGGCGGCACGATCTACTTCGTCTCGGATCGCGACGGCGCGTACACGCTCTTCGCCTACGACCCGCAGACGAAACAAATACGTCGCCTGGTCGAGAACCACGGCTTCGACATCATGTCGGCCTCATCCAACGACGGCGCGATCGTCTACACCCAGTTCGACTCGATTCACGTCTTCGATCCGGCGAGCGGTGCGGAGCGGGTCGTTCCGATCGCGATCTCGGCTGATATTCCCTCCGTCCGCCCGCACTGGCTGCGCGTCGGCGATGAGATCCAGAACGCGTCGCTCTCGCCGTCCGGCGTGCGCGCGGTCTTCGAAGCCCACGGCGACATCTTCACCGTCCCCGCGAAGCACGGCGACGTCCGCAACCTGACCTCGACCTCCGGCATCATGGAGCGCGACCCGGCCTGGTCGCCGGACGGTCGCTCGATCGCGTTCTTCTCGGATGCCTCCGGCGAGTACCAACTCCACATCAAGGACCAGCGCGGGCTCCGCGCCGATCGCGCGATCCCGCTCTCGCCGTCCGCCTCGTTCTACTACACGCCGAAGTGGTCGCCGGACAGCAAACGGATCGCCTACGTCGACAAGCACCTCGGCATGTATCTGATCGACGTGTCGGCCGAACAGCCGCACGCGGTCAAGTTCGACGAGCAGCCGTACGAGAGTTTCAGCGGTACGACGTTCGACGCGACGTGGTCGCCGGACGGACGTTATCTGGCCTACGCGCGCCAGATCAAGAACTTCTTGCGGGCGATCTTCGTCTACGATACCAAGGTCGGAGTCGCGCATCAGGTGACCGATGGCCTGAGCGATGCGAGCGCGCCGACGTTCGATAAGAGCGGGAAGTACCTGTACTTTCTCGCGAGCACCAACACCGGGCTCTCGAGCTACGGCTTGGACATGGAGTCCGATCAGCGTCCGGTGGCGAGCAGCGTCTACGTCGCCGTGCTCCAGAATACGACGACCTCGCCGATCGCACCGCGCACGGCGGAAGAACCGGTCACCGACGAACCGGATGGTGCCGCCACCCCCAAGCCGAAGGCGAGTGCCGCACCGACTCCGCCGAAGGAGCGCGCGATCGACTTCGATGGCATCCTGCAGCGGATCGTCGCGCTGCCGATCGGCGAAGGCAACTACGTCCAGATGAACGCCGGCACGGCCGGCACGATCTTCTTGCTCCAGGCGCCGTTGACGACCGTGAGCCAGGCGAACCCGCCGCTCACGCTCTCGCGCTTCGATCTGGGGTCGCGCATGCAGATCCCGATGGCCGGCGGCCTGTCGTTCGCGACCGTCGCCGCCGACGGGAAGAAGATGCTGCTGGCGCGCGGCGACGATTGGTCGATCGTCGGCACCGACGACCCGCCGAAGGCGGGCGAAGGCGCGATCGACACCGGTTCGATGGAGAGCTACGTCGTGCCGCACGAAGGGTGGGCGCAGATGTACCGCGATACCTGGCGGATCGAACGCGACTACTTCTACGATCCGAACCATCACGGGCTCGACGTGGCCGCCGCCGAGAAGCGCTTTGCGGTGTTTTTACCGGGCCTCGCTTCGCGCGACGACTTCACGTACCTGACGCACGAGATGATCAGCTATCTCTCGGTCGGCCACCTCTGGGTCGGTAGCGGCACGCGCCCCGACATGCGCACCGTAAACACGGGCATGCTCGGCGCCGATTACACGGTCGAGAACGGGCGGTTTCGGTTCTCCAAGATCTACGACGGCGAGAACTGGAATCCGAGCCTGAACGCACCGCTCACACAGCCTGGCGTCGACATTCACGTCGGCGACTATCTGCTGGCGGTCAACGGCCGCGGCGTCCACGCCGATCGTGAAGTCTACGCGTACTTCGAAGAGACGGCGAACAAGCAGACGGAGATCACCGTCGGCCCGAATCCGGATGGAACCGGCGCGCGCACGATCACGGTCGTCCCGACTGCCAGCGAGAACGGTCTGCGCAACCGTGCCTGGATCGAAGGCAATCGGCGCACGGTCGATCGCTTGAGCGGTGGCAAGCTCGGCTACGTGTACTTGCCCGATACGGAGTACGGCGGGTTCACGAACTTCAACCGCTACTTCTTCGCGCAGGTCGGCAAGCAAGGCGTGATCGTCGACGAGCGCTACAATCACGGCGGCCAGATCGCGGACTACGTGATCGACTTCCTCAGTCGCAAACCGCAGGCGATCTTGAAGGCCCGCGACGGCGATACCTATCTGGATCCGCCGCTCGCGATCTACGGACCGAAAGTGATGATCATCAACCAGTACGCCGGTTCCGGCGGCGACGCGCTTCCGTGGCTCTTCCGCAAAGCGAACCTCGGCAAGCTGGTCGGCGTCCGCACCTGGGGCGGCTTGGTCGGCATCGGCGGCTACCCACCCCTGATGGACGGCGGCAACGTCATGGCACCACGCATCGCCATCGGCGGTCTGCACGGCCAGTGGGAAGTCGAAGGCCACGGCATCGCCCCCGATATCGAAGTCCAACAGGATCCGAAGCTCACCCGCCTCGGCCACGATCCGCAGCTCGAAGCGGCGGTCACCTCGGCGCTCACATCGCTGCGCGAACACCCGCTCCCGAACTACCAGCCCCCGCCGTTCCCGAACCACCACCCGAAACTGCCGCCGAAATGAAAGGCGGCAGCGAAGCCGTGAAGACGACGCTTCACGAGTTGCTCAGCCTGCTGGGCCGTGAGCGCAAGCTCCCGAACGAGTTCTGGAAGAAAACGCCGATCTATATCAGCCTCGGCAACGGATCGCCGCGTAAAGCGCACGATGCGGCTCCCTACGACATGCCCGACGGCTCGAGCATGGTCGTCGATGAAGACGCGGACGGCACCGCCATCGGCCTCGAGCTGCTGCCGTAATGCAGTTCGCCGCGCCATTCTGGCCACATGCCAGCTAGCGCCCGTCCACTTTTCACCTCGCGCCCAAAGCCCGACGCAAAGATCGCGTTGGGTTGGGGCCGACCGGGGGTGGCGACGTTGGTGAAGCATGCGCGTGCGACAGAGCTGTCATCCCGAGCGTAGCGAAGCGTAGTCGAGGGACCGGAGGGCGGAGCGACAGAGCACACTCCACCCGCGCGCACGATGCGCGCCCCCGCCAGTCTGAACCAATGTCGCCGCCCCCGGCCGGACCCCAACCCAGCCCGCCACCTAAACTCCCCAGCGAAAGGGCCGATACCCTAACTAAGCGGCTGGACACCTTTGCACGAAGGCGGGGCCGCGTGAATCCTGACTGATTGATGGATTCGCAAAAAATCGACCACTCGTGCGGAGGTTTTTGTTTTGGTACGCGGACTCTACAC
>JBEPVY010000195.1:0-4192 GCA_041690835.1 Vulcanimicrobiota bacterium | reverse complement strand
CGGCCAACGGCCTCACGGCCATCCGGGTCGATTCGTTCCTGTTCGACCACATCGATTTCAATCTCAAGAAGCCGCTCTTCCAAGACGTGGACCTACGGCGCGCGATCGCGTATGCGACCAACCGTCAGGAGATCATCGACAAGATCTATCACGGCTCGGGCGTGCTCGCCGACACCGACCAGCATCCGACGCTCTCGTGGGCCTTCAACCCGAATACGGTGAAGTATCCGTACGATCTGGCCAAGGCGCGGGCGATGCTCGATGCGGACGGCTGGAAGGTCGGTCCGGACGGCGTTCGCGTCAAGGCCGGTCGGCGTCTGGAGTTCGACCTCTCGACGCAGACCGAGAGCACCAACGGCCGATTGCTGCAGACGTTCCTACAGCGCGACTGGCGCGAGGTCGGCATTCAGGCCGACGTCAAGAACTATCCGACCGCGACCATGTTCCAGAACGGTCCGGCCGGCGTTCTCGAAGGCGGACACTACGACGTGGCGCTCTACGCCTGGGTGGCGGCCGCGGACCCCGACGACTCGGCGCTCTACGCGGTCCACAACTTCGGTCCGATCGGCCAGAACACGCTCTTCTGGAACAACCCGAAGGCCGACAAGGCGATCGCCGACGCGCTCGCGACGCTCGATCAGGCGCGGCGCAAGGCCGACTACGCGATCGTGCAGGAGCAGTTGGCGCTCGACGTGCCGACCATCTTCATCTCGTGGCGCAAGGAGCCGTACGTCTACAATACCGACCTGAAGGGTTACAAACCGAGCCCGGTGATCTCATCGTTCTGGAATCCGTGGGAGTATAGCATCTGATGAAACGCATCTTCGCGTTCGGCATCGCCGGACTGTTGGCGCTCTCGGCCTGTTCGAAGACGGGGCCGACGGCGTCCGGCGCCAACCCATGGACCGTCCCACATACGTTGCGGTACGCGACCGCGGAAGATATCAACTCGCTCAATCCGCATCTGACCACCCAGTTGGTCGTCAATCTCATGTCGCAGATGACGATGGCCTATCTGGTCAGGACCGACGAACACAACGAGTTCGTTCCGGAACTCGCGACCGCGATTCCGACCAAGGCCAACGGCGGCGTGTCGAGCGACGGCCGGACGATCACCTACCACCTTCGCCACGGCGTCAAGTGGTCGGACGGCGCGCCGTTCGACGCGGACGACGTCCTGTTCTCGATCAAGACGGTCCTGAACAAGGCCAACAACGAGACCGGCACGCAGGGCTGGGACAAGATCGACAAGATGTCGTCCCCCGACAAGTACACGGTGGTCCTGCACCTGAACGCGCTGTACTCGCCCTTCGTCGAGACGTTCTTCTCGACGGCGGGCGCCAACCCGTGCATCCTCCCGAAGCATCTGCTCGCGCAATACCCGAACATCAACAACATCGCGTACAACTCCAAGCCGATCGGGATCGGTCCGTTCAAGTACGAACGCTGGGATCGCGCGCAGCAGGTCGTCATGGTGGCCAACCCGCTCTACTGGCGCGGTATGCCGAAACTCCAGAAGATCGTCTTCAAGATCATCCCGGATCGGAACACGACGCTCGCCCAGCTCCAGTCGCACGATATCGACCTGTGGTATCCGATCCCGGGCGCATACTACCCGCGCGTCAAGACGATCGCCGGCTACACGGTCCTCAGGCAGCCCGGCTTCATCTTCAACCACTGGGATTTCAACGTGAAGCATCCGCGCGTGAGCGATCCGGCCGTCCGCCAGGCCCTGCGGCTGGCCATGGACCGCAAGACGCTGATCGAGAAGATCGGGCACGGCATCGGCATTCTGCAAGACGTCCCGGCACCGCGGACGGCGGCCTATTTCGATCCCGATATCGCCAAGGTGCCGTTCGACATCCCGGCGGCGAATGCGCTGCTCGATAAGGCCGGCTGGAAGCTCGGCTCCGACGGGATCCGCGCGAAGAACGGCGTGTCGCTCGACCTCGATATCGCCTCGTCGTCCGGCTCGGCCGACGTCGACGAGCAGATCGAACTCGTGCGCGGCTGGTGGAAGCAGATCGGCGTCGCGATGAACGTCAAGCGCTATTCTTCGCCGCAGATGTTCGCCCAGGCGCAATCTGGCGGCGTCGTGTACGGCAACAACTGGGACGTCGTGTTCCTCGCCTGGGGACTCGACGCCATCGGCGACTACTCGTCGATCTACGGCTGCCAGTCGGTCCCGCCGAATGGCCAGAACAACTTGCGCTGGTGCAACCCGAAGGCGCAGGCCGCGATGGACGCCGTCTACACGCACTTCGACCAGTCCGAGCGGAATAAGGACCTCCGCGGCCTCTTCGAAGCGTTCGTGACCGATACGCCGAGCATCGTCACCTCGCTTCGCGAGGACGTCTACGGCTACAACACCGATCTCAAGAACTTCCATCCGAACGGCGTCGCGCCGTTCGACAACATGATGGACGTCGACATCTAAGATGCGTAAAGGAGCGATCGTGCACAAACGGATCACCGCCCTGGTACTGCTCGTTGCGGTCGCGGCCTGCAGTCAGACCGGAGCCGGATCGGGGGCGAACGGAGATAGCGGGGCGCCCAAGACCCATTGGCTCCGGATCGCGGATGGATCGGGCGACGTGCCGTCGCTCAATCCGCTGCTCTTCACCGAGACGACGCTCGGGCACATCGCGAACCTGACGATGGCATACCTGGCGCGCTACAACAAGGCCGGAGAACCGATCCCCGAACTGCTCACCATCATCCCGACGCAGGACAACGGCGGGATCAGCGCCGACGGCAAGACCATCACCTGGCATCTCCGGCGCGGCGTCAAGTGGTCGGACGGCGCGCCGTTCGACGCCGACGACGTGGTCTTCACCACCCGCGCCGTGCTCAATCCGGCCAACAACGTGGTCGGTCGCGACGGCTGGGATCTGATCACCAAGATCGACGAACCGGATAAGTTCACGGTGATCTACCATCTCAAGAAGCCGTACGCCGCGTTCTTGCCGAGCTTCTTCGGATCGGCCGGCGCGAACCCGTGCATCTTGCCCAAGCATCTGCTCGGCGATCTTCCGAATATCAACCATGCCGCTTACAACGCCAAGCCGGTCGGGATCGGCCCGTTTCGCATCACCGCGTGGCGCCGCGGCGACGCGGTCGAAATGGAGGCGAATCCGTACTACTTCCGGGGGATGCCCAAACTCAAGCGGATCACCTACAAGCTGATCCCGGATCGCAATACGCTTGCGACGGCGATGCAGACCGGCGACGTCGACATCTGGCCACAGGTGCCCGCTGCGTTTATCAAACAGATGCAGAGCATCGGGACCCTGACGACCCTGCTCGTGCCGTCGTCCTATTACGCGCATCTGGACTTCAACGTCCAGCATCCGATCGTCAGCGACCCGCGCGTGCGTCAGGCGATCCGCTACGCGCTCGATCGCGCGGCGATGGTCGAGAAGATCGGGCACGGCTTCGGCACGCTCGAAGAGTCTCCGACCTCGACCGTCAATCCGATCGCGCCGACGGTCGCGGAGGTCCCGCTGATACCGTACGATCCGGCCAAAGCGCGGGCGCTTCTCGACGCCGCCGGCTGGAAGGTCGGGCCTGACGGCATCCGCGTCAAGAACGGCAAGCGTCTCTCGCTCGACTTCCCGTATTACACCGGCGCCGCGGATGCGGACGCTCGGGTCGAGTTCATCCGCTCGCAACTGAAGGTCGTCGGCGTCGAGATCAACACCCGTAAGTTCGCGCCGGCGACGTTCTTCGATACGTTCCAGAACGGCGGCGTGGTGTACGGCGGGAAGTACGACATGACGTTCTTCTCGTGGGGCACCGATCCGATCGGCGACATCTCGAACATCTTCGAGTGCAAACAGATCCCGCCGAACGGTCAGGACAACGTCCGCTACTGCAACAAGCAGGTGGATGCGTGGATGGAACAGCTCAAGAACAGCTACGATCCGCAGGAGCATAAGCGGCTGCTGCTCCAGGAGGTTCGGCAGATCGTCGCGGATGCGCCGACGATCAATCTGTACTTGCTTGAGGATGGGTATGCGTTCAACAAGAAGCTGACGGGGTACGAGCCTGGGGCTTTTACGGCTTTTGACGATATGATGAACGTGGACATTTAGGGCGTCTTGCGGTTGAGTCTGAGTGGCGGGCGGGGGCGGTTCCCGGGGACGCTCGCTTTTTCGCATCGTGCGAAAAAGCTGCTCGCCTCGTCGTCGCT
>JBEPVY010000194.1:0-4192 GCA_041690835.1 Vulcanimicrobiota bacterium | reverse complement strand
ATGATCCCCTCGGCGATCGTGCGCCTCAAGCAGGGTTTTGGGCGTTTGATTCGCAGTACGAGCGATCGCGGGGTCGTCGCATTGCTCGACGGGCGCGCGGCCGCGACCAACTACGGCGCGACCATCTTGGCGGCGCTTCCGCCGGCCAAACGCATCGATCACCTCGACGAACTAACGGAGTTTTTCTCAGAATGAAACGCATCGCCCTCATCGCGGCCGTCGCGTCGCTGTTACTTCCCATCCAGGCGCTCGCTTGGGGTTCGACCGGCCATCGGATGGTCAACAACGTCGGCGCGAGCACATTGCCCGCCAGCGTGCCCGCATTCTTGCGCACGCCCGACGCGATCGCCGACATCACCGCGCTCGGCCCGGAGATGGATCGCCTCAAGGACTCCGGTCAGTCGTGGGATAGCGACAACGACACGGGCCACTTCCTCGACATCGGCGACGACGGAAAGATCGCCGGCATCATCAGCCTCGATAATCTGCCGCCGAGCTTCGCCGCCTACGACACGGCATTGCGCGCGATCGGTCAGGATCCGTTCAAAGAAGGCTACGTGCCGTACACGATCCTCGACGGCTGGGAACAGATCCGTAAGGACTTCGCCTACTACCGCGCCGAGTCGTACGCCGGCGCGCATGCGACCAGCCCGGCCGACAAGGCGTTCTTCGTGCACGATCTCGCCCTTCGCGAACTCCTGACGATCCGCGATATCGGGGTCTGGGGCCACTTCGTCGGCGACGCGAGCCAGCCGCTCCACATCACCATCCATTTCAACGGCTGGGGCAACTATCCGAACCCGAACGGCTACACCAGCAATCACATCCATTCGTTCTTCGAGAGCACGTTCGTGCGCGATCACGCGTCGAGCGCCGCCGTGAAGGCGCTCGTGCCGGCCTACGTCGCAAGCGACCCGACCACCCTGATCACGCAGGACGCGATGCTCAAGCAGATCGGCGCGTACCTCACGGCCAGCGCCGCCCGCGTGCAGCCGCTCTACGAACTGCAGAAGACCGGCGACTTCGATCGCGGATCGCCGGCCGCGACCGCGTTCGTCGATCAATGCTTGGCCGCCGGTGCCACCCAGTTCCGCAATTGGATCGCGCTCGCATGGGAAGACAGCTTGAACGAAAGCGTCTCGTACCCCAACATCGCCGTCCGCGACATCGTCAGCGGGAAGGTCCCGCTAAGCCCGAAATCGCTCGCAAGCGACTAGCGCCCTTCGAGACGCTCCGCGCCTCTGGGTAACGCGAAAAAAGAAGGCCCGGCAGCAAGTGCCGGGCCTTCTTTTTCTGCGATGGTGAGCGCAGCTTATTATCGTGACGAGCGCAGCTTGTCATCATGACGCGCGTGCCTTTTCTGTCATGCCGAGCGTAGCGTAGCGGAGTCGAGGGACAGCCGAGGTGCCGTCCCTCGACTCTGGTCGCTTCGCTCCCGACGCTCGGGATGACACGAGCGGTGTGGTCGCTTCGCTCCCGACGCTCGGGATGACAAAATGCTAGGTCCGTCCTCCATGTCGCGGCGAGCTACTCGTTCCTCATGCGCGGTTCGTTATTCGTCTTTGGCGGCTTCGTCTTTCGCGCGGGTCTGTAGTTCGTTGACGACGTTGCTATCGGCGAGGGTGGTGGTGTCGCCCAGGGCGCGGCCTTCGGCGATGTCGCGGAGCAGGCGGCGCATGATCTTGCCGGAGCGCGTCTTCGGCAGCTCGGGCGTGAACGTGATGTACTTCGGGCGCGTGAACTTGCCGAGTTTTTCGGCTACGTGATCGCGCAGTTTGTTGGCCAGCGCTTCGTCGCCCGCGAGACCTCCGCGGAGCGTCACGAACGCGTAGATCGCCTGACCGGTCACGTCGTCGAGTTTGGCGCAGACCGCCGCTTCGGCGACCAGATGGTTGTCGACCAGCGCGCTCTCGACTTCGGTCGTCGAGATGCGGTGACCGCTCACGTTCATCACGTCGTCGATGCGACCCATGAACCAGTAGTTGCCGTTGGTGTCGCGTCGGCAGCCATCGCCGGCGAGGTACTTGCCTTTGAACTTCGACCAGTACGTCTCTTTGAAGCGTTCGTCGTCGCCCCAGATGCCGCGCAACATGCCGGGCCATGGGCGCGTCAGCACGACGTAGCCGCCGCCGCCCCAGGGCACGCTCTCGCCTTGATCGTTGACGATGTCGGCGCCGATGCCGGGGAACGGATGGGTCGCGCTACCGGGTGGGGTCGAGGTGATGCCGGGCAACGGGGAGATCATGATACCGCCCGTCTCGGTCTGCCACCAGGTATCGACCACCGGCGCCTTGTTGCCTCCGATGACTTCGCGGTACCACATCCAGGCCTCCGGGTTGATCGGTTCGCCGACGCTGCCGAGCACGCGGAGCGTGGTGAGATCGTGTTTCTGCGGGTACTCTACGCCCCATTTCATGAACGTGCGGATCGCGGTCGGTGCGGTGTAGAGAATCGTCACCTTGTAGCGCTCGACGATCGACCAGAGCCGGTCCTTATCGGGGAAATCCGGGGTGCCTTCGTAGAGGACGCTGGTCGCACCGTTCGCGAGCGGACCGTAGACGATGTACGAGTGTCCGGTCACCCAGCCGATATCGGCCGCGCACCAATACACGTCGGTCTCCGCTTTGAGGTCGAAGACCAGGTCGTGGGTCGCGGTGACGTGCGTCAGGTAGCCGCCTGTGGTGTGTTTGATGCCCTTGGGCTTGGCCGTCGTGCCGCTGGTATACAACAGATAGAGCAGGTCTTCGGCGTTCATCGACTCCGGCTCGCACGTGGCCGGCTGATCCTTGACGACGTCGTCCCACCAGAGATCGCGTCCGGCCTTCATCTCGACCGCATCGCCCACGCGCTTGGCGACGACGCAATGTTTGAGCGAGGGCGTCTGTTCCATCGCCACGTCGCAGTTGTGTTTGAGCGGAATCTTGTTGCCGCGGCGCCAGCCCTGGTCGGCCGTGATCAGCGCGACGCATTCCGAATCGTTGACGCGATCGACGATCGAGTCCGGCGAGAAACCGCCGAAGATCACCGAGTGGGCTGCGCCGATGCGCGTACAGGCCAGCATCGCGACCGGAAGTTCCGGGATCATCGGCATATAGATCGCCACCCGATCGCCGCGCTTGATACCGAGCTTGCGCAGGCCGTTGGCGAACCTGCAGACGTCGTCGAGCAACGTCTTGTAGGTGATCTCCCAGCGATCGCCGGGTTCGCCTTCGTAATAGAACGCGACCTTATCGCCCTTGCCGGCCTTGACGTGCCGGTCGAGACAGTTGACCGAGACGTTGAGTTCGCCGTCGGAGAACCATTTCGCAAACGGCTCGTTCCACTCGAGCACCTTGGTGAACGGCTTGCTCCACTCGAGCTTGCGCGCCCACGAGGCCCAGAACGCTTCGTAGTCTTTATCGGCGTCTTCGTAGATGCCGGGCTGGGCGTTCGCCTGCGCCGCGAACGCGGGAGACGGCGGGAACGCGCGGAGCTCTTCCGAGAGCGCTTCGATGCCTTGCGAATTCATTCGGCGTTTTTACCGGGAATGATGGGCGACGCCTGCCGAAGGGGTTGGCGTGGGATTCTCCGCCGTTCTGCTGGCGCTCCTGACCGCGACCGGCCTCGTCGGCGTCCGCTACGGTGCGCCCCCGCCGGACGTCGCGCTGCCGATCGCCGCCGGCCCCCGGGTCGCGATCGAGAAGGGCAAGCCGGCGGTCATCCACTTCTGGGCGACCTGGTGCCACGTCTGTCTCGACGAGCTCCCGCGCTTCGTGAAGCTGAAGAAGCAGTACGGCGCTTCGATCGACCTGATCACGGTCTCCAACGAGCCGGACGACGTAGCGGCCTCGTACCTGCGCCTCTGGAACATGACCGATCTGCCGCTCGTCGCCGATACCAAGGGAGTGGTTTTCAAGGCGTACGGGGTCGGTCCGCTCCCGGTGACGGTCGTGCTGGACGCCTCCGGCAACGTCGTCTTCAGCCAGGTCGGCGAGCTGACGGCCGCCGGCCTCGACCGAGCGGTCGCCGCCGGCCTGACACCTGTGCAGTAGCAGTCGTTTGGAACGAGTGCTAAGATAGGGCGAATGAGCGAGCCCGGGCGCGAGCCCCTGGAACAGCGGAAGGCCTACATCCTGGCCACCGTGGTCTACGAATACATCGCGACCGGCGAGCCGGTCGGGTCGCAGTCGCTTACCCAGAAGTACAATCTCGG
>JBEPVY010000193.1:0-4210 GCA_041690835.1 Vulcanimicrobiota bacterium | reverse complement strand
ACGAGCGTGCCGCCCATGCAGAAGCCGGTGATGCCGATCTTGGCCTGCGGGCGGGCGACCTGGCACCAGAGCGCCGCGGCCCGCAGATCTCCGGCGACCTGGGCGGGCGCGAGAGCTTTTGCGAACGGGCGGAACACGGAGACGTCGCTCACGCCGTCGCCGCCCGGTTCGCGTCCGCGTGCATAGAGATCCGGCGCGATCGCGATGTATCCGAGGCGCGCGTAACGGCGGACGACGTCGCGGATCGAGGTGTCGACGCCCCAGATATGCATGGTGACGACGACGGCGGGCGTGGCGACGGTCGCACGTTTGGGCCAGGCCGCATAGGCGGGTAGCTCGATATCCGGTCGGCGCAAGGTGAGCTGTTGCGTCTGGATGGACGGCTCGTTCTCGGCGACCAGCGGTGGATGCGTCGCACCCAGGCCGGCGGCGATCGCACGGCCACCGGCGGCGACGCCCGCGGCGGCTGCGGCCGAGATTCCGACGAAGGTGCGGCGGTCGAAAGCGGGGCTGGTGGAGCTGGTCGGATCGATCTCGTCTGCCACGGTAATATCCTCGCTCTCTCTCTTCGCGCTTCGAGCGCGCGTTCCGGCAGGTTTGCGGCCGCCCATCCGCGCAGGCCCGCGTATGCGGATAGAACGTCTGGTCCTCGCCGCCGGTTTCGCGTTCGCCGCGGTCGCGTGTGCGAGCGGCGGCCCGTCGCAGACGGCGCCGGCATCGCCCGTCAAGCTCTACGACCCGGCAGCACTGCCGGCCGGACCGGTCGGCGCGCAGATCGTGGCCGGTCACGATCTGATCGAGAATACGCATGCCAGGATGCCGTCATACGTGACGGCGCGCATGAACTGCTCGGCCTGCCACGTGAACGCGGGAACGGTCGCGCGCGCCGGGGACCTGGCCGGCGTCTACGCGCACTTCCCGCAGTGGAACAAGCGCGCCCATCGCGTGATCGCGCTCCAGGACCGGATCGCGCAATGCTTCCTCTACAGCATGAACGGCACGCCGCCGGCGTACAACTCGAAAGAGATGATCGCGATGGTCGCCTACATCTCGTGGATCTCGCGCGGCACGCCGGTGCTCGCATCGCCCGATCCCGACGTCGGGTTCAAACTGCCGGCCCCGGCCGCATCGCCGAACGTCGCGAGCGGCGCGACCATCTACGCGCAGAAGTGCGCGTCCTGTCATCAGGCCAACGGTAACGGTCTGTCGCTTTCCGTCCCGCCGCTCTGGGGCCCCGACTCGTTCAACGCCGGCGCCGGCATGCACCGCCTCGGCGACATGGCCGGATTTGTGCACTACAACATGCCGCAGAACGCGCCCGGCTCGCTCACGCCGGAGCAGTCCTACGACGTGGCGGCGTTCGTGCTGACGCACGCGCGTCCGGCCTTCGCGAAAGATCGCGGGGTCTCGTTCCCGTCGCGACCGGCTTCGTTCTTCTAAGAGGTGAAGCTCGCTCCGGGTCTGCTTGCGTGTATCGGCGTCGCGATCGTCGCGACGTTGCTCGGCCTGCGCTTGCCGGTCGTCGGCGGGGCGGTCTTCGCGATCGCGATCGGCCTGATCATCGGTCTGCTGGTGGCGGCATTGCGCGCACCCTCGACGGCGATGCAGCCCGGAATCGCGTTCGCGAGCAAGGTCCTACTGCAGGTCTCGATCGTGCTGCTCGGGGCGAACCTCTCGATCGAGCGCGTGATCGCGAGCGGTGCGCGCTCGTTCCCGGTGACGATCGTCACGCTCGTGGTGGTGCTTGCCGCCGCCTACTTCGTCGGTAAGCTGCTCGGTATCGATCGCGACCTGCGGCGCCTGCTCGGCGTCGGCACCGGCATCTGCGGCGGTTCGGCGATCGCCGCGGTCTCGAGCGCGATCGAGGCGGACGGCGCGGCCATCGCGTATGCGATGTCGGCGATCTTCCTGTTCAACGTGATCGCGGTGCTGACGTTCCCGTGGCTCGGTCACCTGATGCATCTCTCGCAACACGCGTTCGGGTTGTGGGCCGGGACCGCGATCAACGACACCTCGTCGGTGGTCGCGGCGGGCTATGCCTACGGGCACGATGCGGGCGACGAAGCCGTGATCGTCAAGTTGACGCGCACGCTGTTGATCGTGCCGCTGGTCGGGTTTTATGCGTACAAGCGCATCGCCGCAGCGCGCGGTGCGGGCGTCGTCGATTGGCGCGCCGTGTTGCCGTGGTTCGTGCTGTGGTTCGTGTTGGCGGCGGTCGTCAACGGGCTTGGCTGGATTCCCGCGGTCGCGCATCCCGCGCTGCAGACGCTCGCGCTGTTCTGCATCACGGTCGCGTTGGCGGGCGTCGGTCTCTCGGCGGATTACGCCAAGATGCGGAGCGCCGGTCTGCGCCCGCTGTTCCTCGGCTTCGTGCTTTGGGTGACGATCGCGGTCTCGAGCCTGGTCGTCGCACGGCTGACGGGTATCGGGTAGTGCCGACGAAGCCCGCGTTGCGGACCGTCGTCATCTTCGGCAACTGTCAGGCAAGCGCGCTCCGGGACGTCTTCGTCGCGCCGCTCGAGGCCGCAGGCTATTCTCTTCGCTTCGTGCGTTCGTACAAGGACGAACGCGACACGCGTCCGGCTCCGACCGCTCGCGAACTGGCGGCGTGCGTGCTGCTTCTGGAGCAGATCGACGTAGCGGGGTTTCCGCAAGCCGACGCACTGCCCGCCGATTGCCCGGTCGTGCGCTTCCCTTCGCTCGACACCAACGTGCTCTGGCCGTTCAGCGCGCTCAATCCATACGACGAGGCCGTGCTCGGCAACGGACTTGTCCGCTATCCGTACGGCGATCGTATCCTCCTACGTTGCATCGAGCAGGATTGGGATGCGGAACGCACGATCGCCTATTACCTGAACGAGTACGCCGACTATCGCCTGGATCTGGGGCGGCTTGCGGAGATCGAGCGCAATCGCCTGAAGAGTCGCGATGCGAAGTCCGACGTGAAGATGTTCGACGTGCTCCACGACGTGGTGACCGAGCCGCTCTTCTGGAGCCGCAATCATCCGCGTGCTCCGCTCCTGGCGACGCTCGCACGCCGTCTCGCCACGGTCGTCGCCGGATATATCCCGGAACTTGCCGGTTTCGAGCCGGCCCGCGGCGCATTCGACGCGCACGTCGACCGGGTCTCGTGGACGGGGGTGCCGATCCACCCGGGAGTGGCCGCCGATCTGGGCTACGCCTGGTACGATCCGGACGAGCGGTACAAGCAGCTCGACGGATCCCGGCAGACGCATGATGAGTACGTGCGCAATCTGGTCGAGTCGGCCATCGCGACGCGCCGGCTCCAACAGCAGCGTGGCATGGGCCAGACCGGGGATCCGTACGGTTGGCAGCTTCCGCTCGACGGGCCGGTCCGGCAATCGGGCACCGCGCCCGGCATCTACCCGGATGCCTTCGCTGCGCCGCTCCTCCGGTTCGAGCTCGAAGCGACCGCTCGGGTCGAGCGCCTGGCCGTCAAGGCCTACTATCCGCCGCAGCATCTGCGCGCCGGCAGGGTGGTCTGCGAAGCGGGCGGGGCATCCGCCGAGGCGACCGTGGAGCCGGGGACGGCCTTCGAGCTGACCCTGTCGATGGCGCTCCGGGCGGGCGAGCATGTCCGCGTCGTCCTCAGGTGCTCCGAGCGGCTGAACATGTTCGAGCGCGCGGAGAGCGAGGATAGCCGCGACCTGGGCGTCCTGATCCTCAAGATCCAGGCGGCGTAGGCGGCTCCGCCTTGCCCCCCAGGTCGTACCTGGCGAGGCGATGCGGGGGTAGAATGGTGGCCCTGAGGAACCTCATCCTCTCTTAAATTGCGCACGGCTACTAGGCGGACGGAGCAGCGAGCACACGTGTCGGACACGACGGTCAGCGTCACCCTTCCCGAGATGGGCGAATCGGTCAGCGAAGGCTCGATCGTCGAGTGGCGCAAGAAGGTCGGCGATTTCGTCGCTGAGGGCGATACGCTGGTCGACGTGACCACCGATAAGGTCGACGTGGAAGTGCCTGCGACCGCCTCCGGCGTGATCGCCAGGATCCTCGCCGGCGAAGGCCAGACGGTCGCGGTCGGCGCGGCACTCGCCGAGATCGACACCAGCAAGAGCGCCGCGAACGGCGCCGCGCCTTCGACGAACGGAGCCGCGCCGGTGGCGGCCGCTCCGGCCGCGCCGTCGGGTCCGCCGCGCTTGGTCGACGTGACGTTGCCCGAGATGGGCGAGTCGGTGACCGAAGG